>NZ_AP014510.1:625032-937548 GCF_000828675.1 Thermotoga profunda AZM34c06 | reverse complement strand
TTATATCATCACAGATGAATTCATGCAAACTAATATTCCAAGGGTGTATGCCATAGGAGATGTTAGAAAAAAGAGTGTCAGACAGATAATAACTGCGGTTTCAGATGGCGCAATAGCAGCTACGCACGCAGCAGAGAATTATTTCACATAAAAAGGGGCTAAAGCCCCTTTTTGTTTTCACCGATCATTAAATCGATCTCAGTTGCTCTATTTTTCCATCCTTCACAACGAGAAGTGTTTTATTATCTATCGGTTTGAATCTTTGATCCATCGGTTCTGAGCTCACCACAAAGCCATTTGTATCTCGATACCATAGAGTGTAGTAATCTTTATTTCCACTGTATCCGCAATAAACAACCAGTTCATCGTTATTGATCATCAAAAAATTCATACCTGTGTGCCTGTAATTTTGAGCTATTTCCCCGATTTTGTTAGTTAGATCTTCGTAATTTGAGAAATCTTTGATTTTCAAGAAATATGAGTAAGTATCGCTATCTATTGAAGAGTACTCAATGTCATATATAGTTCCGTTGTGACAAAATGCCTTGCCTCTGTTATCTATAAATGGATGGAGTTGCAAAAAGGTTATCGGCAAGTGCTCTGATGCCTTTCTTGCGTGAAAGATCCCTATTTTTGCAGGAAACGAAGTCATTTCTTCTTCATACGCCGGCCTTGGTGAGCGATAATAGATCACTGCGTTGTCTTTGATAGCATAAACTCCCCACCCGTGGTTGTGGGGAGCACTCTTACCATTTTGAGCCATTGATTGTAAATGTTTGAAAAATACACCTACATCTTGTTCAGTTTCAAAAGAAAAACCAATCATCCTGCACACAGCTATCACCAAAGATATGATACAACAAAACTCAGCTATTTTTGATCATATTCTTAATTGCTTCAATTGCCTGTTCTGTAGTCATATTTCTTATATCTACACCAACGTGTTTCGATCTGTCAAAATTACTCGTTTCAAAAGCATCCCTGTACATCTTTTTTTGCATCGCTGGATCACAACCCGCTACATACAGCTTTTCTATTTGATCGTCTTTTGTCAATGTTTTCAAGTAAGTATCTCCATCATCTGCGCACAGTTGTGGATGAAGTGCGACAAAATCAACCAAATTTTCTCTTCTTATAGCATTGAGCACTTCAAAAACATTCATTTGATGAAAAGACGGGCATGTACCTTAACAAACACACAGTAACAATCCCTTTTTACCCATGGACTTTCACCTCCGTCGAGTAAGTTATCGCGCCGTAGTCACAAAGTTTTTGACAACCTCTGCAAAACTCCACACATTCAAGAGGATTTGTGACAACAGGTTTACCATCCTTGATTGTGTAAACTCCATGAGGACAGAAATTTGCACAACTCAGACATCCAGCACATTTGTCGTAATCAATAACTGGATACCAGTTCTTTGCCATTCTATATCTCCTCCTTCTGTGAATATCATTTTTCAACGATCTTTTCAGCCAAATTTATGAGTTCCAGAATCCTGTTGTCCTTTAGGATTATTCTTTTTTTCTGCCCTTCTCTTCGCAACTCAATAATTCCAGCATTTTGTAAAATGGCTATATGCCTTGAAATAGTTGTTTTATCGATATAATTTGCCGCTTCAAGATCACACATGCAAAGATCTTGTTTTGCTATCTGTTTTATGATTTCAATCCTCCATTTGCATGCCAGGGCTTTAAAAATCTCTTCGACTTGCACAACTTTCCTCCTTTCACTGTTGTACAATTATACAACTATTTCCATGACAACACTTTGAAAATATCTTTAAATTAATCAGCAAGACGAATGCAAGAATACCCCTGCCTATTTTGTATACAGGAACATAATTTGTATCATTTTATGATTATGTATGATGAAAAATTGGTAGATGTGGTTAAAGAAGGGATTTTTTATATTTATATAAAAAATGGTCGGGGCGACTGGACTTGAACCAGCGACCTCCTGCTCCCAAGGCAGGCGCGCTAAGCCGTCTGCGCTACGCCCCGACACAAACCAATGAATATATTATCACAAAGAAGATATTTATCAAGATACCAAATGTTCAAAGACTTTGAAAATTGTTTGACAAAACAACTCAAGCTTTACCAACGAGAATTCCAAAAACCTCTGGCCCAGCATGTGCAGCGACCGCTGGACCTACACGAGCTAATCCATCACATCTATTGAATTTAGAAATCACATCCTGCAGAAGATCTTTCATACTGTCAAGACCATATCCCCCGTAAAGAACATAATTTTTCTCTGAGCCAATGAAATCTTTAATCAACGAAACCATGGTACTGACCAAATCTTTGTCATTTCTTGCAGTTGCCACTTTGTAGAGTTCTCCTTTTTCATCCAACGAGAGAATTGGTTTTATATTCAAAATTTTGCCAATAAAAGCACTCAATTTGCCTATTCTTCCGCCTTTCTTGAGGTATTCCAAGGTATTGAGCACAAAAAACATTGTCGAATTTCTGCTGTACTCATCAATAGCTTCTTGACAAATTTTTCTGTTGTTGAGTAGGTCATTGATCAATTTATCTAAGACATAAAAGATCTTACCACTAACTCCTCTTGAGTCGTAGACGTCAACTTTTTTGTTCAGATTGAAATTTTCAACCACCATTCTAATCATGTTGAAAGTTCCACTGAGTTTTTGAGAAAGTGTCAACACGATTACTTTACCGTATTTCTTGCAAAGTTCTGATAGTAACTCCGCCGTCTCTTTCACGTTCGGCAGGGCAGTCTTAACTCTCTTTCCGTCAATCATGTATTGATATATCTGTCTTTCATCTATGTCATATCTGTCTCTATATTCCCTTTCGTCCACATAGAGTCTCAAAGGAAGTATATGAACTGGCAGTTGCCATTTATATTCACTGGGATAGTCCATGCTGCTGTCAACAACTATTGCAACACTCATTGTATTGACTCCTCCAATCGATTAATGAAAAATTGTCTTTGGTATAAAAGCCCTGACTGTTTTATTTGGATCAACTAACTGACTCACTTGAATGTCTACCACAAGGCTTGCCAACATATAAACTTTGTCAAATGATATCTCAAGTCTTTCAGAAAGAAAATTCACAGCCTGCTTTGTGGCTTCTCTAAAAGCCTCATTTATGTCCGGCAAAGAAACCAATATGAAGTAACCTTTGGATGTTTCGACAATAGGCCAATCGATTTTCCTATCAACAACTTCTATTTTCACTGTCACTTTCGAGCCGACCTCACACGCAGAAACACATACCTCCCCATCAGACATCAGTGCATGAACATCGCCTAAAGCAAAGAGAGCACCATCTTGAAAGATTGGTAGGTAAATAATATTTCCCGATTTAACCTGCTTCGTGTCCATATTTCCCCCATGCCTATGAGCTGTGCCAGTTGGAAATTCACCTTCTTCTGGGGCCACACCAATTACACCAATCATCGGGTCTATCGGAAGTCTAAGGTTATCGAAACAGACCATATTGTTCTTAATTTCAACGATCTTAGCTTTGAAACCTTTAACAACATCGGGTAGTACACCAAAGCCCTCTTCGGCAACTATAACACCTTTATCGAAGATCTCTATATCCAAAATTTTAACCTTGAGAACTTTTCCAGAATATGCTTCTTTGATAAATACAGGTCCTGTTGCAGGGTTGACTTTTGAAAAATCAAGGTATGCTGTATCATTTTCGTCTTTGATTTGACCTCCCAGGGCGTCAACGGTTTCAAAGACTACTATTTCACCTGGTTCAATGGTTTCTACAGGTTTCATCAAAGATGAAAAAGCGTAAATACAATTCGATGATCTTATCTTCTTCATTTTCTTTCCTCCTGTGAATATTTTTCTTTCCCCCAGAGCTCTTCGAGTCTTTTTTTGATATTCGATTCTTTTCCAATGTCTTTGGGTAAATAGATCTTGACCTTTTTTAATTCATCTGGCATATAACTTCTTCTCACAAAACCACCGACTTCGTGAGGATAAATGTATCCTTCACCGTAGCCTGCGTTTTTCATCAATTTTGTAACAGGGTTTCTCAAAAAGAGTGGAACTTGAAGGTTAATAGATTGCTTTGCAACGTTTTTCGCCGTTTCAACTGCCAAGTAAACTGAATTACTCTTTGGTGCTGCCGCAAGATAGATCACAGCCTGGGCAAGATTCAATACGCATTCGGGTAATCCTACATATTCAACGGCTTGGGCTGCAGCCACCGCAACGAGTAGTGCCATGGGTTCAGCTAAACCTATATCTTCACTGGCAAGGATTATCATTCTCCTTGCAATGAACATGGGATCTTCTCCAGAATCGATCATTCTTGCCATATAATACAATGCCGCGTCTGGGTCGCTACCTCTCAAGCTTTTTATGAATGCAGAAGCAAAATCATAGTGTTCTTCAGATCTGTATCCTTGGGGTTTATAACTTGTACTGGTTTGTAAGATCTTTAGATCGAGTATCTTCTTGTCCATAGTCTTTGCAGTTTCAATTGCCATTTCAAGGGTATTGAGCGCAAAACGCGCATCACCTTGAGAAAGCTGAGCAATCGATTCAAGAACTTCTTCGTTAACTGATATTCCATAATTCGCGATCTTTTGGTCTACTATCAAGGCTCTTTTCATTATTCTCACTAAATCTTCGTTTGAAAGAGGTTTGAGAAAGATCACTCTGCATCTTGACAATAATGGAGGAATGATTTCAAAAGAAGGATTTTCTGTTGTTGCACCTATCAACGTTATCGTCCCATCTTCTACCTTGGAGAGCAAAAGATCTTGCTGTGCTTTGTTGAGACGATGAATTTCATCTATAAAAACCACCGTTTGTTTACCGTATTTTTTCATCTCCTGAGCTCGGTTCATAGCTTGCTTGATCTCAGCAGCGCCATGAAGCGCTCCACTGAATGAATAATATTCGGCATTCACATATTTTCTTATGAGTTCCGCAATAGAACTTTTTCCACAACCAGGTGGACCATACAAGATGCAAGAAAATATACTCCCTTTTTCAAGGGCTCTACGCAATATCCCATCTTTTCCCATCACATGTTGCTGACCAATTAAATCTTCAAAATTCTTTGGTCTGACCCTTTCTGCAAGAGGTTTGTATTCATCTACTTGTGGGTCGAACATCATTTAAGACCCCCAAGATGGGTAGGCGATTCACCTACCCATCATGCTTTAAAGAACTCAACAGTTTCTGCTAATCCCTCAGCAAGTGTTGTCGTTACAGACCAGCCCAATTCCGACCTTGCCTTTGATGAATCTAAGATACTTTTTCGTATATCGCCTTTCCTCGGTGGTGCATAGGTTGGTTGTCTTTGATAATTTGTTATCTGCGCGAGCATCTTGAAAAGTTCATTCACAGAAGTCCCAATACTCGTTCCTATGTTGTATATGCCACTCACGTTTTGATTCAAAGCAAGCAAATTGGCACGTACAACATCTTTAACATATACATAATCTCTCACATATTCACCGTCTCCAAAGATAAAAACTTCTTCATTCTTAAGCATTCTCGAAGAAAATATCGCGATGACACCGGCTTCACCGTTTGGATCCTGTCTTGGGCCATATACATTACCATATCTCAAAGAGACATAGTTTAAATTTTTTTCATTTTTGTAGAACTCAAGGTACATCTCGACAGATCTCTTGGCAATTCCGTAAGGAGAGATAGGATGAGGCACAGTCGCTTCGCTTGTTGGCACTGGTACACCTTCTCCATAAATCGCCCCACCTGTTGAGGAAAAGATGAATTTCTTTACACCGTATTTCACACTCTTCTCCAAAAGAATTAAACTTCCCAGGATGTTCACTTTAGCATCTTTTGCTGGTTCTTTCACAGAAACACTGACACTTGCTTGAGCCGCAAGATGGAACACAAAATCAAATTTGTGCAACATGAAAATACGTTCCATCATCTCTTCATCTTCAACACTCTGCTGGTAAAACAGAACATTTCGATTCAAGTTTTCTACTTTTCCAGTAGAAAGATTGTCAACTACAACGACTTTATAACCTTCCTGAGTCAGTGCATCCACCAAGTGTGATCCTATGAATCCAGCTCCACCAGTGACAAGAATATTAGGCACAATTAGTCACCTTCTTCTTCCTCTATCTCTGCTGCCTTTATATCTTCAAGGACTTCCTGTGGGAGTTGCTCCACGTTAACCAATTTTCTACTTTCTTCGATGAATTTTCTGAGATCTTTTGCCTTGGTTTCATCAAAATCGAGAATCAATCTGTAGAATTCTTTCACTCTTTCACGCGCTCGAGCTGTGAGATAGTGTGACAAATGCTTGGAGATCTTATCAGAAACATCGACAGGCACTCCTAACACATAATAAAAGAAGTTACAAATTCTCTGCTGCAGTACACGCATGATCTGTGCCTTACGTTTCCCTTTGTTTGTCAAAACTATGAGCCCATATTTTTCGTATTCGACATAACCAAGATCTGCCAAGCGTCTAACGGCGTTCGTAACACTTGGAAGACTTACACCTACTTTTCGAGCAATCGTACTGATTCTGGCGGCTGGTTGTTTTTGCTGAATTTCATAAATGATAGTTAAGTAATCCTCAAGTGCTGGTGTTAAAATTTTCTTTCTACCCCTTGCCATAGTCTTACCTCCCTTTGTACTGATCGAAGTATGCCCTTACTTTCTTTATATCCTGCCAAGTGAGATCCTTGGGTGAACCTTTTTCCTTTGAAGGATTTCTCAGCAGGAAACTTGGATGAAACATCGGAAAGAGTTTCTTTCCCCCTTTCCAATCTATTTCTTTACCTCTACATTCTGTGATTGAAAGATTCTGATTCAGAAAAAAAGACAAGGCAGTACTACCGAGTGGTACTATGATTCTTGGATCTACAATCATTATCTGTGCAAGGAGAAAATGACCACAGGCTTTTTGTTCATCGGGCTTGGGTGCTCTGTTATTCGGTGGTCTACACTTCACTATATTACATATATAGACATCTTCACGACTAATACTGACTGATTCAAGAATTTTTGTCAGAAGCTGTCCTGCTTTTCCAACAAAGGGTCTTCCTGTCTTGTCCTCTTCTTCACCTGGTCCTTCACCAACAAACATTATTGGAGCATACAAACTACCTTCACCAACAACCACATTTGTTCGACCTGTATGAAGAGTACATGCTGTACATTTAGCTACTCGTTCAGAGATGATTTCTATGAGTTGTTCTCGAGTCATTTCATATTCCTCCTAAAGGTATATGTGAAACAGTGTTTAACCTGAATAGATTTTTTCTATTTTTATTTTATCACCAATACTATATTTTAGTCCTGTCAATCATGATTAAAGTTCAACTAATATAACCAGGAAACATAGCCATGATTAACAGACCATAGCTTGCAAAAATCAAAGGAATTTACTCGATCTCTGAAATGGTCACTCTCCATTTCTTGTGGAAGTCGACATGAGATAGGTATTCAAACTCGATTTTGACATTCTTACCCAGAAGATTTGGCAGTATTTCCTTTATCACTTTTTCATTTTTTCATTTTCACGATCCTCTTGACCTATGAGTCTGACAATGAAATATTCCAGATCTTTTTGAACCAGTTGGACATATTTGATACCTCTCAACCTGTCTTTTAGATTATCAACCCAAAAATTGGCAAAAGAAACCGGTGGGATCTTCTTGCCATTTGAGCATCTTATTATATCCCCACACCTTCCCATTACTTTCTTAATTAGGGGAAACCTTCTGCCACATGAGCATGCAGAATGATCCAATATCACCAGATCCTCAGTATCATATCGAAAGAAGACAAATGCACTATTAAACAAAGATGTCGTGATCACCTTGTATATACTTTCATTCTCCTCTGTCTCTCCAATCTTGACGAATTCAGTATAACCAAACTCTTGATTGAGATGAAGGCCACTGTGTTTGTCACATTCTGTTGCAATTATAGTGTGTTCACCATTACCGTATGTATCAAAAACTTTTGAGCCAAATGCCAATTCGATCTTCTCTCTTTGTTTTGGCAACAAAACCTCTGAAGAAGTTTGTATTGCCTTTGGTTGGTGAACAGAGATTTTTCGCTCGATTATATAGTCTGAAAGTATTTCCAAACAAGAAGGAAAACCGCGAATAGCTGTTGGTTTCATTCTATTCAAAATATCCACATATCTGTTCAAAGTATTTCCATCCATGTTTGATGTGTCAAAATAGACTTCGTTGTTTATCCTTTCACAAAAATAATTTAGTCTTTTTGCTTTCTTTGTTACAACACCTCCACGAAAGACAAAGATCAAATCCTTCGGTTTCACGCCAGCCCAATACCATTGCCTCTGAATACATGCAAGTGCAGCTAAATAAGTATTTTCTGATACATAAAAACTCATTGGCAATCGCGTAGTTCCACCAGTCTTAAGCAAAATTCTGTATCCATCATAGTTTTTGGGGATTAGATCTTCAAAATTCCTATTAATCTCCTCACGCGTGAGAACAATCCGTGGTAATACAGATAAATCTGTGAAATCTTGGAATTTTTTCGGATTAAAACCATATTTTGTAAAAAGCTCGTTGTAATAAGGTACATTCTCATAAGCATACAATAATAAATCTCTCAACCTCTCAAATTGAAGTAACAGGAGATTCTTTTCGTCCCACCATTGTGTCTTCATCAATTCTCTATAAATATAAATATTTGCATAACGTAACCCTCTATTATAAGGAAAAGGTACCGCGTAAAAAAAGAGAGAAGTGGCTGGTTTTCTCACAAATTCAGGTAAATGATCGTAAATATACCTGATCAAGAATTATCCCCCCTTGTTATTTAAAAGATTCAATTTTCTCTTTGATTCATAATCTCACAACGTCTTCAGTAAATCGATAATCAGATCTACGTCATAAAAGTCAAATAATTTGCCGGCTTCACGGTTTGAGAAGTTTCTCAATAACTGTTGATATATCTTCTGAACAAGGTTTTTTCTGCAATAAATCCAAATTCCCCATGGAAGCCTTCCAATTATTATCGAAAGACCCAAAGGGAACATGAGTAAATCAACTATACAAAGGAATTCATCGTCACTCTCACATTTCACCAAGCCTATCTTGAATCTCTGCTCAATGATTTGTATCTTTGAAAGTATATCGACGAATCTCTTAGTATCTTCTATTTTGCCAAATAATATGACATCAAATACTTCTTCAAGAATATGATTGCCTAAAAATTTTGCCAAATACTCTATTTCCTCAGATCGGGCTGTTTTCAAAAAACCCGTATCGGTAACAAGTGCGACGGCAAAGGCAAACAGGATCTTTTCGTCCAACTGCATTTCTTTGCTCAAATCATAGAGATTCATCACATTTGCCGTTCTCTGTCGAACATGTGCAAAATCTGCTTTACTCAAGAATTCTGAACAATAACTGGCATGATGATCAAAAACTCTGTAGTTGTAAACATCAAAAGGCACTTTTTGTGGCTCGCACGTATCGTATACATAGAAACAATGAACTTGTTCTGGGAAAAAATTTTGGACATTCAGCTTCTTCATCAAATTCAAAACAGTCGAATCAGGGTTGTCGACATAGATCCCCCCACCTATCGTTCGATAGCCCCAATAGGCACTTGCAAAACTATCGGCATCCGCATTGGTATGCGTTAGGTGCAATATCGGTATATCACCACAACGCCGATTGATCCGGATGCACCTTCTTTCTCTTCAATCTCTTGAGTTTCTCGGAACTAACAACTCTTAGTTTGTCTTCAAGTTCGCTCTTAGTTACAATGACATCAAGCACTTCTCTTGCTCTTTGAACGATATCCTTTGGAAGTCCGGCTATTGCAGCAACTTCAATACCATAGCTTTTGTCAGCCACTCCATCGATCACTTTGTGCAAAAAGACTACACCAGATTTTTCTTCAACTACTTGTACAGTTTTGTTCTCAACGCCTTCATACAATCTGGCCAGTTCTGTCAGTTCTGTGAAGTGTGTAGCAAAGATACATTTACATCCTATCTGGTTATGTATATATTCAGAAACCGCCCACGCAATACTTATACCATCGAAAGTGCTCGTACCCCTGCCAACTTCATCAAGTACAACCAAACTGTCCTTCGTAGCCTGATGAATTATCTTTGCAACCTCGTTCATTTCGACCAAAAAGGTACTCTTGCCAGATTCTATGTCATCACGCACACCCATTTTTGCGAAAATTCTATCAAAAACCGGCAAAATAGCCTCATCGGCTGGAACAAAACTACCAATCTGAGCCATCAAAGCGATCAGAGCTACTTGGCGTATGAAGGTTGATTTGCCACTCATATTTGGTCCAGTTAATATCACGAAACTCTTCGATCGATCCATGAATAAATCATTTGGAACGAAGTTGTCAACGAGTTTTTCCACTACAGGATGTCTCGAATTCTTCAAATACAAAATCCCATCTGGCTGAAATTTTGGTTTAGTATATCCATAACGCGTAGCAGCATAAGCCAGCGAAGAAAGAACATCGATAGACGCAAGAAAATCGGCCAAATTCATGATTGACTCTATTTTCTCCAATATCTCAGAGCAGAGCTTCCCGTAAAGTTCCTTCTCACGCTTTTCAAGTTTTTCCTTGGCTGTCAGTATCTTTTCTTCAAAATTCTTCAATTCTTCTGTTATAAACCTCTCTGCATTTACAAGAGTTTGTTTCCTGACATAGTCTTTTGGAACTTTCGAAAGATGTGATTTTGTCACTTCTATAAAATAACCAAATACGGTATTATAACCTACTTTCAAATTTGGTATATTCGTTCTCAATTTCTCTTTTCTTTCAAAGTCTTTTAGTAACTCCTCTGAATGATAAACAAGTTCTCTGAGCTCATCGAGTTCTTTATCATAGCCAGCTCTTATTACTTTGCCTTCTCCAATGATCATAGATGGGTCTTCCTCGATAGCTTGATTGAGTTTCTCACATAGGTCTTCAAGGCAATCTATTTGAGCAATATGTGAAAAACATTCGTTGCTCAAGAGAACTTCTCTTATATATGGACAAACCGACAAAGTGCAACGCAAAGCAACAAGATCTTTTGGAGATGCCTTACCATAACGAATTCTTCCGGCAATTCGCTGAATATCTTTGACGGCACTCAGGTACTCCCTAATCTCACTCAACAACAATTGATCATTGACCAGGGCTTCAACCATGTCAAGCCTTTCTACAATCTTTTTCAAATCTCTCAAAGGTTGCAAAATCCAAGTTTTCAAAAGCCTTGCACCCATTGGACTTTTTGTAAAATTGAGCACGTCAAAGAGGTTCTTACCTTTTACCCCTGGTAACAACCCAAGATGTTCTATAGTTGAAGGATCCAGAAAAATATAAGATTGATCCCTGAGAATTTTAGGAGGCTTGAGGAACACATTGTTCACCATCAATGTAAATCGAAGGTATCTAACTAAAGCACCAAAGGTTTGCAGATTCTCACCAAGCTCAAAATGGTCAATAGTTGAGACACCAAAAGCTTCTGCGATATCCTTTTCAACATTAGTGCCACTCAAGTGCCAATCCGAAAGAGTTTCTATCATGATGTTATTGAATCTTTGCTTCAAATCATCTCTCAGCGACAAATCACAAAGTATCTGAGAAACCTTTATCGATTCAAGAAAATCCAATGTTGCTTGAAAATCATCAAATGAAGTTGCGAAACTCTCACCAGTTGAAACGTCTACACCGGCAATCGTATATCGAGAATATTTACATAGGGCAACAAGGTAATTGTTCGATTCCTGTTCGAGTAATTCATCTTCCAGAACTGTACCAGGTGTGACGATTCTGGTAACTTCTCTTTTGACAAGCCCTTTTGCAACAGCAGGGTCTTCGAGTTGGTCGCATATCGCTACTTTGTATCCAGCTTGCACAAGCTTCTTGAGATAAACGTTCACAGCATGATAAGGGACGCCCGCCATTGGTGCACCTTGTCTGTGTGTCAATACGAGATCGAGTATCTTGGATACAAGTTGGGCATCTTCAAAAAACGCCTCGTAAAAATCACCGAGGCGAAAGAGCAAAATTGCATCTTTATACCTTGATTTTATTTGCATGTACTGTTGCATCATTGGTGTGAGTTTCAAATAGTCTCACCTTCTCTTTGGTTCGATCACCCTATCTATTAATCCATAGTTCAAAGCTTCATAAGCATCCATGAAAAAGTCCCTGTCCGTATCCTTTTCTATTCGTTCGAATGGCTGACCAGTCTTTTCACTGAGTATATTATTTATCAAATTCTTTATTCGAAGAAGTTCTTTCGTTATTATCTCAACATCTTTGACCGGTCCTTCAGCGCCACCGAGTGGTTGATGGAGCATTATTCTCGCGTTCGGCAATGCAAATCGTTTTCCCTTAGTGCCGCTTGTGAGCAATACAGCAGCCATCGAAGCAGCTTGTCCCACACAAATCGTCGTTACATCGCATTTCACATATTGCATCGTATCGTATATCGCAAGGCCAGCTGTCACCGATCCTCCAGGACTGTTTATGTAAAGTTGAATATCCTTATCTGGATCCTCTGCCTCGAGAAATAATAATTGTGCTACCACAAGATTTGCCGTGTGGTCGTCTATTGGGTATCCAAGAAAAACTATTCGATCTTTCAAAAGTCTTGAATAGATATCATAAGCTCGTTCATATCTACCAGTGGTTTCTATAACAGTCGGAATTAATTGATCATTTATCTTCATGTTCCTTTTCCTCCTTTTGTAATTCCTCTGGTTTGATGTCTATTACCTTGGCTTTTTCAAGAATTATGTCTGCTACCTTTCTTTTCAACAATTCCCATCGAACATCGTTGGAGATATCTTGACGTGATTTCAGAATTGATTTAGCTCTATCAACCGAAATTCCCCACGCAACTGCCAGATCTTGTGCCTGCGCTTCTACTTCTTCGTCTGTCACTTTCAGATCATTTTCACGCGCAACCTTTTCTATCGATAGAGTTCTCTTGAGATCAGTTAAGTAATAGTTTTTCAGAGCCTCCTTGAGCTTTTCGGGATCATTTTCATGATCTTTGAGCAATTTTTCATATTCTTGTTTGTCTTGTTTAATCTTTTCGAATGCACGTTCTACAAGTTCAGCTATCGTACGTTCCGATATCAACAGTTCTGACTCATTTGCCAAAATATCAATCACTTGATTTTGGAGAAATTCCTTCATGTCTCTTTCATAAAGTTCAGATCCTTCTTTTTCAAGTGCTTCTTTGAGTTGTTGAAGTGTTTCATATTCTGTACCAACGGCCTTTGCAAGTTCATCAGAAATATCGAGCAATTTTCTCTTGTTAACCTGCTCAATTTCAATTTTGTAATGATAAACCTTGTTTTTTCCGAAATCTCTATCGAATTCAACCACATCGCCTGCTTTCTTACCAACGACCTCTGTCACAATAGGTCTGTCATCTTCTTTGTAAAGTACATATTCGTTGATTTTTTCGTTCATTACTACCTTATCATCTGTTGTTATGGTCATCTTTACCCTTACCATATCTCCAAAATCGGCCGGACCTTCTTTGGGTTCTAATACGGCATGAAATTCTTGTAATTCCTTAAGCCTTCTTTCAACATAACCATTGAGAGTCGATGGTTTATCGAGTCTCTTTAGCTCGAATTCTTCAAATGGTTTTATCACTATTTCTGGTTTTTTGTGAATCTGCAGAACCAACTTCGCGCCATCCTTGCTAATCTCAAAATCTTCTAAAATTGGTGATAAAAGCAATTCTTCACTAATATCGATTTCTTCTGAAATTTTCTGCCAAAGTATTTCGAGCATCTCAGATTTTATCGTTTCAGGATAGCGCATTCTCAAAAGGTGCTTAGGTGCTCTCCCTTTTCTGAAGCCAGGGATATCTACTCTGTCTGCGATCTGTTTAATAGCATTCTCTTCCGCTTGTGCAACCTCGTCCTTCGTAAAAGTGTATTCACAGACAACTAAATTTTTTTCCTGTGTCTTGATATTCTTTTGCATCGTATGACCTCCTTGAATGTTTTCCGTTACATTATACTACATCTTCATTAAGTTCAGTACCCGTACAACATCTCCACGTTGTATCACAACACAAAAAAAGCAGGCTTTCGCCTGCAGATCTGGCTGGGAGGGGAGGACTCGAACCTCCACCGGCGGATCCAGAGTCCGCTGTCCTACCATTAGACGACCTCCCAACGCCAGTTAATTATATCATCGAGAGGGATTAACGGTCAAGATCATTGCAAAATCAACAAGATCTTACTCAAATCGGTCGTGCCCGGTTCCGGATATTGCTGAACAACAACACCTGAACCTTTTACCTGTATATCCTTTACTCCAATATCATTCAGAATGATCAGCGCATCTCTCAAACTCATACCTCTCAAATCTGGGATAATTCCTTTGGGATAACTGATGGGACTTTCTTTGGACAACGTATTCAACTTTTTCACAATTGATGCAAAAACAGGTGCTGCAACCTCTCCGGCAAGATATTTATCTGCTGAAGGTTCGTCGATGTACACAAGCATGGTATATTTTGGATCTTCATACGGAAAAAAACCAACAAAGATCGAGAAATATTTTCCTTCGCCAGACGCTATCTTCTGTGCCGTACCTGTTTTACCCGCAACATTTATTCCTGGAACTTGTGCCCTGATCCCGGTACCTTCCTCTACCACTCGACGTAATATTTGCGAAATCTCGTAAGCTGTTCTTTCGCTTATAACGCTTTTCTTCTTCACTTCACTGGATTCGATTATGCTCGGATAAACATATTCTCCTTTGTTCGCGATAGTGTTGAAGGCCGCTAAAAATTGTAGAGCGGGAGTTCCTATACCATGCCCAATTGAAATCATTGCAAAATCGATCTTCGACCATTGCTCTGGTTTTCTCAAAACACCAGATATTTCACCTGCAATCTCTACACCAGTTTTCTCACCAAATTCAAACTTCTTGAGCCAATCGTAGTATTGATAGACTCCAAGTTGATTTTTGATTTTCTCAGCAATCAAAATCGTTGCGGTATTACACGAAACAACGAGCGCTTTACTGACATCAGTCTTTCCATGGGCTTCGAGATCTCTTACAGTTATATCGAGTTCCGGTACGGGTTTGATACTACCCGGACAGTCAAAGGAATCATCCAATTGGATAACGTTGTTTTCCAGAGCTATTGAATAAACAATGGGTTTTATTGCCGATCCAGGCTCAAAATAACCCATGACTATATCGTTCCAATCTCTTGTTGTAACCATCGCCCTGATCTTCCCAGTCTTTGTCTCCATTATAACTACTCCGCCTGCGAGTGCCTTATTTTCTTGTACAGCCTTTTGTATCTCTCTATAACATATTCTTTGAATGTCTATATCAAGTGACAACTTTACATCTTGTCCATCGATTGGCTTTACGATCTTATCTATTTTCGGAGATAACGTGACAAACCCTTGGTATTTCAAAAGTAATTTCCCATCGCTTTTCTTTGAGAGCACGCTGTCGAGTTTCTCTTCTATTCCACCTATTCCATGACCATCAATAACCTTTCCAAGGATTTTGTCAAAGTCATATTCTTTTATCTGTTTTCTGACGGTGACCATCTGAATAGATACGTATGGTATGAGTGAGGTTGGGATCTTCACGATTATCGAATTTCGGTCTTTCTCTTCGGCTAATTTCACAAAACTTGTTGATCCTTTGAGAATTTCTTCGGCAGATAAAGAGATGCCAAAGTTTTTCAGCAAAAGTGATAATTGCGGAGATAACCTGTCGGAGTACTGTGATTTGAGGAAACGAACATCCAAGTAGGCAACATAAGAAATTTCATCGACAGCACAAAAGCGGCCATTTGTGTCAAGTATCTTACCACGCATCGCAGGTATGCGAACACTCCAATTTGAAGAAACACCAGCTGATGTGCCACGAAAACAAAACGCCAATATCATCACGGCTGCCGCAATGCCCGCTATTCTAATTATCAACTTCGTACGCAATTCAAGAAAACTATTTCTCATGCTCTCCTGTTCTTACAAGTTCATGATTGGCAAACGTCAAAGATCGCTGGTTCTCAAGTTGCTCAATTTGTTGTTGGAGCTCGACGATTTTCATTTCCAAAACTCTGTTCTGCTGAGACAATTGAGCAGAAAGTTTAGCAAGCCGCACTATAGGGAAGGCTATGGCAACTATTATTGCGACAAAAAGAACCAGGAGAAACACCTTGCTGAGATCGAGGACAATGGTGCGTGTGACAACCCTTGAACTTCTCTTCGCTTGAGTTTTTGCGAGGGCCAAACCCCCTCCTCCTCTCACTTTCGCTCCGCTACTCTCATCTTTGCGCTTCTGGCTTTTGGATTGTTAGATATCTCATCCTGCGTTGGTCTAATTGGTTTTTTCGTTACAACCGTTAAACACCCACTTGATCTGAAACTTTCCTTTACAATCCTATCTTCCAAAGAATGAAAAGAAATAACTGCAATTCTCCCTCTAATACACAATAACTCTGGAGCATACGACAAGAATTTCTTCAGATTTTCAAGCTCATTGTTTACCGCTATTCGAATTGCCTGGAACACCTTTGTTGCAAAATGCCTTTTTCGTAATCTTTTCTCAGATTCTGGCAAAGCCCTTGCTACTACTTTGGCCAATTCCTGGGTTGTTTTTATAGGTCTACATTTGACAATAAAATCTGCTATTCTCTTGGCATAGCGTTTTTCTTCAGCACATTCAAAAAACAACCTTCTAAGTTGCTCTTGTGTCCAGAAATTGACAACATCATAAGCCGTCAATTGTTGATCTTTGTCCATTCGCATATCAAGTGGACCATCCATAGAAAACGCAAAACCACGCTCGCTATTGGTAAGCTGCAGCGTGGACATACCAAGGTCCATAAGTATTGCGTTTACTGACGACACTCCCAATTGTTTTAGAACATCTCTTGCATTGACATATGAAGATTTTACTAAAAACAATCTTCCTTGTTTTTCAAATTCGCTCAATCTTCGCTTCGCTAACTGCAAAGCATCGTCATCGACATCCAATCCAATGACCACGCTGCCATCAATGTTGTTAAGAATTGCTTCCGAATGTCCACCTGCACCCACAGTACAATCGAGAAATATTCCCCTTAAACTGCTAAAATAATGTAGTACTTCTTTTGCCATGACTGGAACATGAATCCAATCCACTTACACCGCTCCGCTACCAATGGTACTTTAATTATATGGCTATGTACGTCGATATTCAAACAAAAACGCTTTACAAGCAAACGTTTTCTAACACGCATGTTAACAATATTCTCGATGCGTCGTCTGTCAGTAACCTTATGTTTACATGAAATTTTACACCCTCCCGCTCTTTTTTCAACACCGAAAAGGTCTTTCACAAAACCAAACAACAAATTCCCAGATTGAACAATAAACACCATTGTGATGTAGAATTATTGTTATGAAAGGAGTGAACATCATGACTGATCTATCCCAAAAGCTCAGAGAGTTTTTCATGGTTCCTAATTTCGAAGAGTGTGAGAAAATTCTGTGCGTTCAACCTCATCCAGATGATGCCGACATCAGTATGGGGGCAACAGTCTCAAAACTCTCAGAGAAAGGTGTTAAAGTTTATTATTTAACAGTCACGGATGGTGGGGCAGGTTCACAAGACCAGAAAATCGTTGGTCAGAGATTGAGCGAAATAAGAAAAAGTGAGCAACAAAACGCTGCGCGAATCCTGGGTGTCCATGAGTTGATTTGGCTTGATTTTGAAGATCTCGGAGATTACACAATTGAACAAGTCAGAACAAAGACGGCTGAATACATAAGAAAGATTAAGCCTGATATCGTTTTTACCGTCGACCCATTTTTGGTTTATGAAGTTCATCCAGATCACATAAAAACAGGTATGGGAGCTTCGCAAGCTACAAGTTTGTATAGATTACCCAAGGTTTGTCCTGGCACAACAGACCATGAAGTAAAGGCTATCAGTTTTTTCAACACAGCCTTTCCGAACACTTTTTATGAAATCGAGCAAAGACATCTTGAAAAGAAATTACTTGCCATTGCACAACACAGGAGTCAGTTTGATGAAAAATCTTTACAAATGCTTTCTTTTTACCTAACTGAGAGAGCAAAATATAACGAGAAACTTGTTGAAGCGTTCAAAGTTCTTCCACCTACAATGCTTCATGTGATGCCAGAAGCCGTGAAATTTTAGGGGTGATCGAAATGTATTTCATGGGAGTAGATATCGGTGGTAGCAAAACAGATGTTGTAATAGCAGACGAATCTGGAAAGGTTGTGTCATATCTCAGAACGAAAGGTGCAAATTACCAAGGTGTCGGCGTGGATCAAGCGTTTGAAATCATAAATCAAGCAGTAAATCAAGCAATGACAAAAGCCGGTTTGAAAAAGATCGATCTGACTTACTCATATTTTGGAGTTGCCGGAGCTGACATGGATTTTGAAATAAAAATCACGAAATCTATCTTGGATAAACTCAATTTGGAAAAATACAGTTTTGACAACGACGGTAGAATTGCTCTGAGATCTGGAACCTTAGATGATGTAGGTATACTGATAAGTTGTGGTACTGGTGGTATCAACTATGCATGTGATAAAAAGACAATCTCAAGAAAAGGTGGATTCTCACGTTTTTTTGGTGAAAGACTTGGTTCATTCATAATAGCTGGCATGGTTGCTTCAGCGATAATCCGATCAAAGGACAAAAGAGACGAACACACACTCATGCAACAGATTTTTGAAACCAAGATAGGCAAACCAATTGAAGATATTATGCATTATGAATACATGGGACATGATAGATCAAAGATTTATGAGTATGCCATCCTACTGATACAAACTCTTTATGAGGCAGCCCATCTCTTTGATTACGTAGCCCTCAAAATACTTTCTCAAATAGTCGATGAAGTGGTTAAAATAGTCGATGCTTTTACAAGAGAAATGCATTTCACTTTTCCTGTGAAGGTAGTTCTTGAAGGTGGGTTTTTCAAAAATGCAGACGAAATACTCATAAAAATGATAAAGTCTGCTCTTGGAAGTGAATTCAACGTAATTATTCCTAAGCATCCTCCAGTAGTTGGAGCGGTACTCCTTGCGGCGGAGATATCGGGTCATCCATTCGATGAAAATGCCATCGCAAGATTGATTAAATATTGGAGTGATGAGCAATGAAAATCGCTGTGATCGGCGCTGGAAGTACATATACTCCTGAACTCATCAAAGGTTTTATGGAAATATCAAAAGATGTGAACATAGATGAAGTTGTTCTACATGATATAGAAAAATCATCTGAAAAACTTCAGATTCTCTATGAGTTCACACAAAAACTTGTCAAAGGTGGGTTCAAGATAAAAAAGACCTTTGAAATAATAGAAGCTGTACAGGGAGCAGATTACGTGATTTTTCAGTTTCGCGTAGGTGGACTCTTGGCAAGGCAGAACGATGAACGAATACCACTCTCTCATGGATTGATAGGTCAGGAGACAACTGGTATAGGTGGTTTTGCGTGCGCTTTGAGAACCTTTCCCGTGGTGAGAAAATATGTTGAAATAGTAGATAAATACAGCAAAGCAACGATTATCAATTTCACCAATCCATCAGGTCATGTGACTGAGTTTGTTTTGAATTACCTTGGTTTTGATAGATTCATTGGACTTTGCAATATACCCATCAATCTTTTGAAGATGATATCACAGATAATCGGTTGCAAAATGGAAGATATTTTTCTCAAATACTATGGCTTGAACCATTTGACATTTCTCGAAAAGGTTTATGTGAAAGACCAAGATATAACAGAGAAGTTGATGCAAAACATGAAATTGCACTTAGCCAATATCCCTTCGCAAGAATTTCCAGAATGGGTTTTAGATGCGCTGAGATTATATCCAAATGCCTATTTGAGATACTATCTCTCTGAAAAAACAATGCTCGAAAAACTCAAAAAGGAAGGCATTCGTGCTGAAAAAGTTCTATCGATAGAAAGCAAACTACTCGAACTGTACAAAAAAATAGACCAAATTCCATTGGAATTGTCCCAAAGAGGGGGTAGCATGTACTCAACGGCTGCGGCTTACTTGATAAGAGATCTTTCACTATCTTCAGGAACAATGCACATAGTGAACACCAAGAACAATGGTGCTGTGAACAATCTTCCAGATGACTATGTGCTTGAAATTCCTTGTCTTGTAAAGGCAGGTAGAGTCTTTCCAGTAACACTTGGCAGAGCTGATGAATTCGCAGTTGGTTTAACTCACACCATCAAAATGTATGAAAGGCTAACAATTCAAGCCTTTCTGGAAAAATCAAAACAAAAAGCAATTAAAGCAATGTTACTACATCCACTTGGACCTGGTATTGAAGATGCTCAACAATTACTTGAAGAAATTCTCAAATCAAACAGAGATTTCATAGACCTGGGATAGGAGGGTAATCATGAGAGATTTTGTCTACAGCCTTGGTTCGTTCAGTTCTGCTCTTTTGTCGAACGCCGTTGCGACCTTTGCAATTTTTTATTATGTAGATGTTCTGAAGGCACCACCACACTTGATAAGTATAGTCATGATGTTGTATGGACTTTGGAATGCCATAAACGACCCATTGTTTGGCTATCTTTCAGATAGAACAAAAACAAAATGGGGCAGAAGAAAACCATATATATTTTGGTTTTCATTGCCTCTTGCTTTGGTTTTTGCACTTTTTTGGGCACCACCTTTTGACAATACAAAACCAATGGCTTTGGTGGTGTACTATTTTTTAATGATCTTTCTTTTCGATAGCTTTTTCACCATAGTCATTCTGAACTGGACCGCACTATTTCCTGAGATGTATCCTACATTGAAAGAGAGAGCAAAAGTATCGGCTTTGAGGCAGATCCTCGCAATACCAGGTTTGCTACTTGGAATAGCTGCACCACCAATGATTGCTTCAATGATAGGTTGGCGAAATATGGGAATAATCTTTGCAACAATAGGTGGCTCTATCCTATACCTAACATTACTTGGCTCAAAAGAAAACCCCAAATATTCTCAAGAACAAAGTTTGAGTATAGTTGAAGCGTTGAAATTTACATTCATCAACAAGTCTTTTTTAACCTATGTAATAGCTTCGTTCCTTTTACAATTCACTTATACTGGACTCACATCGGCTTTACCTTTTTATGCAAAGTACGTTTTGAAAATCAACGACACTCAGACAACGATCTTAATGGCTCTGATATTCATAGTTGCCTTCTTTTTGATTCCACTGTGGCAAAGGATAACAACAAAGATTGGTGCTAAAAAGACCATGATGCTTTCCATGATCATCTGGGCAACACTGTTGAGTGGGTTCGCATTTATAAGAAATTTCGTTCAAGGAATAATACTCACTTCAAGTCTCGCTATGGGTCTTGCGGGTGCATTGATAATACTCGATATAATGATTGCGGATATAGTTGACGAAGATCAGGTCAAAACAGGGAAAAGGCGTGAAGGTATGTATTTTGGTGCGAATGCATTGGTGATAAGGCTTGGCATATCTTTGAATTCCATAATAATGGGACTTGTTTTCTCTTTGAGCGGTTATGACGCAACTGTGTCCGTTGATTCGCAACCACCAACCGTATTAGTTGGTTTCAGAATACTTTGCAGCGTCGTGCCGATAATAGCCACGTTAATAGGCGTTTTTGTTCTAAGATACTATCCACTGGATGGAAAATATCTGGAACAAATCAAGCAAAAGGTCAGGATGCAGGAGAAGGTATGAAAATAACAGGTGGGATTTTTAAGGGGAGGGAATTAAAACCAGTTCCAGATAAAAGAACAAGGTACACAACTTCAATCGTAAGACAAGCGATCTTCAACATGGTTGATGTTTCAAACAAGAGTTTCTTAGAACTTTTTTGTGGGAGTGGGATTGTTTCTTTCGAGGCGATGAGTCATGGTGCAATTAATGTCGTAGCCGTTGATATATCAAAAAAAGCAATTACCACTACCATTGAGAATGCCAAGAAACTCGGTGTAGAAATAAGGATTGTGAACGCAGATTTTAGAAGATTTCTTAGCTCATGTACAGAATCGTTTGATATAGTCTTTGCCGATCCACCATATAACCTTGGTTTCACTCAAGTGCTCTTAAACACCATCTCTGAAAAAGATCATATTGGAAAGATCATCATTTTAGAAAAAGCGATTTTAGAGAAATTCATTTTACCAAAACAATTTACTTTAGTCAAATCAAAAAGGTACGGCGACACAGAACTCGTTATTGTTGAAAGAGTACCAAAAGAGTAGACTTATGCCATTGTACGTTGACAATCTTGCACCGGCCGGTCAGCGCTGTCCATTATATATTATACGATTTTGTGTATATACTAAAAATTCCAGAACCTTGATCTAAAAAGAGTTTAGAATAGAAAAATCAAAATATTCCACGATTTACAATCAAAGTAGAACTTAGTTTAATCTAACTTCTGAAAAGCTCATCTTATGCCATTAAGCCATATTTGGTATAATTTCGCATAATACTCTTTTAGCACAGGTTCTGGCTTATATTCGTCTATATTTTCAGTTGTTTGCTCTAAAGATGATAGATCGCCATTGCTCAATACATAGAGCACCGTACCAAGTGCTGCACCTTGTCGGCTACTCTGAAGAATTATCTTTTGGTCAAAGATGGCGCTGACCATTTTCATCCAAACGTCAGCTTGAGTCAATCCACCGGTAGCTACTACTTTCTCAAGGGATTTTGGCATCGTTTTCACAACGTCGAAGGCGCGCTTTAAATTAAAAGCTATCCCTTCAAGTACACTCTTTGCAACCTGTTCCTGCGTAGTAGTGCTCTTTAGTCTGTCAAACCTTGCACACGGTGTTGGATCGAATTTTGGAAATCTCTTTCCAAAAATGAAAGGATAGAAAAGAACCGAATTTTCTAAATCAAGTTCGTATAGTATCTTTTCAACGTTTTTCACAGCTGCAGTATGGTCGTACTTTGAGAGAAGTTTTATATACCAATCAAAAACATAACCGCCATTTTTAATAGCTGCACCTGTTATGTAGTGATTCTCATCGAGTATATAACACCAAATACCGGGAGCTGGATATTCTTTTGGCGGCTGTTTGACAATAGTTCTAATTGCAGCACTGCTCCCAACAGAAAGCGTCAAAGAATCTTCGACACCTGCACCTGCACCTATACTTGAAGCGGCCGCGTCCGAAAGGCTCACAATTACAGGAATTCCTTCCTTCAAACCGGATCTGTCTGCTGCAGGTTTTTGTAATCTCAAAATCTCTCTCACCGAAACAAGTTGTGGAAATTTTTCTCTCTCAAGTTTTGCAAGGTCTTTCAATTCGTCATAGCACCATTGTTTTTTGTGTATATCAAGACAGCCACTTCCAGACGCAACGGAAATATCACTGACTAACTCGCCTGCCAATTTGTAAACAATGTAGTCTTTCTGAGAGACTATTTTGAAAGTCTGTTCGAGTTTTTCACCATCATTTTCATAAAGCCAGAGAATTTTGTAAAATGGATAGACTGTATCTGGAGGGCAACCAGTTTTCCTGTGCAAATGATTTGCAAGCTCCTGGTTATTTGATATCTTTCTTACTTGTTCTACAGATCTTTCGTCCAACCAGGGAACAATATTACCGATTGGTTCTAAGTCTTTATCAAGTAGCAACAAAGTATGCAATGCAGAATCCAAAACAATCGCATCGATATTTTTAAATGATTGTGCTACTTGCTTTAGAGCATCAAAAACTGCATCCTCTATATCTGAAGGATTTTGCTCGAACATTCCTGGTCCTGTGGAAAAAGGTTGATAGGCTTTACCGATGTCCATTTCTATTTCCTTAGTAAGAGGGTTGTACACAATCACTTTGACGGCAGTTGTACCTAAGTCAACACCAACATATACTCCCATGACAAAAAAACACCTCCATTATTGTGAAAAACCCTGCTTCAAAAGTTTCTCAGCAACCTCACCATTGGCGATGTGCTTAGGTAATTTTTTATTGAAGAAATCGACGACAGATTGGGCTGCCATCATATTCATTTTGTAGATGGCTTCATAGGTATGTGCACCGATATGAGGCGTTAGAATTAAATTAGGACAGTTGTACAACACAGAATCTTCAGGCAAGGGCTCTATTTCAAAGGCATCGAGCGCCGCTCCAGCGATCTGATTTTGCCTCAATGCTTCGACCAACGCTACTTCATCGACTATGCCACCACGTGATGTGTTTATCAAAAAGGCAGTTTTTTTCATCATTTCAAACTCTTTTTTACCGATTAATTTCCTTGTAGATTGATTCAAAGGCAAATGTAGGGAAACAAAATCACTTGTTTTCAAAAGAGTTTCCATGTCAACACATTCAACTGAATATTGCGCCATCGTTTGTTTATCAACGAATGGATCATAGGCTAAGACCTTCATTCCAAGACAGAGTGCTCTTTTTGCTGTTTCTTTACCTATAGCACCAAAACCTATTATTCCAAGAATTTTTCCAAAAAGCTCTACACCAATTGATGACGAAAATCTTTTCCTCTCATACAACTCGTTGTGGACAGCGACTATCTTTCTTGACAAAACAAAAATCAGTCCCATAGTAAGTTCGGCAACCGAAATTGTATTTGCATTCACGGTAATTGTTACTGGTATTCCCATCTGTGTGGCCGTTTTTAGATCGACATTATCCACACCCACACCATTTCGAGCTATGATCTTCAAAGAAGAATTTTGGATTATATCACCGCTGAGTTTGCCAGTCCCCAAAATGATTGCGTCTACATTTTTCAAGATATCTGGATCTAAAGAATCACTCCACCGCAAATCAAATCCATTGTTTTTCAGCAAATCAATCGGTTCAGATGAATACTTACCAAAGGTTCGCGTAACTATAAGTACGGTCTTCACATGATCCCCTCCTGAAAACGAGAATCAGTATTTCAATTCTGAGACTGCAAGACGACTCTTATTCAAACTCTCTATAGCTTTTGCATCTCGCGCGGCAAGCATAGTGTAAATCGTATCTAAGATCACCAACTGAACAATTCGAGATGTCATCGCATCTGTTCTGATTCGAGTTTCTCTGGTGTTCGTGGAAAGAACAATTGTCGAGACCTTTGCCAAACTCGATTTTCTGTTGCCTGTTATAGTAACAACTGGTACGCTCAGTTCCATAGCCTTTTTTGCAAGCGCAACCATTGATTTTGTTTCTCCTGAATGAGAAACTGCCACTAATAAATCGTTGCGAGTACAATTTGCAAGAACAGTAGCCATAATGTGCTCATCATTGGAAAACAAACAATTTTTCCCTATTCTGGTGAATTTGTGAAAGGCATCGAATGCAACGGCCGCAGATGCCGCAAAACCGAAAAAGAGTATCCTTTGGGCGTTTTTGAATAGAACAGTTGCCTTTTCGATAGATTCAACATCTAAACTATCAAGTGTATCCAGTATCGCTTTAACCGTTGCTTTGAAGATTTTTTGAGTAATTGTTCTTGAATCATCCTCTTCTGAGACATCTTCATAGACAATTTCCATCGGTGCTTTAGAAAGATCTTGAGCGAGTAATACTTTGAATTGTTGAAAACTACTCAGATTCAACTTCCTGTAGAATTTAACCACAGAGGCTTCGCTTTTTACATTTGCAAGTCTGCTCAGATCGCTTATTGAACATTCAAGCACGCCCCTTGGATCTTTTAAAATCACATCGGCTATTCTCTTTTCGGCATCTGTTAGTGAATCATAAGCATCTCTCAGAACTTGTAGTATATCCACAAAAACACCTCCTAATGATATCCACTACTTTGATGAAAATTCTATCTCACGAGTATGCATTGTTCTATGACAATTTTCATAATATGAAATTAAACCATCGTCGATCCCCCATCGATGTTGATCACACTACCAGTCATAAAAGACGCTTCATCGCAAGACGCAAACAGTATCGCAAAGGCAATCTCTTCCTCTTTTCCAAGTCGTTTCATGGGTATTCTTGAAACCATTTTTCTCATGGTTTCTTCTGGATTTGGCGATGCTTTAACTCTTTCTGCTAATCCTTGAGAGTATGTTGTTCCTGGACAAATTGCATTAACCCTAATTCCGCAATCCACATAATCAACGGCTAAAGACCTTGTCAAACCCAAAAGTGCGGCTTTTGAGACACTGTATACACATCTTCTTGGGATACCGACCTGTCCAGCTTCAGAAGCGATATTGACTATAACACCCGAACCTTGTTTCTTCATCTCTTGAACAGCGTATTTTGAAAGTAAGAAAGGTCCTTTCACATTTATCTCTATGGTTTTTGCAAAATCTTCTTCAGAAGTTTCTTCGATATTGCCGTATGGAACTATACCGGCATTATTCACCAGTATATCTATCTTTCCAAATATTTCCACAGTTTCTTTCACTATTCTTTCCGCATCTTTTGCAACATCTCCACCAACAAAAATGGCTGTGCCACTTATTTTTTTAATCATCTCAACAGTTTCATTACCTCTCTGCTCTGATATATCATTGACTGCTACTTTTGCGCCTCTTTCAGCAAACATCACCGCAGCTTTGCGACCTATGCCAGAACCAGCACCTGTTATCAAGACTACTTTCCCAGAGAAATTCATCTTTTCTAACCTCCTTTATCTAAACAATAAATTCGGTAGCAACAACACTAATTGTGGGAAAAGCATTACAACAAATATAACGGCAACAGTTGCAATGAAAAATGGCAATGATGCCTTCGTGTACTCTTCTACGGAAGCACCAAGAACTGAACAACCTGCGTACATCGATGCGCCAACTGGTGGAGTTTGATTTCCCATAGCCGCGGCGAGTATAAAAACCAAGCCAAAGTGTACGGGATCCAATCCAACTTTTCTTGCAACAGGAAGCAGAACCGAAGTCAACATCAAAATTAATGCCGTCGCATCTATGAACAAACCTGCAAAAATCAAAAACAAAACTATCACCGTCATTAATAAATATGGATTGGTACTGATATTCAACAAGAAACTTGCCAACTTTTCTGGTGTTTTTTCCCACACCATACCATAACCAAAGATCTGTGACATGGCTATTATGTACATGACACTGCCAACGTCATTAATCGAGTCGTCGAGTGTATGCTTGAAAAATGTTTTTACATCTAATTCTCTGTAGATGATCATACCGACTATCAATCCGTAAACTACTGCGAATGATCCAACCTCAGACGGTGTGAAGATACCTGTTCTGAGTCCCAACAAAAGGAGTATAGGAAATATGACAGCCCAGATACTCCTACCCAAAGCTCTGATAACTTCACTCGCAGGAGCTCGCTTTTCCCTTTCTGGTTGTAAACCCATGCTTTTTGCTGAAAGCCATATCGCAAACATGTATGCAACCATCAACAAAAGTCCTGGAATTATGCCTGCTGCAAACAATCTTCCTATTGAAACCTGTCCAATAGTCCCATATATAATGAATGCAATCCCAGGCGGTATTATCGGTGTTATCAATGAAGTCCAGACATTCACTGCCACCGCATAACCTTTTGGATAACCCCTTTTAAGCATCTCTGGCCCAAGCATTCGTGTCTCCATAGCCGCATCTGCAATACTCGAGCCAGAAACACCACCCATGAGCGTTGACAAAACCGCTGAGACTTGAGCAAGACCACCCCTCATGTGACCAGTCAAAGATGCCGCAAAATTCATCAATCTGCTGGTCACGCCTCCATAATTCATCACATTACCAGCCAAAATAAAGAGTGGTATTGCAATCAACGTGAAATTGAGTACCTGCGACAAACTAACCTGTATGGGTATGGTTATGGGAAGAGATGGATTTTGCAAAAACCACACGAATCCAGATATACCTATAGCAAAAGCCACAGGCATACCCATTAAGAGAAAGATGGCGAAAACGATTATAACAAGAGTCATCTCATTCTGCCCCCTCTGTTTGTACCTTCTTGGGTGTCTTTCGTAGCTCAGTTATTATCTTGATTATCGTGGTTCTAAGCGTGAGAATTGCACCTATTGGCACACTCACGTTTACCCATGAATAACTGAAATTAGGTATACCTGCAAATGTTCTGAACCTGGTTGTGTAGGTCAATCGAAATCCCCAGATTATCAAATAAACCAGGAAAGCAGATATTATAAAATAATTAATCAATCTGATTATCTTCTGTGCTCTTGGTGAAAGCCGTTTTACCAAAAGATCGACTGACATCATTCTGTTGTTTCTCCATGCTACATCAACTGCAAAAAAGCACGCCCATGCAAACATAAAAGTACTCATATCAACTGCCCAATTCATTGGATGTTTCAAGAATCTCGCAATACCAGACATAAAAATAAAAACTATCATCACAATTATTAAAATCTTCGCGGCTGTCTTCTCAAATGCAAGAAGATACTGGTCGAGTTTCTTCATCCATATCACCTCTGCAAAAGACAGATCAAAAGCCCAACTCCATGTGGAGTTGGGCATAGGAAGAACAAAGAGTTGTCATTTCCCTTCCAGTGCTTTTAGTTCTTGAACGAGCTGGTTTCTGGCTTCGACAAGCTTGAGAACTTCATAAGCCTTTTCTCCAGCCTTCATGAATGCATCGATGTCGACATCTGTGATGATTTGCATACCCTTATTCACTACTTCCTGTTTGAATTTTTCATTCAATTCCTTCATGATCTTCAAAGAGGTTTCAATACCGGCTTTATCACATTCTTCTACCAGTATTTTCTGATATTCCGGTGGCAAACTGTTAAACCACTTTGCACTGACAACTTCAAAGTTGATTAAAAGAATGTGGCCAGTTTCAGAACCGTATTTGAGAACTTCGTAGAGTTTTCCACCGTATATATTTGCGTACACTAATTCTGCACCATCGACGGCTTTGGTTTGAATACCCGTGTAAATCTCTCCAAAGTTCATGGCTACAGGTTGTGCACCAAGTGCACGAACAGATTCTTGCCAAATAGGAGTCCCGGGTGTTCTAATTCTCAATCCTTTTAGATCCTCGGGTTTTCTAATCGGTTTGTTGGTGAAGAAATGTCTGTAACCCTGAATCCACATGTAAGAAACCACTTTGAACCCATACTTTTCTTCCAGTTCTTTCAACCATTTTTGCATTGTCGGAGTCTGTTTAAGTTTTGTGAGAGCGTCCAGAGCTTGTTCTGGTGTAGTTGCACCAAGGTAATTAACAAAATACGGTGCATTCATGACTGCGATAGGTGGAACGTACATTCCCATTCTTGCCGAATCTGTATTCTGACCGATATTGGCACCAGCTCTGATTTGTTCGAGTATGTCTTCTTCAACACCAAGTTGTGCGCTGTGATAAACTTCAATTTTCAGTTCACCGTTTGTTCTTTCTTCAACAGCCTTTGCCCATTTGAGAAATCCTTCATGGTATGGTTCGGTAGGAGCAAGAACGTGGTTGAACCTCAAGACATATTTCGGAGCTGCGAACAATGCAGTTGTAAGAACACATAGAGCCACCAAGAAGATCACTGTAAGTCTGCCTGTACCCTTCATGGGTTCACCCCCTGTGAAAAAATTATATGACTGCCACCGTTAATAGTGGTGTCCGAAAAAAAATTATACACCAAATCAAATTCAAGTCAACGACATAGGTGATTTTTTAACAAATAACTGGAGAGTGGTTATCTCAAATGCCTTTAGAGAATGTACTTCTCAAGAAATATATTACCCTTTTAGCTATATATCTTCTGAAGATATATGAAGATTTGTGTCCAGAGAAAACCATCGCCTTTTTTGCATTTGGGAGTTTTTCAAAGAGAATCTGCGAACTTTTATACGGAATAATTTTGTCAAAGATTCCCTGGAAAAACAATATAGGTTGCTCTACAAATTGTGCATAAGCGATGGGATCGTAATGAAAACAAGCTGGAAAGAGTGAAAATATATCGTCGATTTGTTTGAGCTTTCCTATTTTCTGAAAATCTTGCAATCTATTTTTGATACAACTTGATTCGTTTACACAGTTGTACTCATTACTGTACTTTGAATAATTTTTCCTGAGTGGCTCTGTATAAGGTGAGTACCAGTTTATCCATCTCCAATCGCCACCAGCAAAGGCAATTACACCGTTTTCTAATCTCTTATCTAAGGCAAGACACATCGTGGCAATCATGCCACCAAAACTAAAACCCATTATTGAGACAGGCAAAGTTGAGATTTTCTTTACATAATCAAGAGTTCTTCTGACATCTTTCACAGCTTGATGAAAGATCTTAGAGCAATAAGATGGAGAAGGAGAGAAGAAGGGCTCCCCACCATTCCACTGTGGTTTTGCCCTGTTTTCATGATATGGAAGGATCATGAAAAAAGTTTGCACACCATATCTTTCGAAATACTTTCCAAACCAAAGTAAATAGGGTATATTTCCGTTGCCAATACCGTGTAGGAAAATCAGATTGACCCACGGATCCTTTGGTTGAAAAGCGTACACATATATCTTTTTTGACTCGGGTACATCTGGTTCATAAACTGCATCAAAGGAGATTATTGAATAATCTCCACAGTTTTTTTGTTCGATGTTCATTGGTAGATCTGGGTTATACTCATAAATCTTCACAACTTCACACAAATCTCCTTTTCACGCCAAAGGTACTCTCGATATCACCAATGGTTTTATCAAAGATGGTATTTATCTCTTCATCTGTCAATGAACGATCAGAAGCCCTATAAATGACATAAAATGTTACACTCATCATATTTTGTGGTATATCTTTACCTGTGTATATATCGCTCACGCCCACTTTTTCAACATATTGATTCGATTTCATCAGGAATGAAGTTATTTGTTGCGAAGAAAATCCGATTGGTATCAATAACGATATATCTCTTCTTACCGCTGGAAAGTTGGAAATATCCCTCAATTGTTTTACAGTCCTGCTATTTTTGAAAATCTGTTCCAAATCAAGTTCCATATAGTAAACTTCTCCTTTTATATCGTAGATCTGATTGAATTTGCTGTTCAACATTCCAATTATCCCAACAGTTTCATTCTCCAACTGAATCTTTCCAGATCTACCAGCAGTAAGCCAGTCAATCTGTGCAGGTACAACTTCTAAATTCACCGAAAGATGGTCAGAGAGTTCATCGAGAACGCCTTTCATACTCAGCAAAGATACTGAACGATGATCTGTATAGTCTTCTTCATTCAACTGTCCTGTCATAATAACGCCAACTTTTTCTTTCTCGATAGGAACACCATTGTCCAAATAGTATACCTTGGCTATCTCAAAAAACTTGATATCTCTGATCTGTCGTTTGGCATTGTAAGAAAGTGAATCTATCAAACCAAAGACAAGCGATGGTCTTAGACAATCCATATCTTCTGTCATCGGGTTTTTCAATTTCAACAAATCGATATCCATAATTTGTTTTACAATCGAAGAAGATGCAAATGAAAGACTCACAGTTTCGTCAAAGCCACTACCGATGAGAAGTTGACGGATAGTTTTTCTGAAGGTGTTGAGCTCACTCCACCCCTTGCCAGATGCCGAAATTTTCGGTACCTGTTGAATTATCTTGTCATATCCATATATTCTCCCGATTTCCTCGATCAGATCTTCCTCTATGGATATATCCGGTCTAAATGTCGGAATCTGGGTGATCCATCCATCTTCTACGTTTTCAACTTTCATTCCCAGCGAAATCAAAATCCTTTGCACCGCGTTTCTGTCAACATTCGTTCCCAAAAGCTTGGAAAGCTTGGATTCTCTGAGTTTGACCTGTTTTGGGGTTATTTCTTTGGGATACACATCTACAAAATCCCTTGTGGCTTTTCCATTGGCAATTTTCTCAATAAGGTGTACCAATCGCTTCATGACGAACAACGAATCGTTTGGATCAACACCCCTTTCAAATCTATAAGACGCATCTGATTTTATGTTTAAACTCTTTGAACTTCTTCGAATTCTCACTGGATTAAAGTAAGCGACTTCCAAAACAATGTTTTTTGTTGAATCAGACACTCCACTCTCGTGAGCTCCCATAATCCCACCAATTGCCAAAATTTTATCTTTATCTGTTATGAGAGTCTCTATCCCGTTGAGTGAATACAATTTCTCATCCAGGAGCGTCACTTGCTCACCTTCCAAAGCCTTCCTCACAATTATGTACCCATCTGAAATCTTAGAATAATCAAAAATGTGTACAGGATGTCCTGTTTCAAGCATCACGTAATTTGAAATATCAACAACATTGTTTATTGGTCTAATACCGGCATTCATTAATCTTCTACGCAACCAAATTGGACTTGGTTTAATTTCAACAGATTCCATAAAACCAGCACAGTATCTTGGACAACCATCTAAATCTTCTATCTTGACCTTGACAAAGTCCTTTGTGAGATTACCTGTCACATTGAAATTCGTGTCTGGCTGCTGCAAGGTCTTACCACAAAGTGCCGCAAGTTCTCGTGCAACACCGATGACTCCAAGGCAATCAGGTCTGTTAGGGGTTATTTCGATCTCCAAAGTTTTACCATCCAGATTCCAGTATTCTATTAGATCCGTTCCCAAAGGTATATCCTCTTGTATCTGATAAACGTGCTCAGATTTCATTTCCAGTCCAAGTTCTTCCAAGGAACACATCATCACTTCAGAAGAAACACCTTTTATCGAGATTGGTTCAACAACTGAACCATTGGCAAGAACGGTACCAGGTATTGCAATAGCTACGAGCGATCCTTCGCCTACAGTCATGTCAGAAGTTATAGTTCTGTAGCGATTACTCCCATCGAAAACCTCACAGATATGGAGTTTGTCTGAATTTGGATGTGTTTGTATCTTCTTAACGACTGAACATATAACCTTTCCTTTTGTCAAAGGCGTTATTATACTCTTCACACTCACACCAACCATTGTGAGTCTGTTTGCTATTTCCTCATCCGTCCAGTCTATCTGAACATATTCTCTGAGCCATTCTAACGGTATAAGCACGACTTATCCCTCCATCAAAAGTTCTCAAGAAATCTCTTGTCGTTTCTGATAAAATCCCTCATATCTTTGATGTTGTATTTGAGCATTGTTATTCTTTCGACACCCATTCCAAAAGCAAAACCAGTCCATTTCTCCGGATCATAACCGACATTCCTAAAAACATTTGGATGTACCATACCCGCACCCAATATCTCAAGCCATCCACTGTAACCACATGCTTGACAGCCTTTTCCACCGCATACTCCACAAGAAACATCTACTTCGAAACTGGGTTCTGTAAATGGAAAGAAACTTGGTCTGAGCCTTATGCGTCTTTCACTACCGAATATCTGTTGAGCGAATTTCTCAAGCGTATATTTCAAATGTGCCACAGAGACATTTTCATCTACGTATAAGCCTTCAACTTGAGTAAACATTGGAAGATGTGTTGCATCATAATCTCTTCTATAAACCCTACCAGGAGATATGATCGCAATCGGTGGCTGCGCAGACAACATAGTTCTCACCTGAACAGGTGATGTGTGAGTACGCAGAAGAAAACTATCTAAATAAAACGAATCGTGCTCGTCTCTCGCAGGATGCCACTCAGGAGTGTTCAATGCATCGAAGTTGTGCCAACTATCTTCGATTTCCGGACCTTCAACGACCTTGAATCCCATCGATACGAATATAATCTCTATTTCCTCAAGAGTTTTCATTATTGGATGTCTGTGACCTACACGTCTTCTGATTCCTGGAAGCGTTATGTCGACCCACATTTTTTTAGATAATTTTTCGGCTTCTATTTTCATAAGTTCCTCTCTTTTTACCTCAAGAGCTCTTTGAATCTCCTCTTTGAGTTCGTTCAAAACCCTACCCGCTGCCGGACGTTCTTGGATAGGTAATTTACCGATACTCTTGACTTGCTCTGTGATTGTTCCTTTCTTGCCGAGTAATGCCACTCTTAGTTTTTCAAGCTGCTGAAGATCGTTCACACTCTCAATTTGTTGTAATATATCTTTTTTGAGCTGTTCGAACACCTTGCACACCTCCAGAAATGTATCTATTCAGTGCGTCTTTCCATCTTAAAAACTGACCATCAACCAGAAAGCCGAACTCTTCACCCATCTGTCTTTGCAAATCGACAAATTTCAAAATACCCGTTTGTCTATGAGTATAAACGATTTTACTCGGTTTCAGATAAGAGATCACATCATTGACGAGTTTGATTCTCACAATTTCACCAAACCTTGGATGGTAAGGACCGGCTATGATATTACCCTCAAGCTCATTTGGAATGAATAAACCCACTCTGATCACCTTTACATTATGCGATTCAAGTATGCCAACCATTTTTGAACATATATTGACAGCATTTTCAAAATCGAGTGGACGGTACTCACCGGTCATGAAAAGCTTTGAAAGAGTGGAATTTTTTAAAACCAAAGTTGGATGTATCCTGCATGTCTTTGCACCAACTTCTATTGTTCTCCAAGCACTGTAAAGATCTTTTTGCTCATCGTCGGCAGGCAATCCCACCATCAGATGTAAACCAAAATCCACTTTCATGTCATTCAACATCTTGCAAACATTTTCTACATCTTCAACACTATGACCTCTATTCGATCTTTCCAGAACCTCTTCATCAAATGACTGAACACCTATTTCTATGAAATTCACATTGTGAATCTTGAGATATTCAATCTTTTTTTCGTCAATTTGATCTGGCCTTGTTGAAATTCTAATACCCTTACAAACCCCTTCTCTGACATATTTATCCGCCCAATCAAGATAAAATTCCTGCAAAGTTTCACTCATACCTGTGAATGTGCCCCCATAAAAAGCTATTTCAAACTGCTCAGTGCTGGATCTATAATTCTTCACCAACTCATCCAGCTGTGAGAGTTCGGGGGCTTTTGAAAACCCTGTCGCTGATCCCTGGTCGCAGAATACACACTTTTTTTCGCAACCCATTTGAGGTAAAAATACCGGTAAAATCTTCACTGATTCTGTTCTCCTTTGAGCTTTTCAATGGCTTTTTTTGCAGCATTTTTTTCGGCTTCTTTTATTGAAAACCCCTCTCCTACAGCAATGACTTTTCTGTTTAATCTAAGTTCTACAGTGAATCTTTTCATATGAGATGGTCCTTGTTCATCGACAACAACATATTCAGGAAGTTGCTTGAATCTGTCCTGAGTTATTTCCTGCAAAAAGGTTTTATAGTCAAAAACAATTTTTCCTTCTACCACTTGATGGGCGTACTTTGCAAAATATGAAAGGAGACATCTTTTTAAAGATGACATACCACCATCAATATAGATCGCTGCAGCCACCGCTTCGAGTGTGTCGGCAAGTATTGAATCTCTATCACGACCACCCGTGACCTCTTCTCCATGGCCAAGGAAAAGATACTGCCCCAAATTTATGTCTCTGGCTATTTGCGCAAGGGCTTCCTCACTTGCTACGGCGGCTTTTACCTTCGCCATGATGCCTTCTGAAGCATCGGGAAGATTAGTATACAAATACTCAGCGATCAAAAGATCGATAGCTGCATCACCGAGAAATTCCAATCTTTCATTCGATTCAACATCTTTTCGACCACGTTGATTTTGTTCATGTGCATATGAAGAGTGACACAGAGCGTTATAAATTAACTGTGGTTGGAGAAATCTATAACCAATAGATTCCATGAAAGAAATTACAGTTGATATTTCTTCTTTATTCACTCGATCATCCGACCCAGTTTTTCAACGATCTTAGGAGTACTGAGTCCATAAATGTCATACAAAGCTTCATAGGGTCCAGAAACAGCATGTTCTTCGATCGCTACGTGTTCAAATCTCGATGGAATTATCCCCTTGACAAGGAAAAATTTAGCCAGCAGAGCAGCAAGACCTAATGGTGCAGCATGATCTTCTAAGACAAGAACATTTTTCCCATGGGCATATTCTCTGAGAACAGACTCATCGAGATCAAATGGACAAGATACATTTAACACAGTAACTTTTTCTTTGAAATTGTCGGCGGCTTTTACCGCATTTTCAACAATTGAACCACAAGTGATTATCGTTATTTTATCTCCCTTTCTGAGAACATCGATTTTTCCATAAACAAATTGATAATCATCACCAAAGAATATTTTTCCTGTTTCATCTAAGATCGGTGCCATCTTTGCTCTACCCATTGCAATTAAATAATTTCCATATACCCCTGAAACATATCTGATCACCCGATCTGTTTGATTGGGATCTGCTGGAACTATCACTTTATACCCAAGCCAATTCGCGGGAGCAGAGATATAATCAAGACCATGGTGAGTCTTACCATCTTCACCGACATTCAGCCCACAGTGAGTTACAACTACTTTCAAATTAGTATGATTTATTGCATTCAATCTATGCTGATTGTACGTTTCACTAACCCCAAAGACACCGAAATCTGCAAAGAACGTCACTACACCATCTGCTGACAAAGCTCCTGCAACTGCTGCAGCATTGTGTTCTTGAACACCAAGCTCAAGAACCATCTGTGGAAGATGTTTTTGAACATCATCTAATTTGACTGATGTAGCAAGATCGCAGTCTACTGCTACAATAGGAGTCTCGATGTCTTTATTCGCCTTTACCAGATCAAGTAAGGCTTTCCCGAAAGCCCCACGATTGTCCATCTTGTCTGTGTAGGTTCTGCTCGGTGGAATAGTTATTTTAACGGGATACTCAATATGAAATGGCCTGTGTCTTTGATTTCCAAGTTGTTGACGCATCTTGAGATATTTTTCCACATCATTTTCTATTCCAAGTTCATTCAAAGCCTTCTCGAGTTGTTCCTTAGTCAAAGGTTTTCCATGGAAAGAAACATCATTTTCCATGAATGAAACACCTTTTCCCATAACAGTGTGTGCAATAATAGCCACAGGGTTGACTTTATCTTCAACTGCTTGTTCCAATGCATTCAAAAGCTGTTCTATATCATGACCATCAACTTCGATTACTCTCCAACCATCAGCTTCGTAATTTGCTTTTATATTAACTGGCATTACATCTCTGGCTCTCCCAGATATTTGAGCGTCGTTGTAATCTATGACAACTGTTATGTTACTCAAACCATATTTCTTTGCCACCCTACGCGCTTCTCCCACTTGACCTTTTGCCTGTTCGGCATCACTCATCGCAACAAAGACATGATAATCTTGCTCTTTTATCTTAGATGCAAGAGCAAAGCCAACGCCTGCTGAAAGACCTTGACCGAGATTGCCAGTTGTCCATTCAATACCAGGTATTCCACGGGTAACGTGGCCTTCAAAAATGCTTGCATGATGCCTGAAACCCGCGATGACTTCATCTATATCTACAAAACCAAGCCTTCCAAGCACAGAATAAACGCCAGGTGATGTGTGACCATGGCTGATAACAATTCGATCTCGCAAAGGATCTTGAGGGTTTTTTGGATCTATCTTAGCGAAAGAAAAGATACTCAAAAAGATCTCAAGTGATGACATCGACCCACCTGGATGACCTGAATTAGCAATATACGTCATTTTAAGGATATCACCACGACACAATCGAGCAATTTCTTTAAGCCTTCTAATCTCTTCCTTGGTGAACTTTTTCATTCGCCATGTCCCTCCCTTAAACTCACTTGGTCAATTTTGATATTACGAAAAAGATCAACGACAAAGCAGCGCTTATGATCAAGCATGTCATGAGTGGAAAATACAACACAAACCTTTCTCTCTTTATAACAATATCCCCTGGTAAACGTCCAAGTGGTGTGAAACGACCAATTATGTATGTGAATATCCCTACTACTATAAGAATAAGCCCTACAATTATCAATAACTTACCCACCTGAAGCACCTTCATCACCTCTGAAATATGAAAATGGTAGATACACCATTTCTCCTTCTTCAGACATGACAAGCACCGTTTTTTTGAACACATCTGTCGATTGAACTTTGTAACTTTTTTCATTGTAAAGGACCGTTTCGCCCTCTTCGGGGATACCCCTGAGTTCCTCTTCATAAAAATTGTACTCATACATTAAGCAACATAGAAGTCTTCTACAGGCACCAGATATCTTCGCCGTGTTGATCATTAACTGCTGGCATTTTGCATGTTTCAAGGTAATACTGTCAAATTCTCTTAGGAACGTGCTACAACATGTTGGTAAACCACACAGCCCCAAACCACCAATGAATTTTAACTCATCTCGCACTCCAACTTGCCTCAGTTCTATACGTGTCTTGAAAATTCTCGCAAGGTCTTTCACAAGTTCTCTAAAATCGACCCTGGTTTCTGAACTGAAAAAGAAAACCAGCCTCGATCTGTCAAACATATAACGAGTATGGAGTAGTTTCATAGGAAGATTGTGCTCTTTTATCTTTTCCGCACATACATTGAATGCTTCTTGAGCATCCTTTATATTTTCTTGATGTGTTTTTAAATCTTCCTCGGTCAATTTTTTGATAATCGGCTTGAGCTCAGTTCCGAGCTCTTCTATTCCCATCTCTTTAGGACCCTTTATAACCCTTCCGACATCCGGTCCAAATTCAGTCATGACCAAAACAAGATCACCTGGTTTTATATCTTCACCATTCTCTGCGTAATAATTCAGCTTTCCCTTTGGCAATACTTCAACAGCGTATACAACTGCTGTCATATACAAATTCATCACCTCTTTGCTGTTTTTTTGATCAATATAAGCAAATTCAATAAAGTAAGCGACCCATTGAAATTCATCAATCTGTTAGTTAATATCGAATCAAGCCATTTAAATGTCGATACATCTCTATATCCTCTCAATTCAAGGATGTTTTGCAAAATCCTGCACATAAGAAATACCATCATGTTCAAGTCTATCTTATCTGAATTTTTCATTATACTCAGATACAGTTGTACTAAATCTTTTTCAGTCCATTTTGAAAACCTCGCATATAAATCATCGAGCATAAGTGCCATTTTTAATCTGTCATGAGCAGCTATTTCACCATCAACAAACATCTTAATAAATTCTGACTCTTCAAATTTAATGTCTGATGGAATTTCCTCAATTTGTTGTATATAACGAAGTATTTCAAAATCATCTTTGCACAGGGCGAGTATCAAGTCAATCTTCGGATGATTAAGAAATCTTTCTTTCAGTGATTCGAAGATGCCTTTGTCGATAAATATATTCAAAGTCTTTACCCTGCTTCTGACAGTTGGCAATAAGTCAGTAAATCTCGTGGTAGTCAAGACAATAGCAGAATTAAAAGGTGGTTCTTCTAAGATTTTGAGCATTGAATTGGTTGCCTCCTGCAAAATTCTCTCTGCTCTGTGAATAAAGACAATTTTGTAACTATCATTAGCCGCACTGTACAAAAAATCAATCATATAACGTATATCATCGATACCCGGTTCATTCAAAGTCAAATACTCTTTTGTAATCATTTCAACAACCCGTGGACAGATCCATTGCAACAGATGTTCATCGTTTGAACATAGACATATAGATGATCCAATATGCGCAGTGATGAAATTCTTAACCCTATCTATTAAATCATCCATACTGCTCACCTGTATAGATCCATGAGCAAGCCGTATATCTCTTGAACTCTGGCTGCAAGCATGATCGCACCTTTTTCAGCTTCTATCAAATCCTTCGCAATCTGTTCTAATCTTTGATCGATCTCTTGACCTACAACATGTAGATCGATATCTTTTGAGATCTGCTTCCCTATTTTGTATAGCCTTTTCTCAATCACTTTGAGAAATTCTTTTACGCTCTCCCGGTATTTCTTGAGGTTCTCCTGGGTGGGAGATCTGACAAGCTCATTACCTGAATTGACGACCTTCTTGATCAATTGCTCCAGAAGTTCGTCTAACTTTTCTTCTTCGACATCTTCAAGGATTTCAAAAAAACCAGATTTTGAGACTTCACTCAATCCCTTTGATTTTATCTGTTTTTTTCTCTTTACCTCAGAACTTTTGAATTTTCCATCCTCTAAGGGATCTATCCTCACATTTGGTCCTCCAGTGAAAATAGTTTTCTGATACTTTCACTGTATGGTTTTCTCAAGACTCCCTTTTGCGTTATTATCGCGCTTATCAATTCGTGCTCTGTGACATCAAAAGCGGGATTGTAAACTTTGACACCATCGGCAGCAATTCTTTTTCCATTTATATGTGTGACCTCTTCGTGAGAACGTTCCTCTATAGGGATTTGGGTGCCGTCTTTAATCTTTATATCTATCGTCGAAATGGGTGCTGCAACGTAAAAAGGCACGCCATTTTTATTCGCAAGAACTGCAACGGAATAAGTACCTATTTTATTTGCCACATCGCCATTTGCAGCTATTCTATCGGCTCCAACGATCACGGCATTGACCTTACCTTGTTTCATAACCCAGCCAGCCATATTGTCCGTTATGAGTATTGTTTCAACACCGAGTTGTACCAATTCCCAAGCAGTTAAACGTGATCCTTGTAAATAAGGCCTTGTTTCATCTACATAAACTCTTATCTTTTTACCGTTTTCAACTGCTGCCCTTATCACTCCAAGAGCAGTACCGTAATCCACTGTTGCCAGAGCACCAGCATTACAGTGCGTTAAAACCGTGTCGCCATCTTTCAACAAAGTTTGTCCATACATTCCAATGGCTTTGTTCACTTTTATATCTTCGTTTGCAATTTCTATAGCTTCTTTTTCAAGAACAGATACAAGTTGATCAACATCGTCAATTTGATCCATTTTGTTGTATATGCGTTCCAATGCCCAGAAAAGATTAACTGCGGTTGGACGAGTTGATGCGAGAACTTCTTTGACTGTTTTCATGTGTTCAACAAAACTCTTTTCCTTCAGATTCGAAAATTGCTTTGCTCCAAGTACAAATCCAAATGCTGCTACCGCACCTATGGCAGGGGCGCCACGGACGATCATCTCCTTGATCGCCCGTGCAACCTCTTGATAAGTTTTACATTCAATATACTCAACAACGTGTGGTAACTTTCTTTGATCAACAAGTACAAGAGAATCTCCTGTCCATTCCAAAGTTATTGTCTTAAGATTCATTGATTTGCTTGTCCTCCTTCTGCTAACAGATAGATATTTATCGTGCTGGAATTTTTAAATGGTATGAATTGCTGAGATATCCAATCCTGCCAAAGTTGTTGAGCTTTTTGCTGGGTTAAGTACTGATATATATCGTTCATAACGTTTTCGAATGCCTCATATCCCTTTGGTCTTTTATCCAAAATACGATAGATTTCCCATCCACCTGTACTTTGAAGTGGTCCAAGCGTTGCACCTTTAGGACTTGCGAAGATCTTCTCTTCTATGTCGGTTGCTATCAATCCACTGTTACGCTCAACCCATCCAAGATCCCCTGCTTTGCCCTTGGTAAGAGGATCGATAGATACATCACTTGCAACTTGAGAAAATTCCTCACCAGCTCTTATACGATCAAGGACCTTGTCAGCCTTTTCCTTACTGTCCACGATAATGCGCAACAATTTTGCCGCTTCTTCGACAGCAAAATAATCCTTGTTTTCTTCATAAAACTTTTTTGCTTCTTCCTCAGTAACAGTTGCCGAGGAAGTAACTTGTTGTTGAATCAAAGTAACAGCTTGCTGAACAGAGAAGATCCACCTCAATCTATCCTTGAATGATTCAAGATCCCCTAATCCAGATTGTTTTAGATACCAATCCAAATCGGTCTCTGTCATGCCATACTGGGTAAGTGTTTTGTTCAGTTCATCTGAAACCATTTTCTCGATATCCTCTTTCTGGATAATTATATTCATCTTTTCAGCAATTTGTTTGATCAACACTTGGTCTATAAGGCTGTTCAATACTTCTCTCTTGTAACGAAGCAAAAGATTCATGCCTTCCGATGTACCTGTGAGAACTTCATAAAATCTGTCGTCAATGGACTGGATCTGAACTAACAGCCTGTTAAGGTTTGCCTCTCTGTCCAGTTCAGCCATGGTAATAGGTGTACCGTTGACTTCAGCAACTACCGTTGTTGCTGGTTGGGTTTGTTGAGCGAACAAAAAAACTGTTAAAAAGATTGCGCAGAACACGAAAAACTTCTTCATTTTGATTCTCCTCCCTTCACTTCTTCCCAAAGTGCATCGAGTTGAGCAAGGGAAAGTTTCTTCATATCCAATCCTCTTGCTCTGGCAAATTCTTCAACAATTTGAAATCTTCTGACAAATTTCTCGGTTGCCTTTCTCAAAGCAATTTCGGGGTCTAAATCCAAAAATCGTGCTACGTTGACTACTGCAAATAGTAAATCACCTAATTCTTCTTCAAGTTTATTCCTTTGACCCTTTCCCATAGCCTCTTTCAATTCTTGAATTTCCTCATCGATCTTTTGTAAAGCACCTGAAACATCAGGCCAGTCAAAACCAACTGCTGCAGCATTTTCTTGAATCCTTCGCGCAAGACTCAATGCCGGAAGTGCGTGATTGACTTTACCAATTGCGGAAGATTTTTCCTCTCCTTTCTCTTGAGATTTGATCTTCTCCCATTGTTGATAGGAATACCCGGGACTGTCTCCAAAAACATGCGGATGTCTTCTGATGAGTTTTTCATTCAAAGATTTTATAACTTCTTCAATCTGAAAAGTTCCTCTTTCTGATGCGATCTGACTGTGAAAAACAACTTGAAGCAACACATCACCAAGCTCTTCTTTCATTTTTTGATCATCTTTTTGATCTATTGTTTCAATCAATTCAAAGATTTCCTCAACCAAATAAGATTTTAAACTTTCATGAGTTTGTTGTCTATCCCACTCACATCCTCTCTCAGATCTCAATTTTCTCATTATTGAAACTAATTCTTCGAAGCTCTGACCAATCTGTGACAAATCACACCCTCCTTTTTAATGATACTATCTCTACTCTATCGGAACAATCCTCGGCGCGATCTGCAATATCGGCGATATTTCTAACGAGTTCTTTGAGTTGCATCTTATGTCCATTCGAAATATCCATTCTGTATATCTGCTTGATCAAACATCTCTCAACACCATCGACTTCATGTTCTTTTTGTTCAACCAACAGGACATGTTCCTCTATTTTTTCGAGATCTTCAAACAAATCTTTTATCGAAACCTTTAATGCTTCGTACGTTTCAACACAAATGTCAAACAATTTTAGCAATTGGGAATTCAAAGAATCAGGAATAATAGGATGCTCAAGTTCAAGAATATCAGCCACATATTCTCCTTTATTTCCAACTTTGTCTGCCGCTTCAATGATACCGAGTAGATCCCCCCTGAAATTCGGTAAAAATGCACCACTGTACATCATTGTCTCAGCTTCTCTTCTCGCAATATCCGCTTGATGCTCATAATATCTCACTCTTTCAGCAAGAGACTCGATTTCGTCAATTTCATGATTTAGATATTTCTCAATGAGCTTTCTAAGTTCCTGAAGCTCTGTACTCATGATATCCAGATGTTCCAAAACTTTTTTTATTATCTCCTGTTCCTTTCTTCCAACTATCCAACCCATATTAACCTCCTCTCAATACAAGATAGAGGAAAACAGAGATAATACCACCAACACATGGCGTCAATGTCAAACCAAGGACAATCCTAACCTTCGTTTTTCTGCTACTCAGACGTTCACCTCTACTCATACCCGCACCTATCACCGCACCCACAGTGGACTGCGTGGCAGAAATTGGAACACCTACTAAGGAGAATATAAAGACATTTGTTGCCATAGAAATAGATGCAACAAGTGATGAAAAATGATCCAACAATATTATACTTTTTCCAATGACAAAAGTCATCCTCTTACTGAAAATCAGAACACCAAAACCTATACAAACACCACCAACTAATTGAGCCAAAAATGGGTCCAGACCCATTTCAACAAAAGAACCAGCAACATTAGCAACATTGTTAGCTCCAAGTGAATATGCACTATAACAAACCGCTATAAAACTCGCATATCTCAAGAGCAAATCTTGCACGTAAATGCTTCTCAAATGTCTGAAGATAACCGCTAATATTCTGTACACAACAAAAGCCAGAAAACTTGCAAGAAGCGGTGTAAAAACCCAAACTAAGATTATCTTTAGCAGAACAAACCATCTCACATTCTCGGGCCCGAAAATCAGTCCGATACCAATGAGTGAACCAACGACTGCCTGAGAGACTGAAGCTGGAGCTTTTAAAGATATCATCAAAATAACGGTTATTGCTGCAGACAATATTGCTATCGAAATCTGATATTGATCGAGTGTGGTCAGAGTATTCAAAGTCTTTATACCTTCACGACCGCCAAAGATCGCACCCAAGATCACAAAAAGACTGCTGATCAAAACAGCTGTTCTTCGTTTGATCGACCCCACAGCCACAAGGGGGCCAAAGATACTTGCGCCATCATTTGCACCTAATACAAGTCCGAGTGCAATACCAGGTATCAGGTACAACATGCTCATTGTTCACCATCCTTTTAATTACAGTGAATCTTATTATACAACTTAAAAAGCCCAATGAACTAAATGTTGACACTTCAAAGTACGTTTAGTATAATTAATTAAACAATAGTGGGGGTAAAGAAAAATGCTTTTCATCACCATAGGTGAGAGCCCGAGAAACGACGTGATTCCAGAGTTAATGAAAATAATCGGTAAAGACTTTGCATATCGCGAAATAGGTCTCATAGATAACGTTGAACCTTCTATTTATGCGCCGATGGGCCCAGACGATCTCCTTGTCAGTAGAAAGAACGATGGTACAATCTCTTATATATCACACAAATGGGTATGCAAAAAACTTTCAAAGATGGTATTCGATGAGCCTACAGTCCTTCTCTGCACTGCAAAATTTGACAATGATAGATTGATCTTGCCATACAAAGTTATCAACAGTTTTTTCCAGGCATTGCCAAAGGTTCAAAATGCGACCGTTATAGTACCGCAAAAAGATCAATGCAAAGACGCCATGAAAAGATGGAATGAAATCGCACAAAAGGTGAACTGCATAGCTTTTTCACCATATACAGAAGATCATTTGGATTTTGATCTAACTGATCAACAACTCATCTATTTAGATTGCATTGGATATACATTGGAGCATGAAAAATTCTTTAGAAGATATACAAAAGGTATTGTTTTGAGTGCAAGGAGGATTTTGGGGAACTATTTAAGAACTTTACTCTAAAAGGGGGTGTTCAAATGAAAAAGTGGGTTTTGGTGTTTTTTTTGGTAGCTTTGTTCAGTTTCGTCTTGGCAGCGCCAAACTACGATTCAGTTATTACAGTTGGCTCAGATCAAAATCCAACAACTATGGATCCCGCCATGTATCAAGACCTTGCCTCAGCACAGGTTATGAGAAATGTCTTTGAAACCCTTGTTGCGTACGATGCAGAAGTCAAGGAAATTCATCCTCTCCTTGCTGAGTCATGGGAAGTTAGTTCAGATCTGAAGGAATGGACTTTCAAACTGAGAAAAGGAGTTCATTTCCAGAAAGGAAAGTTCCAGGATGGAAGGGAAATGACCGCCGAAGATGTGAAGTACAGTTTTGAAAGGGAGATATCAATTTCGCCGATGGTTAGAATCTATATGGTGGATCGTGTTGAAGTTCTGGATAGATACACTGTAAAAATCACACTCAAATATCCCTACGCTCCGTTCTTGACAGTTTTAACAGATATAGGTGCAGCAATTGTTCCGAAGGAAGAATGTGAGGGATGGAAAGATCAATTCACACTCCACCCAGTAGGAACAGGTCCTTTCAGAATGGTCGAATGGGTAAAAGACAGTCACATGGTCTTTGAGAGAAATGAAGATTACTGGGGTGAAAAACCATACTTAAAACAAATCACATACAAATTCATACCAGATAAATCTGTACTGACGGTAGCATTGCTGAGTGGACAAGTGGACATAACGAGCGATATTCTCGATCAAGATATTCCCAAGGTAAATGCCAGTTCAAATGTCGAGGCAAGAATGGTTGGAGGATGTAATGTCTACGCAGTTTACTTGAGTTCGATCAAGGGACCGACAACCGATAAAAGAATCAGAGAGGCATTTTTCAGGGGAATAGATGTCGAACAACTCGTCAAAGTCATCTTTCCAAATGGAACTGCCGAAGCAGCTTATGGTCCTATCCCAACAGGTTCCTGGGCATATAATCCTAATGTGAAGTCTTTCTACACCAAATACGATCCAGAGAAAGCAAAACAACTCTTGAAAGAAGCTGGGTATGAAAACAAACCAGTCAAACTCACCATCTACACACCAGAAGACCCCAACAGAAGAAAGGCTGCTGTGATAATCCAGTCAATGCTCAAAAAAGTCGGTTTCGAAATCGAGGTCCAATCACTCGAATGGGGCGCCTTCACCGGAACTACTTCCAAAGGCGATGCGGATGCATATACTATCGGCTGGACGTGGTATCCTGACCCAGAATTCTTTATCTTCTATATGTTCCACTCTTCAAGAAAGGGAACCTATGGAAATGGTGGAGGCTATAACAATCCAGAAGTAGACAAATACATTGAACTGGGGGAATCATCGGTTGATCAGGCAAAAAGAACAGAATATTATAGAAAAGCAGAAGAACTGATTATGAAAGATATGGTTTACTTTCCAATGTGGCACAAATTAGTCGTTAATGGAGTTAACAAGAAGGTTCAAGGTTACAAACCATCTCCCGACATGATGATTCGCTTGTTCGCACCAGGTACAAATGTGTGGGTTGAGAAATGAGCCAAGGGCGCGCAAGCGCTCTTGGTTTCTTGGAGTGATTGAATGGGAAAGTATGTCGCAAAAAGACTTCTTCAAGTTATTCCTACGCTTTTCTTCGTGATACTGACTGTCTTTTTGATAATGAAAATGATACCAGGAGATCCAGCCATGGTGCTACTTGGTCCACAGGCAAGATCCGAGGACATCGCACGATTCAGACAACAACTTGGCCTGGATAAACCTGTTTTGATACAATTTGTCATCTATTTGAAAAGGGTTCTAACGGGAGATCTCGGAAATTCTCTCATATATAGACAAAATGTTTTATCACTCATTCTTGAAAGACTACCAACAACCATCACGTTGAGTTTGTGTGCGTTACTGATAGCCGTTGTTATAGGTATTCCATCAGGTATCTTGGCGGCAATGAAACACAACTCTTTTGTCGATTTATTTGTGACTGTGTTGGCTTTGATAGGTATCTCCATTCCAATATTCTGGTTCGGTATGGTCTTGATAATCGTCTTTTCATTACAACTTGGTTGGTTACCCGCTGTTGGTCTTGGTAACCCAACTAAGGGTTTGTGGGATGTCATAAGCCATTTCATACTACCATCCTTCGCGTTGGGGATTCTTTCGACGGGAACAATTGCCCGTTTTACAAGATCGAGCATGCTTGAAGTTCTGAATCAAGACTACATAAGAACAGCTTATGCCAAGGGACTAAAGAGAAATCTGATTCTTTATAGACATGCTTTGAAAAACGCACTCATACCCGTGATAACAGTCATAGGTTTGCAGCTTGGAAATCTTCTTGCAGGTGCAGTTTTGACAGAAACAGTCTTTGCTCTGCCAGGACTTGGTAAATTGATGGTAGATGGGATTTTCAGGCGTGATTATATGCTCGTACAGGGAGAAGTTCTCTTTATAGCCATCATGTATATTTTTGTGAATCTCATCGTGGATATAACTTACGCTTTGATAAATCCCAAGATAAGACATTCTTACAGGAGTGTGTGATAACATTATGAAATTTCTCAACAAACAAATCGTATTTGGATTGGCAATAGTTCTTGTTAATATCTTTGCGGCAATCTTTGCTCCGATTTTGGCAACGCATCCCGTTGATGACATGGATTTTCTGTACATCTTTGCAAAACCAGGTGAAGGTGGACACATATTGGGAACAGATGATTATGGAAGGGATATATTTTCCAGATTAGTTTATGGCAGTAGAATTTCATTAATGGTCGGAATAATCGCTGTTGGGATAGGTGCACTTATCGGAACTTTTTTTGGTATCCTGTCTGGTTATTTCGGTGGTTTTGTCGACGCTCTTATAATGAGATTTACAGATGCTTTATTGTCTTTTCCATATGTACTTCTCGCAATTGCCATGATGGCCGTTTTGGGTGCTGGTTTGTTCAATGCAATGCTTGCCATAGGAATTGTTATGGTGCCAAGTTTCGCAAGAGTAATGAGAAGTGCCGTGATGAATATCAAAAATGAAGAATTTATACTCGCAGCAAAATCAATGGGTGCTTCTCACTTGTGGATAATCTTTCAGCACATTTTGCCAAATGTTGTACCCGTATTGATAGTCTATTCATCTTTGAATTTTGCTGGTGCAGTGATAAGTGAAGCCACTCTGAGTTTTTTGGGGCTTGGAATTCAACCACCAACACCATCGTGGGGAAGTATGCTTTCAGAAGCCAAAAATTATCTTCAGACAGCTCCACACATGGCAATCTTTCCAGGGCTTGCAATACTCATCACCTGTCTTGGTTTCAACATACTCGGTGATGGCTTGAGAGACCTATTAGATCCGAGACTGAAAAAATAAGGAGTGATGATCTTGAAGGACAAAATCTGTGAAAAAATCGATCTTTTGAAAAATGAATTGGTGAAAATCGCAAAAACTATTTTCCAGATTGCAGAGCTTTCTCATCAAGAATTCAGATCTTCAAAGTTACTCGCAGATTTTCTTCAAGAAAATGGTTTCTCTGTTGAAAGAAAAATAGGAGGGCTTGAAACAGCTTTTATAGCAACAGCAGGTCATGGAAAACCCAAGATAGCTCTTCTGGCTGAATACGATGCATTACCAGCGATAGGTCATGCCTGTGGTCATAATATGATAGGTACTATGAGTTGTGGTGCAGCCGTTGGCCTTAAGAAAGCTTTTCAAGACCTTCCATTCACACTTGTAGTTGTTGGCTGTCCTGCGGAAGAGCATGGAGCTGGCAAAAAAGAACTAATAAAAGCTGGTGTTTTCAAAGATATTGATATTGCAATGATGATCCATCCAGCTTCAATGAGTACAGGTTTTGATATTGCGTATGCGATAAGACGTTTCAAAATAGAATTTTTCGGAAAATCAGCACATGCAGCAGCCGATCCAGCAAAAGGCATAAACGCACTCGATGCAATGATACTTTTATTCAGCTCGATTGGTCTGTTGAGGCAGCAACTTCCAGAAAAGGTCAGAATCCATGGAATAATCACCAATGGTGGACAATCTTTTAACACCATTCCAGAGTATACATGTGCAGAAATTGGTTTGAGGGCTCTGACAATCGGAGAGGTGAATTTCTTAGAACAAAAATTGAGGAATCTTGTACAAGGTGCTTGTAACATGACCGGTTGTGTCAGCAATATCACAGTCGAGGAAGAGATGCCCGAAGTCTATGTGAACGTACCACTTGCAAAAACTCTTGAAGAGAACTACAAATTCGTCGGTGAAAAAATCGCAGCCAGAACTTATGAACAAGGTGTTGGCTCGACAGATATGGGTGCGGTAACACAGATCGTTCCGGCAATCCATGCATATATAAATATAACAGGTGACAAAATCATACCGACTCATACAAAAGAATTCGCCGAGGCATCCAATTCAGAATACGGTTATAATGCCATGATAAGAGCTACCAAGGCACTCGCACTGACTGTTTTTGATCTTGTAAATAACTCAAACCTTCTTGAACAAGTTAAGGAATATTTCATCAACAGGAGGAGAGAGTTTTGAATCCTCTTTTGTCTGTTGAAGATCTCACAGTGGAATTCAAAACATCACACGCAACACTTAAGGCACCCGATGGTATCTCTTTTAAGGTGTTTGAAAATGAATGTGTCGGGATTGTTGGAGAAAGTGGATCGGGTAAGAGTGTGACTGCCCTTGCGATAATGGGACTCATTCCAAAACCACAAGGGAAAATAGTCAAAGGAAAGATAATCTTTGAGGGTCAAGATCTTCTGAGAACCAATACCCACCCTCGTGGTACAAAAATCAGCATGGTTTTTCAAAATCCGCTGAACTCACTCAACCCAAATATAAAGATTGGAAAACAACTCTCAGAGGTCCTTGAACAACATTATGGTATGTCGTACAAAGAGGCGATAGAGAAAGTCACAACGATAATGAGACAACTCGGCATACCAGAACCCGAGAAGATGGTCTACAGATACCCTTTTGAATACAGTGGCGGAATGAGACAGAGAGCCATGATAGCCATGGCAATGTTGTGTAACCCAAAATTACTCATAGCAGACGAACCAACAACTGCCCTTGATGTAACAATACAAGCCCAGATAATACAGCTCTTCAAGAAATTGAAAACCGAATCTAAGACTTCGATTCTTTTCATAAGTCACGATCTCAGTGTCATCTCTCAAATTGCAGATACAGTAATCGTGATGTATGCAGGGAAGATATGTGAGATATCCAGTACCAGAAAAATCTTTGAAAAACCTTTACACCCATACACGATTGGTCTGATCTCGTCCATACCAACCATGAAAGAAAGAAAGACAAAGCTCAAATCAATTGAAGGTAATGTCCCAAGTCTTGTCAATCCTCCAACTGGCTGTAGGTTTCATCCCAGATGCTCACAAAAGATGTCAATCTGTACTGAGAGAGAACCAGAAGAATTCTCGGTTGATGATAGATTAGTGAAATGCTGGCTCTATAAAGGGGTTGACTAATAGATGCTCTTGAAAGTTGAGAATTTGTGCAAAGATTTTCCAGTGGAGTTCAATGTTTTTGGAAAACCCATCAAATTCTTGAGAGCTGTACAGGAAGTTTCTTTTGAAGTCGAAAAAGGTTCTGTCTTCAGCATAGTTGGTGAAAGTGGTTCTGGAAAGTCAACGATCGCTCGGATTTTGAGTGGAATTTATAAACCTTCATCGGGAAAAATCTTCTATGAAGGCAATTTGAGGGAAAATTTGAAAAACCGAGATATTCAAATGATTTTCCAAGATCCAGACAGTTCACTGGACCCAAGGAAAACAGTGGCATTCATTGTCGAAGAAGGATTGCGTGTGCACAAAATTTCAAACAAAAATGAACGTAAGAAGCTTGTCATAAACGCAATTAAATCCGTTGGTTTGACAGAAGATGTACTCAAAAAGTACCCTCATCAACTGAGTGGTGGGCAAAAACAAAGAGTTGCAATCGCAAGATCACTGGTTCTTAGACCAAAGCTGTTGATACTGGATGAACCAACCTCAGCTCTCGATGTATCAGTTCAGGCACAGATACTGAACTTACTCATGGAACTAAAGGAAAAATATGAATTGACTTACATACTCATTACTCATGACTTGAAAATCGTAAATCACATCTCAGACCAAACAATGGTGATGTATCTTGGTCAGATCATGGAAATGGGAAAAACAGAACATGTAATGCAAGAACCTCTACATCCATACACAAAAGGACTTTTGGAATCTATACCGAAGATTGGTATAGAAAACCTCGCAGGTTTTTCCATAAAAGGTGAAATTCCAAGTCCACTCAACCCACCAGAAGGTTGTGTTTTTAAAACAAGATGTCCCGTGGCCTTTGAAAAATGCTCAGAAAAACCAAAACTCGTTGAGATCAAAAACAGAAAGATTAGATGTCATCTTTACACATAGGGAGGTATGAAAAATGCTGACTCAGGTTCTTAAGATAATGGAATTGTTGGATGATCCCAAAGTAAGTGGTAAAGATGTCTGTGAATTTTTCAAGAATTACAAAAATGTCGAAGCAGAGTTTGAAGAAGTTGTGACGTCAAAGGGAAAGACAGATATAGTGAGAATAACTATAGAAGGAGAAGATAAAAAGGCACCTGTTCTTGGGATCGTTGGACAATTAGGTGGAGTTGGTGCAAGACCACAGATGGTAGGAGTTGTGAGTGACGCCGATGGTGCAATAGCGGCATTAGCGGCGGCTTTGAAGATTGCACAAATGAAAGAAAAAGGTGAATCTCTTGCAGGTACAGTGTACATAGCAACTCACATTTGTCCAGATGCCCCTACAATCGACCACAAACCAGTACCATTTATGGATTCACCTATTGGTGTAAGGGAAGTTTTAAAATTGATGTTGAACAGACATGTTGATGCTGTTCTTTCGATAGACACGACGAAAGGAAATCGCATTGCCAAAAGAAAAGGATTTGCAATTTCACCAACCGTACTGAAAGGTTATATACTAAAGGTAGCAGATGATTTATTGGATATATACGAAAGAGTTTGTGGAACGATGCCGTTTGTTTTACCAATAACAATTCAAGATATTACGCCATATGGGAATGGGGTGTATCATTTAAATAGCATTATGCAACCTTGTACTGTCGTTGATGTACCTGTTGTAGGAGTCGCTATTACAACAGATATCCCAGTCGCAGGGTGTGCAACGGGTGCTTCACATGAAATAGATATAGAGCTTGCTTCTCGTTTTTGCGTTGAAGTGGCAAAATATTTCGGTAGAGGACAAATAAATTTCTATGATGAAAAAGAATTCGAAAGATTACAAAATTTGTATGGTGATTTGACCTTTCTTGTATCTGGAAAGGGGTGTGACGAATGAGTGGCAGTGAACTTGACAACATAGGCGGAAAGATAAGAACATTGAGACAATCCAAGCAGATGACAGTCAGAGAACTCGCAAAATTAGCAGATGTAACACCTGGCTTGATAAGCCAAATCGAGCATGGCAAGGTTTCACCTTCTTTGAGTACCTTGAAGAAGATTCTTGCAGCACTGGGAGAAACGATTATATCACTTGTCGAACAAGATATTGGCGAACAAGCCCTCAAAGGAATCATTAGAAAAGAAGAAAGGCGTAGGGTTTTTGTATCGCCAGGTCTTACTTACGAACTCATTTCTTCAAAAAACAAGGCTTATTCAATGTTCATCTCCTATCTCGAACCTGGTTATGATAGTGGGGAAAACTTCTATTCTCACGATGGCATTGAATCTGGATTAGTTATCCAGGGATCAGTCGAGATATCGCTCGGTGACAAATCAGTTATTTTAAACGAAGGTGACAGTATAACTTATCCATCGACGATACCACACAAGTGGAAAAACGTCGGTAAAGTACCAGCAGTGGGAGTGTGGGTTGTCAGCCCCCCGAGTTTTTAGGAAAAACGATGACCTTTGTAGAAAAGATACTCAGGGAGTGAAAAGGTTGTTCAATGCCAATTTTCAGATAATAAAAACGGGAATGGATGTAGCGATGCTCAGGCAAAATGTACATGCTCAGAATGTTGCCAATGCCGAGACACCAGGATACAAGAGAAAATATGTGGTTTTCGAAGAGCTTCTTAAAGAATCAATGAGATTGCAGTTAACAACTACAGACACAGAGCATCTCCAAGCTACACAACAACTTGCACAGCCAAAGATCGAACAAGAAAAGAATTTCTTCTACAAAAACGACGAAAACGGTGTGGATATAGATTATGAAATCGCACAGATGACTGCTAATGGTTTAAGGTACGAGGTTCTTTCAAGGTTAATGTCGAAGAATATAGAATACTACAACATCGTCTTGAGGAGTGCATGATAGAATGAATGAGTTTTTGATAATGAATGTCAGTGCCTCGGGGATGACAGCCCAGAGGTTGAGAATTGACACGATTTCAAGCAATATTGCTAATTCAGAAACGACAAGAACAGAAAACGGTACACCATACAGAAGACGCGTCCCTATTTTTTCGGAGTATCTAATGGGAGACGGGAAGACAAAGAGCAGCGGAGTCAAAGTTGTGAGAATTGAGGAAGACCCTTCACCCTTTAGATTGGTTTATGATCCAACACATCCTGATGCCGATGAAAATGGTTATGTGAGTCTTCCAAATGTCAATGTCTTAAGAGAAATGGTAGACTTGATTAGTGCACAGCGATCGTACGATGCGAACGTTGCGGCTTTCAATGTGACAAAGTCAATGATAAACAGCGCCCTTCAGATAGGGAGGGGATGATTGAATGATTGACAGAATATCTAATATTGGGCAGAATTTGAACCAAGCAGGTCAGACTTCACAGACAAAAAACCAAGGAGACTTTGCTGATATACTCAAAAATGCCATAGAAAAGGTCAACCAAATACAGAAGAACGCAGAGCAGATGTCTGCCGACTTTGCACTTGGAAAGATCAGTAACATCCACGAAGTGATCATTGAAGCAGAAAAGGCAACTATAGCTCTGAGATTGACAACAGAAGTCAGAAATAGAATCGTACAAGCCTATCAAGAAATAATGAGAATGCAACTATAATTCAAATACGACTCAAGATCTCTTGTAAATAACCTTGAAGACTTTGTAATGAAAGGTATTTTTTGCCTATTTCAAAATTTTTTTCGACGTTTTCTGACAGTGCTTGTTCATTTGACAACAAATCACTCAACCTTCTTGCAGCCTTTTTGAGTACATCAACATCTACTCTATACAAACCTTCTGCTTTATCATAAAAAACTTCATCGCCAAGTGATACAAAATCAAACCCAAGTGGAGCAATATCACTTTTGTAGACAGGATACTCAAAGATGACAAGTGGTTTTTTTGAGAAAACTGCTTCTATGAGTTGATTTCCCCAGCCTTCGAGTACCGAAGTATAGGTTATTGCATTTGAGATTGCATACATGTCCCAAAGCGAATAGTACTTTTTGCCACTGACAAACCGTGTAGATCTAACCTTTTCAAAAACAAAATGAGTCTTATAAGACATCATCTGAGCTTTCTTTAATAACTTTTGATAGTACTGTTCAGACTCTTGTTCAAAAAAACCAGCGATAACAAAGTGAACTCTATCTTTGCTCATCTTGAAAAAGTATTCCACAAAATCCATTGCTATCTCTATTGCCTTTCTTTGAACTATTCTGGTTCCATGCAAAATTACAATGTCTCTTTCATCAATACCAATCGATTTTCGTAGGTCTCTATTGTAATCGTCTATTCTCCAGGCTGGTTGATCAAAATCAAAGACGTTAGGTATTACCATAGAACGAATACCTTTTCGTTTGAATAGTTCTTTTTGTGCAAGACCGTTTATGGTAATATGAAAAATTCCATTGTCCTTTGGAGGAAAGTATTCGTCTAAGATCTTTGCCACAAAATCACTTTGAGGTCTTGAGTATCTCTCTCTTTCCCAATAGAAATCATGGTGATGCCCAATGATTTTTATTTTTCTTGATCTCGCATACTCTGTTATTGCAACAGCGGCAGCCAAGTTAAATCCAAGAGAAAGTACGTTGTTGACTATCAAAAGATCTACAGAAAGATTTGCCATTTCGAGCTCTTTTTTGATCTGAAAAACATACTCTTCGAATACCTTGATAAAAGTTTCCTGATCGACTGAGAGCCCCTCAAAGGCATTTTTGTGAATCCAGAGATTAGTTGGATTTTCCATCGAAAGAGAAGGTATCTTTATACCATCGATTTGATTCAATTCTCCAGCAACATAGAAAACATCATGCCTCATCTTTTCAAGGACTGTCTTCCATTTCTCCATTTCAAGGGAGACACCATCGGTTTGCCCTGCCCTAAAATGGACTAATGCGATCCTCATCTTTGTTCATCCTCATATCTTTTTGGTTTTAGAACTTGCGATAAACCTTCAAGGTGTTCTTCTTTCTCTACGTAGATTTTCTTGAGTATCACTCGAAAAAGTATTTCAATAACTGCGAGTTCGCCGAGATTTCCCCTTAGAAACTCAAGTTTTTCAAATCTTGCAACTGGGCTATACAAAACCACGTTCGCCACAGAAGATAAAGGTGAATTCACCCCGGCAGTTATCGCAACTGTCTTTGCCCCCACATCTTTTGCAACCTGTGTTGACTTTACTGTATCCCTAATATTCCCACTGTGACTCACAGATATAACAAGATCCTTTTCACACAAACCCGTCGCAACTATAACCTGAGCGTGTGGATCATTGTAATAAAATGATGGTAGTCCCAACAGCGATAAAAGTAAACTCCCATACTCGGCAGCGACTGCTGAAAGTCCAACTCCGAAGAATATAGTCTTTTGAGATTCGACAACCCATTCAGCAACCTTTTGAAGGTCTTCCTTTTTAAGAGTTGTCGCTAAACGTTCAATCAAAGATCTTATCTGATCGATGTATTCATCAAATGCATCCTTAGCAGTGGAAGGGAATGTTTTGGCACCACTTATCTGTTTAGTGAGCTCTATCTTGAAAGACTGGTACCCATCGAATTTCATCTTTCTGATCAATCTGTATATAGTTGTTTCACTAACTCCAATAATTCTTGCAAATTCTGTTATAGAGTAATGTATAACATCATCTGGTCTTTCGATGATATAAGATGCAACCTTTTTTTCTGCTTCGCTGAGTCTGTCGTAGATACCAAGCAAATGATTAAGTATCAAGGAACCACCTCTTTACAAAATTCCCTTTTTGTTTTTGGAAGATTTCAAGTTGCTCAGTTATAAGTTTTTCAGCCTCAAAACTATCCATGTCTTTTGTTCTTTCAACAAAATCAGCTACACGAGCAAAATAAAAAGGTAAAAGATTCAAAACAACTTCTTCGTCCCTTTTCTCTCTGTATTTTAGTGCAAGATCATAAACCACTTCAACCCAATCTTGAGCATTCACAATTCCACTTTCAAGGACTGATTTGATGATTTCCTCGCGCACAGATATTTCATTATCTAATCTCTGTTGCAAAGTTGTTTTTGCCCTTTGTTTTAAACCATTCAAATCCACAACAATCTCTTCAACAGGCTGATCTGGCTGTTCACCGTAAACCTCTGTGGGAACAACCGTCGCGACATGTCTCCAGATACCTTGGTATTCGATCATCATGTCAAAAAGTGTTTGCACAACTTGTATGAACATACCTTGAAGATGTTTTCCTGGGTCTTTCACATCATGTACCTTTGCACCAAGCGAAGCTTGTACAGGGGGTTTATCCAGTTCATTTATCGCGGTTGTGGTCATCCATATATCGATACCAAAACGCGCAACATTCGTCTGCCAAACTTGCTCAGGTTTGCTCAAATAGATTTCAATCAATTTCGCCCCTATTGCGAAGTCACCCCCGATTGGTTGGCGAACCTTCAAGCCATACAAAACGGATGTGAGTGGATAACAGATATTATTGGTGATCGTACCATCATATTTATGGCGAAGATAAAATGGCGTCACATAATCTGTTCTCCCTTCAAGAATCGGTTTTGCCAGTCTTTCAATCCACCATGGTTCGACACTTCTTAGATCTGAATCCAACATTATGAAAACCTTAGCTTTCGCTTTATGAGCTATCTCAAACAGCGCTCTCACAGCGCTTCCCTTGCCTGGTATACCTTTGTATTTGATAGATATCTTTGGTATACCAAAAGTATCGCTCTGTAGAAAAGTCTCGGTAGTTTTGTCAACGGAACCTCCATCTGAGTTGGCTATCAAACCAGTTAACCCCAAATTTCTAACTCCTTTTGCCGCAGTTTGAGCAACATAACCTATCGTATTGGCGTTGTTAAAACTGGGTATGCCAATGACGATATCACATCTTCCAAAATTGTTCGGTATGTCGTTGTGATATTTCACTTTCATTCCTCCTTTAGAAGTTCAACTATGTAGTCATAAATTCTTCTCTTCGCCCTTACTTGATTCAATTTTTTCATTAAATTTTTTGGCATCTTTCCTTTATTGAGCGTTAGAGAAATTTTCAATTCAAGCTGAGTTCTTTTCTTGCTGAGAATCTTGTGTTTCAACAAGTGGTATTCTGAAGAATTCTTTTTGGCTTTCTTCAATCGATTTTCAAGTAAATACACCTGTTTTGTGATCTCTATGATCCTTTTTCTTATAAGGTTCAAAATTCTTTGAGAAGTAGTTACCTTGGACACAGAAGATGGGAAAGCAGGAAAATCATAGATCTTGAGGCTGACATTTTGATCAATGTGCTTCAATTTAGAGTCAACCAGAATCGAAGATATCTGCCCTGGTTTTAAATCATTTACCAATTCTGAATAAGGGTTATAGACGACAAGTCTATTTTCTTCTGTACAAACCCACGGGAGCTCGCTGGTATAAAGATTCAGAGACCTCAACTCTCCTTCTTCATTCCTCAGAGAAATCGTCATTGGTGGATCGTCAAACAAACTGAACCATTTGAAAAATTCCTTTGATTTAGCGTGCAAGCTCACATCGCAGATTGCCAACTCAAAATTCATTCTTCCTTCACACTTAGCATCTGGAACATACATCAAAGGACCAGCATCACCAGATCTGCCTTTTACATCACCCTTTGCAATCCATTCCATACTCCTGACAAGGTCAATCTTTATATCACCGCATTCATCGACTTCATATTGATAAACACCTTTTGCCATAACTGCTTTGGTTCTATCATTTGACAACGCCACAAAACCTTGAAAAGGAAATTTTCTGACAGGTTCAACTTCTCTCGCCGCAAGTAAAACAGAATTGAGTTCATGACCTGCATCTAAATCGAGTAAGTCTTCATCTATTCTTTTTCTTTCAACTATCTCAAAAGGCATCTTTACCAAAACCTTGGAATCAGTATCAAAGGTCTTTGTCACAAAACTCAAAACATAATTTTTTCCATTAAGGTCGGTAATCATTTGCCATTTCACCAACGGAGATTGATCGAAAATAACCTTCTCTTGTATTTTTATCAGTATGTTTTTTGCTCTAATAATTCTCTGAAGCCTAATTATTTTGTGTTTCTTGCCAGCTCTTTCAACTTCAATTCTCAGCAAATGCGTTGAAAAATCTAACTTCTCCGTACTTGTGGAATAACTATCTCCCAGTTCTTTTTCAAGGTTCAAAATACCAGTCAACATATCGTTTACCCTTAAAGTACCATCTTCACAAAATTCGGCTCTGTAATAATCATTTTCAAAAGAAAGTGTTTGATCTTTGATTGGCCGATCAACATCGAATAGTTCAAAAAACCCCACACCATTGCTTTTTAATCTGTAACACTTCTTACCATCGCAGTGCCAATGGTCATAATCAAAAGGCAGAAAAGATAAGACATATCTTCCACTTTTAAGCTCAGTCTTTTTGAGAGCTTTGGTTAATTCATCTACAAACAATGTTTTGAGTTTCAAATACATCTTTTTGTAATCTCTTTGCATTTGCCTATGTATTCTGTCTATACCCACACCACAGATATTGTCATGAATGAGTGTCTTCAGATATGTTCTGTACCAATCTTCAATTGATCCACCATTCAAGAAACTCAGAAACTCTACATATCTAAGTATTTTTCCAACCACATATGACTGTCTCTTCAAGTAAACTCTTGTTGAAAGCGTCCCAGGAAATACGCAGGCATACTTTCCGCTGATCATCTCACCATTCACAATTGGAAAGTGTACAGGTTTTGAGAATATATCTTTTAAAAAATCATCTGGTGTTGTTAAAATAATTTCTTCGCCAAGAACTTTCATGGGGTCTTCAGGATTCGTATCAAGATCATATCCATCAAGAAGTGGTATCAGACCAGTCAAAGAGAAAGGTTTCAGCTTTTTCACTTCATGCCACAATCTTTTCTTTGCAAGGTCTTTTGTGAGAGAAAGACCATATAGATTCCTATAACCACCTATCAAAAAGATACATTTAACTTTTGAGCCATCAGGTGAGCTCCAAAAAAGTTCAATCGAAGGTTTTTCAACACCAACACCTCTCCATATAAAAGCACCATCGATACCGTATCTTTTCAACAACTGTGGAAGTTGAGAGATGAATCCAAAATTATCAACCATCCACGCAACTTTTGTATTGGCGCCAAATTCTTTCATATCCTTTCTGCCAATCTGCAAATTCTTCAAGATAGCCGATTCAGGAGAGATTCTGAAATCTATTTGAGAATAGAGAGGACCTATCAACAGATTACCCGATCTCACAAACTCTTTCAGCTTGGGTTTCAATTGAGGAGATTTATTAATTAGATCTTCCAAGATCAGAGTTTGTCCGTCAAGTACATAAGTGTACCTTTTGTTTTTTTCGATCAAATCAAAGAGTTTTTGAAATAATTCTTCCAACCATTCGTTTGTTAAAGACGACGGAGCAAACCATTCTCTGTCCCAGTGAGTATGACATATGACACAGTTCAAAGTTCGATCCTCTCCCCTGTTAGCGGATTAAAGAAATGAACCCAATTGAGATCAACATGAATCTGAATCTTTTCTCCCTCTTTAACTGACAGATCGTATGGAATTTTGGCAACGATATTTGTGTCATTACCAATGGAAAGGTGAAGAACTGTCTCGGACATCAATTTTTCGGCAAAATAAACAACGCCAGTAATCGGTACCGAATGATTAGATTTTTCTAAATAGATGTGTTCTGGTCTTATGCCAATAATGAGTGAATCCATCTTTGGATCGGTTTTCAGTGGTATTTTCAAGTCGAAGTTTTCTGCAAAAAATTCGTTGCCAGTTGAAACGATCCTCACGGGAAGGAAATTCATCTGAGGTGACCCGACAAAACCTGCTACAAAGATCGTTTTAGGTTTTTTGTATATCTCTTCCGGTGTTCCATACTGAATGATCTTGCCCGCATTCATGATTGCTATCTTGTCTCCCATCGTCATGGCTTCAGTTTGATCGTGCGTGACATATATGGTTGTAACCTTTACCTGTTCATGCAATTTCTTGAGCTCACTTCTCATTCTCACCCTCAAAAGTGCGTCAAGGTTTGATAAAGGCTCGTCCATCAGCAAAACCTTAGGTCTGTGGACAATTGCCCTCGCAACTGCAACTCTCTGCCTTTGACCACCAGAGAGTTGTGAAGGAAATCTATCCAAGAGTTCTGTGATATGAAGCAAATCTGAAACCCATTTTATCCTCTCATCTATTTCTTTCTTTGGTACTTTCTTGAGTTTCAATGGATATGCTATGTTGTCTTTCACCTTCATATGTGGCCAAACTGCATAACTCTGGAAAACCATCGCCACGTTTCTATCTTTCGGAGCGATATTACTCACATCTCTCTCGTCGAAAAGAACTCTTCCTTCAGTGAGTTTTTCCAAACCAGAGATACATCTCATCAAAGTTGTCTTGCCGCAACCTGATGGACCGAGTAAGACAACAAAAAGGCCCTCATCTATTACAATATCTATTCCATCAAGGGCTTTCACATTGCCAAAATACTTTTTCACACCGTCAATGGTTACTCTGGCCATCGAATCACCTACTTTAGAGAGATTCCCCACATAGAGATTAGATATTTTCTTATTATGAATATGAAGACCAAAGCCGGTACAGCCATAATAGTTCCGGCGGCAAACTTGAAATAATCAGGTGAAGCCATAGCAGTACTCAGTATATGAGCGGGTAGAGTTCTATTGGTTATCGCAAGCACAGATGCGGCAAAAACCTCGTTCCAAGACATTATGAATGCGAAGATCGCCGATGCCGCAAGTCCGGGTAGGGCAAGGGGCATCGTGATTCTCAAAAAGGCACCAAATCGCGAGAGACCAAAAATCATACCAGCTTCTTCATACTCAACAAAAACCCCAGAGAAAATACTCGAGGTTATGAGTACAACAAAGGGTAATACCATTGCTGCGTGCGCAAGTGCAACACCAAACATAGTATCAGCCAGATTCAACCTCAAGTATATGGTTATGAGTGAAACTGCTATTACTACGAGCGGCACAGATCTTGTAAAAAGCATCACAAGTTTTATAAAATTTTTTCCACGAAAAACATACCGAGTAATTGCATATCCTGCGGGAATGCCAAAGGCAAAGGAAATAACTATAGCTATGAGAGCAACTTGAATACTGACCAACATCGCCCTCCACCCACCCAGATTCACAAGCAGTTTGTTGATATGCTCAAGGGTGAGCTTTGATGGCAAGATTTTATTCATACTGTAAAAATCTGAAGAAGGTGTCAAAGATGCAAGAAAAATGAAAAACAACGGGCCCAAGAACCATAAACTAACACCTACAAAGACAAGTACATAGAAGAACTTTTTCATGTTCTCACACCCTCTTCAAGATGTTTTGAGCGAATGGTGCCAATATAAAACCACCCAACGATGAAGGTTAGTATCGCTATTATCAAAGCATAAGTACTTGCGATATTTCTATTATTTCTGAAAACATACCAATAATATGTTTCTCCTGCGAGAACCGTGATATCTCTTCCAGCCAAAAGCCAGACAACACCAAAGATTTGAAATGCAAAAAGCGTTCTGACAAGCAAAGCCGAGACAATAGAAGGTTTGAGTAAAGGCAATGTGATCTTGGTGAACTTTTTCCAAGGTGAAAAACCAAAAACATCTGCTGCCTCAAGATACTCAGCATTTATCGACTGTAATCCAGCAAGTAAGATTACAAAAACCAAAGGTGTTGCTCTCCAAATCTCGGTAAGAATAACAACGAGAAATTCTCTTGATTTGAACATATAGCCAAAAAAATAAAGTGGTTTTTCTATCCAATTCAAATTGAGCAATATTTTGTTCAAATAACCATTTGGAGCAAATATAGAATAACTTATCAAAGCAGCTGTGACATCACTCAAGGCAAGTGGCGTTGCTATTATATATAAGAGAATCTTGTATCCTTTCCATTTTTTGTTTATCAGCAGAGCGAACATCATCGCCAGGATAAACTGAATGGGTATGACGATTATACCAAGTATAAGTGTATTCAAGAATGCATTTTGAAAATCCTTCGATGAAAAAACTTCTCTGAAATTTTCAAACCATCCCTTTGGATTGCTGAATGCGAGTTGAAAGGTACCAACTATGGGATAACCAATGAAAATAACAAGATATACAAGAGCCGGGAGTATCAACAATGTAGGTATCAGAGATTCTTTTTTCACATGAATTCACTCCCCAAAAACAAAAGGTAGGCGGCATAAGCCACCTACCTTTCAATTATCAAAATAGGCTCGAATCTGGTTCAGGTAACGGTGCTCCTACCTCTTTGAAGAATTGTCTTATCTTTTCTCCAAGTTCTCCTATGACCTTAGCAGGATCTTCTTTGTTCAAAACAATTCTTGTGAAGGCCTGACGATATGTTTCGTTGAATTCTCCACCTTTTGCTCCAAGACCAGGGATGAAACAAACAATCGAATCATTAGCAGATGATTGATTTACAACACCCTGTGCGAGTATCTTCAAACCACCTTCTGGTATCTGACCAGTAGCTTCCTGTACCACTGGGAAGAAACCAACATTCTCCAAGATTGCATTTTGAGCCTTTGGACTGGTTAAGAAATCAAGAACCTTGAGCGGTTCATTCATATCTGTGCCTTTGGGTACTGACAGACCGACAAGAACAATGATATAACCTCTTCCCATTGGGCCTCTGGGAACTGGAACCACCACAAAATCATTTGGTTTCTCGACAATCGCCTGTTTAATCCTCGCTGTATGATCCCAAGCGATCATTACTTCACCTCTTAAAAGAGGTTGATCCATATTATCCCATGTCGTACAGGCGGGGTGAACATACTTGAAAAGCTCTCTCAAATAATTCCACATCTCAACTGCCTTTACACTGTCAAATTTCAGAGCCTGAGCGCCTGTATAAGATGGATAGATATGACCATGCAAGAATCTATGCCATAGACCCTTAGGACCCAAAGGAAAACCGAGTTGTGGTTGCTTGGTTTTCTCCTGCATATTCTTTGCCCATTCGAGTAAGGCATCATATGTCCATTTTTCCGTTGCATTCATAACATCTTGTTGTGTTAAACCCTTGGGTAAATAATCAAAAGCCTTTTTGTTAATGGCAAACGCAAAAGTTGCCTGTAACCATGGGAAGAAGACCTTTTCTTTTCCAACATATGTGTACTTTTCAAAGGTTTGTACAAAGGTCTTATTGGCAAACTTCACATTTGAAAGATCTGCAAGAAGTCCTCCTGATCCCATCGTGTAAAGCCCGCTTTGAAGGTCTGCAATCAGATTTAAAACTATTTTTCCTGCCTTTTGCTCAGCTTCAATCCTACTCAACAAATCGGTGTACTCGAAGTTGAGAAATTCAATCTCAATTCCTGAGCTTTTTGCATAATCACTCAAAAGTCTGATCATAAATTCTCTTTCAGCAGCAGGAGTCATCTGAGTCGAACCGAAGTTAACCTTTGCAAAAGCAAAAGCCACAACAACAACCAAAACAAAGCCAACTAACAACTTTCTCATACAAGCACCCCCTTATGTGGATGAAAATTTTTTTCTTAAGTGCAATACATATAGAAAATTTTCTACCACATTTTTACCACAAGTTACATATTTTGTCAACAAAATTAATACATGGCTTCACTTCACAATCTCGTGTAAAAATCTGTGGACTGTTGCTGTGGCAACACCTTGTTCCCAATCGGCTTTCACAATGGAGAAAGTTATATCGTTTACGAATTCCCTGTTGAATCTGTTTTTTATATACCTTTTTAAGAATCTTGCCATCTCTTCATTGACCATACCTTCTCCAAGTAGAAAGACAGAGGAAGGTTTGAGTACCATCAAAAGATTACCAAGGATTGTTCCAAGCATCTGGAAGGCTTTTTCGTAATAACTCTGTACAGAATGAAAATCCTTGGATGCCATCGATCTAATGTCTTCTATAGTTTCTCTATACTTCTCTTCTTCGTTCTTTGCAAAGTCTTCAAAGTCTATTTCTTGATTTTTGTAAGCCTTGAGTATTGCATATTCAGAAGCATGATATTCTAAACAACCAATTTGACCACAATAACATCTTCCCTCTGAAGAAACAATTGTATGTCCAATCTCAAAATGCTGAGTTTGCCCTCTGGTCCAGAAACTTGCTCCTATACCTGTACCATATGTAAGAACAAGAAAATCAGATCTTTCAGTTCCCGAGAGTGCATAACACAATGCATCAACATCGTTCATTAGGATGAATCTTCTTATTCGAAAATCCTTCATTAAAATTTTTCCTATATCCAGATCATTCACATTCATTAAGTGTGAAACTACAATTTTACCGTCTTCGACGATACCCGAAGAACATATACCAACACCAAAGAGATTATCACAATTGAGATACTCAAGTACCTCTTTAAAAACCTGTGCATAACCATCGTTGTTTCTCAAGTGTGAAAGAACTCTCAAACCGTGGCTTTTCAACGGTTTCATGGTCGCATCAAACAATGTGCCACGTACCTCTTCTCTACCGATCTTGACACCTATTACAGACCAGGCGTTTGGATTTATCTTCACAATCTGAGATGGTCTTCCTCTATTCTGTGCTACTTCTTCAGAACATAACAAACCTTCTTCTTCGAGTTCTCTGATTATATAACTCAAAGTACTCAAAGAAAGATTAGTCGCGCGTGATATCTCTGTGCGCGACATCTTCTTTTGATCGAAAATGTTTTTCATGACATTCATTTTGTTCCTTTTTCTCAAAACGGGTGCAGGCAATTGTCCCACCTCATGACGATAGAAATGCCTTCAAATAGTTCTTGAGATTAACCGTTATTATGAAGTTTTCCACTACAACTCTTCTTCCAACCTGACCCATTCTTTTTCTCAAATTTTCATCCTTCATCAACTTGATTATATAATCGGCAAGTTCGTGCTTATCGTGTGCAAGATATCCACATTCGCCATGTTTGACCTGTATCTTCACACCACCAACAGGTCTTGCAACTACAGGCACATTTTTATAGAGAGCCTCACTTATAACAAGACCAAAGCCCTCTCTCGTTGCCGTATGAAGTGCCACAGTAGACATCCTTTGAATCGCATTAACTTCTCTGTTCCCCACACCATTTAAATTAGTACAAAAGATTATGTCTTCGTCAGTACCCGCGTATCTTATGACCTTTTCGAAAAACACCCAACCTTCAGGATCGTCTGAAGCCATGGCAGAAACAATCGCCAATTGGACAGATGGTTCTACTTTCTTGACCATTCTGTAGACATCTATCGCCGAGAAAAGATCTTTCCATGGATCGAATCTCGCAACGACCGTTATCAAAGGCCTTTGCAGATCTATCTTCAATCTCTTGAGTGTTTCTTGTACAAAGGCATCATCCAGCTCCATATTTTTCTCGCTCAGAGGATCTATACTCGGTGGAAAAGCTATGCATCTATCAACAACATCCCCAGGAAAATACTCATCAAGGTGAAAGATCATCTTATCATATCTTTCCAAATATTTTGCAAACCTATTCCAAATTACCTTATTTGGTGTCGAAAGATCTATGTGACATCTCCAAAACCACTTTGTCGAAGGTTTTGTTTTTGCAAAAAGCCTTATTGCAGCTGGTTGCGGATCGTGAATTACAACTATGTCTGCATTTTCATCTATAATTTTCGCATTTTGTTCACACACATTTTCGTACAGTCTCCACTCCTCTTCAGAGATCTCAATCTGCGCACCTTGAAGTGTGTTATGAAACTTTTTTGTCACATTAAAAAATTCATTTGGTGCTTGTATCGCATACCAATCTGTATCAATTCCAACAGATCTCATCAGTGGCACTAAATTCTGCAAAATCTCCGCAACTCCACCTCCAAAGGCAGTTGCATTCACGTGTATCACTCTTTTACCTTTAAGAGGTTTGGCAAGTTCTTTGATCTTTTCAACCTCATCATTGATGATATTTCTGTACTCTTCAATAGACCTGTCCTTGAGATTTACCTTCATATTATTCCTCCTTTTATTTCAAAGACCAACCGATCATACCCTTAATATAATATTTTTGTAGCAATAAATAGACCAATATGGGAACGATCATAACAATCATTGCCGCCGCAGATAACAATCCCCAATCTACATGATAGACACCCCTCATCAACGGTATTCTCTGTGTCGCAAGGAGTTTGTCTGGAGAATATATAATTATGAGTGCCAGGAAAAAATCACTCCAAACCCAAGTAAACTGCAAAGCAAAGGCTGAGCCTATCGCAGGTAAAGCTAACGGCAGAACGATCCTGAAGAAAGTTGTTATATCATTTGCTCCATCTATTCTCGAAGCCTCCTCCATTGCTTTTGGTATGGTCACGAAAAAGTTTCTCATGAAGAAAGTGATCCATGGAATACCCCACGCCGTATGAACGATAATCAATCCAAGATAACTATCTATCAAATTCATTGCATTCAAAAGTTGAAAAATCGGCACGGCAATTGTCTGTTGTGGAAGAGCCAGAGTAATAACCACAAGCGTGAACAAAGGTATCTTTAAAGTGAATTTGTATCTTGAAAAACCATAACCTGCCATGGTGCCAAATATAAGGGGCAAAACCGTCGCAGGAACAGCCACTATCAACGAATTCACTATACCTTTCGACAGATTAGCCGTTGGGTGATTCAAAGCATCTACAAAATTTTTCAAACTCGGTGTAAACGAGTCAAATCTCCACCAACCATTCAACAATTCCTCCAGAGGTCTTATCGCAGTCATGAAAACACCAAAAAATGGAATGATCCATATAAAGGCAATCAACCATCCAAAGAGTGTAAAGAAAGACTTTCTCATGCTTGCTCATCCTTCACAGATCCAAGAAGTGAAAGCCCCACACTAAGAGTTGAGAGAGTCAAAATAACGGCTACAACTGCTGAGCGATTAAAATCAAGAGTTCTGAATGCATAGGTGTACATCTGCAAAGCAAGAACATTTGAAGCTCCACCAGGGCCACCCATTGTTGCTATATAAACAATATCAAAGACCTTCAGTTCCCAAAGCAAAGTCATGGTGATTACAACCACTGTCACAGGTTTCAAAAGTGGCACGGTTATTTTTGTGAAGATTTTCCACGGTCCTGCACCATCTAACTGTGCCGCCTCGTAGTAGTCCTTGGGTATCGTTTCTAAGCCAGCAGAGTAGAGTATCACAGAAAAACCTGTCCAGAGCCAGACAGATCCAAAGATAAGGGAAAGCAATGCACTATCTGGATGTGCAGTCCATGTCCTTGGCTGAACTCCAAAGAGACTCAAAAATCCATTTATAATGCCGAGATTTTTGTCAAAGATGAAACTTATCATCACACCTCCAACAACCATAGGCATTACCATACCAAGAAAGATGATGGATTTTATTATAGATCCACCTTTTACATTTTTCAGAAAAACCGAGAGAGTCAACCCCAAAATAATTATCAGTGGCAAATGAATGGCTATCCAGAGCAGATTATGAACAAGGGCTCCCAGGGGAAACCCCCTGGAAAAGCCCCTAACATCTAATATTTCTTTACTCTTGAGAACATTCACGTAATTTTTCAATCCAACAAAATCTCCATTCGAATCAAGAAAGCTCAGCAAAATTGTTTTCAAAACTGGATAAACAACAAAGATCAATAGCAATGTCACAGCTGGTAAAACAAAAAACAAAACATAGCGTTTTTTAGTTTTCATACTTTTCCATCACTTCTTAGGCGCCTTCTCTTGCAATGTCTGTATAACTTCATTGAGTCTGTTTGGTTGTACCCAGAGTAATTTCAACTGATCCCAGAACGCAGGTTGGAATTCACCACCAATAGAATCATCAAGATCTGGCAAGGCTGTTACACCTTCAATTATCTTGGCAACTTCTCTATCAACCTGTGGATAATTTGAAAGATCAATTCCAACAGCCGTTGCTATATGACCACCTTGCTTTACCTGAACAGCCTGTCCCTGAGGACCAGAGAGCCATGCGATGAGTTTCTTTGCCTCTTCGGGATATTGAGTGTACTTAGATACAAATGCATAATCGGCACCAAAAACAACACCCTTTGCTCCTGGTAGTGAGAACACACCAAGATCATTTGGATTATCTACCATACCGGTTATCCAACTTCCCATAAAATAGAGTCCATAATCACCGTTCCACCACTGTTTTAAGACAAGTGTCCATTCCGTTGGCTCTCCAAAATATTTCTTGTTTAGCAACGACGTCAATTTTTCAAATGCATTTCTGACTATGTAACTATCCCATCTAACGTTCCCTGCTATCAAATCGAGTTGCAACTCAGGTCCACCAAAAGTTATCAAGAAATGTTCTGTAACATCTGAAAGAGGCCAGCCAACGCCATCGCCACTCGCAATAGGAGCTTTGATACCGGGTATGTTCTTTATTTTTTCGAGCAACGTGACAAACTCTTCCCATGTCTTTGGTGGTTGTAAACCGTATTTTTCAAAGAACGATTTTCTGTACCAGAATCCTGGCTTAACCTTCCCGGTGTAGGCAACACCGTAGAGCTCCTTACCGACTTTTACCGCATCAAGCGATCCTGGTAGGTATTTACTCTCATCGATCACATTGGTGAGAGGCATGATGTGTCCCTTTTGTCCGTATTCTCTTATAAAACTCGCCCACATGAAAATAACATCACCAGGTGTTTTTTTCGCCGCAAATTGTGCAGGTAATAGGTTTGCAAGATCTTCTGCCCTGTAAATCTTGTACTCGATCTTTATCCCGGTTTGTTTCTCAAACTCACGAAGAACTGGCATGAAACCTTCCATCTCTGCTCCAGACCATGGACCTATGACAGTAAGTGTTACAGCACTTAGAACACTGGCGAGTAACAATAAAGAGCCAACGATCCACCTTGACATATACACTCCCTCCCCTTTCTGGCACGCAGGCCAGATTTTTGTTGTAACATGAATTAATTCTATAGACATAATACAGCAAAATATGTCATCTGTCAAGTTGATCATCAGGATAGATCATTCCAGAGTTTTTTCTAAACTAACGCTCTCAAGATTCTCTCCAATTTTCTTCTCACTCTACCATCTTCTTCACACCAGAAAGCAATAAAGGAAGGCTGTACTTTGAGTGAATATTTTTTTGCAAACTCTCTCATTATATCTGGTCCTTTCAACCTGATTTCAAACCTCACACCATCGTACCTTCCGTAATTCCTCAGAAATTTATCCAAAAGTTTTCTGTCGCCCTCTTTCAGTTCGATATATTTTTGAATGAATCTCTCCAATTTTCTTTCACTCATTCTCTCAAGAGCTCTTTTTACAATTTCTTTTCTTCCTTCAATATAAGGATGTGCTTCCACCATAGAAATAACAAATTCCATGGTTTCATATCTTTTCAACATATGATTTTTGAATATTTCGATGTCTTTGAGCGATTTATATGCCCCTTCAAGCTTCTCTTCCCCTGAAAGGTAGTTTCTATCAACCAATGCTGTATAAGTAGAGAGGAAAAGAAGTAGTCTTTTGTGAAAAGAAAACTTTCCAAGTTTTTCTGAGAATATATTAAATCTTCTTTCAATATCCACCTTTACCCGCTCATTCCATATGGGGAATGGAATTTTTTCATCAACGTGTGTCAGTATCTTTCTTATAGTGTTTCCACGAATTGTTTTTGTCTTTCCTTTCAATATATCCGAGATACCCTTGGGACTGAGATTTTTTTCATTTTGAGCAACTTTTTCAATATAATTTCTCAGCTGAGCTGTGTTTAAATAACTCGATTTAGTGTAGTCTACTACAAATTTTTTTGCTTCTTTGAGAAGAGGTACATAATGTTCTGGCACGGGAAGAGAAGAAATAACACGTGCTGTGTTGTAAATAAACAATGAATTGATGTTTTTTTCTATAACAAACAAAGTATCCAACGCTCCAAAGAGGTTTCCAGGAGCTTCTTTGTAATAACCGAGCCAGAAAACAGCTTTTTGAGAAAGATCATGAGCAATCTTTGGATGTCTTTCTTTTACGTCCCATGCAAAATCATTCAAAGAGGCAATAACACCAGTTGGATGAGGATTAGATTTTGCCATTCTGTAAGCTTGTATATAATTATGAACAGCTTTAGAAAGGTTTTCCCGACTTGCCTCTCTTCTTGCCTGCGCAAGATACAAAAATGAGAGTGTTTCTTCATCGATTTTGTATCTGCTTTTCCACAACCGTATCTTTCTTGATACTTTCAGACCACTTGCTTCAACACTCATCAGAACACTTATTACATCATCTCTAACCGATCGAGGCATCTTTGAAAGATTGTGCTTCAAATATTTGTAAAGCTCCAAATCCAACTGACCTGTGTTTTTCAAAAATGAGAGTTTGTTTGCTAAAAGAAGATATTTCACAGTTCTGAGTCTACAGCTTTTCATAGCTTTATCTGTTCTTTGAATTGCTCTCTTAAAATTTCCATTCCATGCGTACTTTAAAACACAGACAAATTCCTTCCAATCTTTTGAAAGATTTCCCTCACAAACAAGAAAATTAACTATTGGCAAAGAGAATGCTCCATATTTGAAAATTGCTTTCATTTCCTGTGCAGGTTTCTTCATCTTCATCACTTCTGCTATAGTTATACCTCAAAAAATCAAATTGTTCAAAATTACATAAAAATAGATAGTAAAATTGCTTTCTATAAACTGGCTTCAAACACACCAAAAGTTGAAAACCATATAAAGCATGACAAAAATTGAAGTGGGAGGAAGGGAAGAGGGAACAAAGGGAAATGAAGGAGAATGCTTTTAACCGTTCTTCTAATATTCTTGTTTTTACCTGGAATCATCTTCGCTGATAAGACAGAAGCAGGTAACGAAACTCATTCTTGGAGGCCTGGGGTTGACAAAGTTGTTGCAAACTATCTCCAGAAAAACGGGGTTTTTTACGATGATTACCAAACAGCAAAACACGGAACATGAGGTAAGTTGTTTTTACTTTTGTTAGTGAATAATAACATTAAGAAGGGGGTGTGATTAATGATCAAAGAAAGTTACTATAATTTTAGAGTGAAAACAAATAATGGTGAACTTCTCTTATACAACACAAAAACAGGTGCAGTTGCTTTGTTGAATAAAAAACTTTCTCATGAACTCTTTAGGCTTTTGGAGGGAAGACAGGATTTTCCCAGCGAGTTTTTGTCATCCTTGAAAAATGAGGGATTTCTTGTATCTGAAGAAGACGATGAAATTTCTGAAATTCGCTCTTGGCATTTAAAGCACATAAATGATCCGCGTTTCATTCATTTAACATTACTCCCTGCTGAAACCTGTAATTTTGCATGCCCTTATTGCTTTCAATATCGTAGGCGAAACAAATTTATGAAACCAGAAGTCTATGAAGCAATATTGAATCTAGTGGAGAAACTCGCTGTAGAAAACAGCAAACGCGGAGATCAAACTTTTCTGAGAATCTCATGGTTTGGTGGGGAACCCCTTCTCTCAATTCAAGGAATCACCTATTTTCATAAAAAGTTGGAGATATTATGCCAAAAGCTTCCTATCAAAACAAGTTGTTCAATTGTGACTAACGGGTACCTTTTGAGCAACGATGTTGCCAAAAAACTAATTGAATTAGGAATAACGGATTTCCAAATAACCCTTGATGGAGACGAATCGAGCCATGACAAACTCAGAGTACTCAGAAATGGTAGTCCTACTTTTCAAACGATTTATCAAAATCTGATAAATATCTCAAATACAGATCTGAACTTCAAAGTTGCGATAAGAGTAAATTTCATTAAAACAAGTATTGAATCCGCAAAGAATTTGCTTCAAAAGTTCGTAAAGGACCTTGGAAACGACTCTCGTTTTATTATATACTTTCGCCCAGTATATCATTTTGAAACTTCTAGGAACGGTATTCAATGTTTGCTGAAGGACATTTTTGATCTTGAAAATGGCTTAAAACAACAACTGCAATTTACATTGAAAGTCTTGGAAATGTTGGCACCTTTGCGACAAGAAGTCAACTGGCTTTCACCATATGGAAAGGCACTTGAAATATTGCCAGCTCCCACTCCTTGTTGGTGTCAAGCAGAGCGACGTTATAGTTACATAATAGGAGCAGATGGTTTGTTATTTCCATGTGATACTTTTGTTGGTAGCAAAAATCATAGTATTGGCTCTCTTTTACCCAACGGTGAGATGGTTTATAATGAAAAAATTCTCCAAAAGTGGAAATCTTCTATATTTGATGATCCTGATAGATATTCTAATTGTTTGAAATGCAAGCTTCTTCCGATTTGTATGGGCGGTTGTAAACGCGTTAGGTTATCATCTGGCAATACTGTTTGCTATTTGAAGGAAAAAGATATCTTGTTTACTATGTGTAAATACACTGAAATTCTTGAAGATAGAATCTCTTCCCCAAAGGAGGTGGGCTAAGTGAAAATTCTTCGGAAAGCTTTGCAAATCAAAGATATTTCTGATATCTACGAGTGGGAATGTGCTCAATTTACTGGTTTTTGTTGCTTGAGTGGTGTTTGCTGCAAATCTGTATTAAACGGCTGATTATGAAAAAAGGGGGAGAGATACTCTCTGATACTCTCCTTCTTTACTATCATTACTAAAAATGTTACTTGAGGAGGAGAAACATGAATTTTAAGAATATCCGAAAGATCTTTCGTTTTTACTCTTTAATTCAAAAGCGGTTTTTGATACTTATACTGGTAGGCGGTTTTCTTGCAACATTTTCGGTTGTGTTGGGCTTTTTTATTCCTCTTCTTGTGAGAGATGTTATCGATGGGCTGACAAATATGCAGTTGAAATTGAACACGATTTACCTCCTTGGCATAGTTTATGGTGCATCGTTTGTTTTGACTTACGTTGGGGATCAGATCTATTTGAAAGCAAAATACAGAGCTGTGTCAGATTTGTCCAGCCGCATTTTTAATCAATCGTTTTTCTTTCCCTGGCAAAAGCTCAAGCAGCAAGGCTCTGCTTATTATGCTACCTTGATCAATCATCAACTCAACGAAGCTTTTTTTGTACTGGACTACGGTTTTTTCCGAAATGCCTTGGTGATAGTGCGTACCATATTTGTTTTGGTGATGGTTTTCATGTGGAGTAAGATCTTCTTTATTTTGTTCGTGGCGAACGCCGTGATAGTCGGAATCTATCTGAACATCATCGGCAGGGTAACAGAACGGCCGTATTCTCGAATGTACGAACTTCTGCGACGTGTAACAAATTTCATTACCGAAACATTTGAAAACATTCACGAAGTTCTCGCAGGAGGAGCTCAGAAAAAGCGGCAGGAAAAATGTAAAGAAATGTACCAGGAAGTAGCAGATGTCGTTCTAAAGGCGGAACTTCCCCGCTCGAGATTCGACAAAGTGATGATAGATCTACCGGAATACTTTACACGACTCTTCATCCTCATTTATGGAGCATACCTTGTGATAGGCGGAAAAATGACTGTGGGAACGATATGGGCGTTGTGGAACTACTTTTCTTTCATCACAGAACCTTTATATATGTTTCGGGAACTTGCTCGTATTACTACGCGAGTATCAGCAAATCTTGATGCTGTGCTTGACTATTTCAACGAAGTAAGACGAGCTGAAGAGGCTTTCAAAAAATGCGAAATAAAACCTATTTCTGGAAGTTCTGTTTACGAGCTTGTAGATGTTACCTTTGGCTTCGAAAAGGGGAAATCTGTTTTAAAACAGATCAATTTTTATGTACAGTCCTTTGAGATTACTGCCATCGTTGGGCTTTCTGGGGAAGGAAAGTCTACACTGCTGAACATATTGCTTGGTCTGGAACAGAATTATGAAGGGATGGTGAAACTTTTTGGAAACGATTTGAAGCAGGTAATGCCATCGGTTATTTTCGAACATGTTGCTTTTTATTCCCAGAACGTTGGTATATTCAACGATACTTTGGAAAACAACATAGTCCTTGGAAGAGAGTACAATGAAGAAAAACTCGAAAAAATCATAAAAGAACTTGGAATAGAGCATCTGAGAGGAAGAAAACTGGGGGAAGGAGGAAGCTTTGTCTCAGGAGGTGAAAAACAAAGAATCCAGTTTGCCAGGCTTTTTTATGCAAACAAACCTGTTGTTATTTTAGATGAACCTCTCACAAATCTGGACACTATAACTGAAAAACTCCTGCTGGAGAAACTGGTTGGATTTTTGAAAGAAAAAACAGCTATTATGATATCGCACAAACCGAACATTATCAGAGTCGCAAGTAAGATAATCTTCCTTGAAAATGGAAAAGTTTCTTCTGTTGGAAGGTTCGAAGAGTTGATGCAAAACAACGCAATATTCAAAAGGATAATAGAAACATACGTGAATGAATCGAAGAAGATCGCTGATAAAGATGTCTGAACCACTTACTGGCATGAACCACAGAAAAAGGGGGTGCGTTTCTACACCATTGTTGAAGTTTTTCAATCCAGATAGGAGAGGCTTTATTCAATGGAGAGTCTTTCTCTGATCTTACAGATTTTCAAGTATTTTCTTGAGTTTCTCCGCTGATATACCCACTTCACAAATGATTTTTCTTATAAGTGATTCCGGCAGATCTTTTGCATGAAACGAGAGGTTATTTACCATTGTTGTGCTTGTAAAACACATAACTTCTTTTTTGACGCAAAGGATGTGCTTCCACCATAGAAATAACAAATTCCATGGTTTCATATCTTTTCAACAAAGATCATGAGCAATCTTTGGATGTCTTTCTTTTACGTCCCATGCAAAATCATTCAAATCAGAACACTTATTACATCATCTCTAACCGAATTTGAAAATTGCTTTCATTTCCTGTGCAGATTTCTTCATCTTCATCACTTCTGCTATAGTTATACCTCAAAAAATCAAATTGTTCAAAATTACATAAAAATAGATAGTAAAATTGCTTTCTATAAACTGGCTTCAAACACACCAAAAGTTGAAAACCATATAAAACGTGATAAGAAAAAATAGGGGATAAATAGTGAAAAAAATATTAGTCGTTCTTTTAATGTTATTCTTAGTAACATCAATATTTGCAGACAAATCAGATGTGGACAACAGAACACATGGATGGAATTCCATAATTATTGAGCTGAATCTGACAATTAACAATTGAATTTGGTGAACAAAAAAGATCAATGTCAATTGCTTAGTTGTATCTTCTGTTTCGATAATCAGATTTAGGAAAAAATGAATTTTTCTGCAAAGGTGTATACCGGTGTACATAAAATTTACAAATGAAAGGAGGAATGACATATGCAGAAGATGCCAAAACCAATCATTCCCAATGATTATCTGAAACCAAAGCAAGGTTGCGGTGGCGCCGGACTTGTTTGTGGATGGTGTGGTTAACCTTAGAATCTTTTTGCCATAATTGAAACTTCTTGTGGTGACAGATTTCTTTTAGATAAAGTTAACTTCGATTTTTATAAATTAGATGAAAATATACAAATTGCAAAACATGATTGTTCTTTTTTGTTTTGGTGTGAAAATCAAAGCATTATAATTAAAAAAAGTGCTTTATCTTCCCTTCGCAAAAAATGGTAAAGAACAATGAAATACTACGTTTGGCACTAAATCTATCCCAAATTTGTACATTGAGATGTAAATATTGCTATGCCAATGTTGGAACATATGGTAATCCTGGTTTTATGAGTAAAGATGTGCTGACTCGAACCCTTGATTTTTTCTTCCAAATTATATAACGTGCATAATGTTCATGTTTTTGGGGGAGAGCCACTTCTAAATATTGAAATGATAGAAAAATTACTTGAAATTTTAAAGCAAAAACATCAGAAGCCAAGGATAACTATAGCTACAAGTTTGTTTGTTTCCGAAGAAATTGTAGAGTATCTCGTCAAAATTTGCAAATTTTATGAGAAGGATTTTCAAACTTATGTGGTCATTAGTCTTGATGGTCCAAGAGAGATTCATAACTATACAAGACCCAGTTCTAATAACATGGGTAGTTTTGAGCAAATAATAAGAAATATAGAATTATTTAGGCAAAATAATATTCCTATATCGTTTGAAGTCACCTATACGAGTTTACATGAAAAATTTGGATTAGACATTTTGAAGATATACAGATATTTCTATAAAAAATTCAACACTATAAATATTACTGTTGCGCCAGTGTATGACTGGAATAATTCTTTAGGCAGAGAATTGAAAACTAATGTTTCTATGGTTTTAGAATATTACAGAGCGTTGTTTTTTATTAAAAAAGATTCGCAGTAGTGAAAAACTGAATGATTTCGAAAAAGTCTTTTTAAACAGTTTACTAAAAAATTATATTAATCCTTCAAATTTGTCTGGAGATTTGATTATTAGTACTTTTTGCCCCGCTGGATCAAATTCGTTTATTGTAGATATTTTAGGGAATATATACCCATGTCAATTAGTTGTAGGAGATTCAAAATACAGGATATCGAATGTAGTTGAACATAATGAAGAAAGAATACTTAAAGATATAAAAAGCTGGAGATCTTCTGCTCTGAAACAATTCGTGCGGGCTAAGCATAAAAAATGCAGAGATTGTTATTTTACTTACCACTGTAATAGATGTGTTTTCAAGCGAGAATACGAAAAAGATATGTTTAAAACATGTGATGTTGAAAGAAAAATACTTGAAACGATAATAGAAGTTGATCCATGGTCTTTATCTTCCACCTTAGAAAAATAACGAAGGGTTGTTGCACAATGTTTATGAAATACTATTCAATGAGGGTTGATAGTTTATGAGAGTACCTTCATTCAGCAAAAGCGCCAAACACACATTCAAAAATTCGAGCGAAAATATAAAAAACACTATCCATTGTTCTTTTTTCTTGAAGCGCTATTTTTGATTATCAACATTCTCATTCCGTTGTTCATCAAAAATACAATTGACAGTGCGTTTTATAAAGGAAACATTGGTGGAATAATGCTCTTTTCTGGCTTATATTTGCTTATTTTATCTCTTCAATCTTTTATCATGTACAAACTCAACTACTCAGTAGCCAGATATCTGATCAACAATCCACGAACAAAGGAATCAAAAAGTGCTTATGCAAAGATATTATCACTATCGATGTTCTGAACTCTCAAAATGTGAACAATTACCTCTCTATCTTTGTAAAAGATATTCCAAAGACAGCCACAGGAATTTATCTTGGAAAACTACAATTCTATTTCAATTTTGGATTCTTCGTTATTGTTCTTGGAATATTGTTCATTTTAAACGCAAAGTTAACTGTCACCGTCCTCATCAGTGCATTTATGTTCTATCTGTCGACATCTGCTCTTAAGAAGTTGGTTATTAGAGCATCTCAAAAAGATAGAGAAAATTATCAGGAGTTCATGAAAAGAACCAAAGAATCAATCGAAGGAATATTCACTCTGAAACAGTATTCCGATTCAAGATTAATAGAAAATCTTACCAATACGAGCGCTAAGGAATGGAGCAAAGCAAACATTTTAGCGAGAATGGCAAACGAACTATCCAGCAAGAATGGTGAAATAAACAAAGGGATCGGAAATGCCATGGTGGTGATTGGTTTTGGAGTTTATCTTCTCTGGAAAGATGAGATAAGTGTTGGGATGCTCGTAGCATATAACTCTTACATGAACTGGATATACGATATCTTGAGGATGATGATCACGGGCCTAACAATGTTTTTCTCTTCAGTACCAAACTGGGAAAACTTTGCAAATATTTTCTCAATGCCCTTCGAAAAAGCAAACGGAGTAAGACTGGAAAAATTTGAAAAATTAGAAATCACACATGTGGAATTCAAATATAACGATGAAACCAAAATTCTCTCTGATTTACATTTCAAGCTCAATTTGGGGACAGAATAGCCATTGTAGGGAGTTCAGGGGCAGGGAAGAGCACATTTGTTTCACTTTCCAATCGATTTCTTTCACCCACAAAAGGAGGGATATTCATCAACAATATTCCCATTGAGGAATATTCTCTTTCATCTCTTTGAAGAAATATCATTGTTATTCATTCGAATGACTATCTTTTTGACATTTCTATAAGGAACAACTTCACTTTATTTGAAGATTTTTCAGAGGAAGAGATAAACAGAGCACTTGAGATATGTGAATGTGGGTTTGTTGAAGATATGGAGAATGGAATAGATACAATTGTTGGAGAAAAAGGAGTAAAACTTTCAGAGGATCAAAGGCAGAGAATTATTCTTGCAAGGGCTTTAATTAGAAAACCACAGGTGTTGATACTGGATGAAGCTACTTCTGGTATAGATAGTGAGACAGAGGAAAGAATTCTCAAAAGAATACTAATTGATAATAAAGATGGGTTTTTCATAAATAACTAAAAAGATTTTATAAAATCGGTAAAGAATTTCTTTATACTGAGCCATTTTTCTTCCACTTCTTCAAAATCTATGTTTTTCTCTGCGTCTTCGAAATACACCAATGCCTTAAGGAATATAAGTGGATTATAACCTTCGTATTTCCTCTCAAGCATTGAAAGTAATTCTTTCATATTCCATTTATGAATGTTGATTAAATACCATAAATCAAAGAAATCTTTTTTGAGTCCTCTTTGAGCGATTGCGCTCATTTTCATACAAGCAATATCTTTATCATGTGCTAAATAAAGATTTCCGATTTTGTCTGGTTCTTTTAAAAGTGGATATGAATATTCAAATAATGAAACCTTAATCCCATCTAATTGAAAAATAAGCGTTTGATTATCTTTATAAATAAATTCTATGTTGAAATGTTTGTATATCGCGTTTTCGTACATGTTTGAAAAACTTTTTTCAGGAAAAAGGAAAAAATCAAAATCCAGAGAAGGCCTATGGTTGTACTTCAAGCAAAGAGACGTTCCACCAGCAAGGTAAAAATCATGGAAAATGTCTAATTGTAGAAGTTTCTCTAAAACTTTCATTTGATTTTCTCTCAATTTCTTCATTAGAAACCTCCAGCAAAATTTTCCAGAAACTTCTATCTTTACCATAGAATCTGTGGAGGTTGTTTAGAAAAATTTCTTTCAGTTTCTCTTTATGGTATTCGCTCAAAAGCCATTTTAGATCATCCACATTTCCCAGAATCATTTTTCTAATAATTGTTTCAACACCCGTACAATAATCCCAGGAAAAATTCATATTCTATCACCTTTTTTATTTTATCACAAACTATGAACAGGATATCGCGCTGAATTGCAAATACGGAAAATCCATACCGGTTAAGATGAAATACCATAGCAAGATGAACAAATCAGGTTACCTTAGAGCTTTGAACTTGATTCTACGCAAGTGTTCTTCTAAAGAGGTTTATAGTATCAAGCAAAAGACCATTACAGGCTGATTTCAAAAGAAGCCGTTTTGTTTCATCTCTCAATTTATCCCATTTATCACTAAAGGCATCTTTTAGGGTTGCTTGTGCAAATTTTGTGAATACATCTTCTTTGCCTTTTGCATCTCTCCATTCTCTGATCTTTAAAGTGAGAGTCTCTTCAATAAAGTGTATCTGCGAGCTGGTTAGATCCGTTAAAACATCCCACAGCTCGAGTATTTCAGAAATTTCGTAAAAATAATACGGTCTTTTTGTGAAGAGTCTATAGATCTCATCTGCTCTTTTTACCTTCTCTTCTTCCGAATAAGCTATATTGTATCTGTCTGTATTTCCCAAAAGTAGATCGAAGTCGAAATATCCTGGATAGAGATAGAAGATCTTTTCTTTAGAGATTGTGTTCAGATCGTCTATGGTGTATTTTTTACCATTTTCTATAGAGTCTACAGGATAAAAACCATAGAACTCATCGTGTCTTTTAATATTCCACCATGGATACATTGCCACTTGTTTTTTGAATTCTTCGCCCTCCAGCATTCTACTTTCTGCATCGAGAAGTAAATAAAGAGGGAATTTTCTTTTTGCCACAAGAAGCTTGATATTCAAAGGAAGCTTTCCTATAACTCTTTTAAACATTTCGTTGTATAGCTCTGTAACCAGAGATATGATCTTCATCGAATCTTGTGCGGGAACTATTAATCGAAGTGAAAGCGGAGATTTGTTTATTTCGATCAAAGGATCGTATTCTTCCTCAGAGATTTTGACAACTTGTAAGTGTTCACCACTTTTTATCAAATTCCCCGAATTCTTTGAATCTTCTTCTGGCTCGATATGTCCTATCCCATCTTTCTTCAGAACTGATTTTATCGCTTCCAGACCAGTTTTATCCTCGAATCTGTACTTTTCGAGTGATTCAATTGTGTAAAATTCTCCATTTTTGTTGTGAAAGACCAAAAAATCAGGTGGATTCAAATTTTCCATTCGAACTATATACGGAGTTTCTGGTTCAATCTGCTTTCCAAGTTTGGAAAATTCATTCGTATCTATAGTGAATTTCACCCTATTCCATTTGGTACTATAAACTGTATTCTTTATCTTTTCGACCACCAGATTTAGAAACTCTTCTGTTTCGTGCCATATTCTATAGAGTCTGGCAGAGGACGAGTTTTGGGTGAAAAGAAAAGTAGCCAAATTTTCTCTGGTGAGTTGGTCAGTTCCTATACGCTCTTTGATATTATTCAAATGTCCATCAAGCTCATCCTTACTTAAATTGATTTCCTCAAAAAATGTGCTCAATATTTCAGCGGCAGTTTTATTGTCATTATTACTTCTGGCTTCAAAAAACATGTCTAATGCTTTGTAGATTGTTTCTTTGTTTGGAGACAACAAGAAAGAAAAATCTTTTTTCTTCTGCTCCAGGTATTTTATTTTTTCAAGTTTTTCATCTATGTTCTCTTTTACTCTTTCTGGATCCTTTGCTTTCTTCATTCCTTCAATCTCTTTTCTTAGATTCTTGATTTCATCTTCTATTTCATTTAACTTTTCTTTCTGCGTTTTATATAACTTTGATCTTTCTTTATTCAACCAATCTTCAAACGTCTGCGAATAAATGGTTCCTACCATTGTTCCATCGAGCCATTTATCGAGGAAAAAATTCAAAGATATCAAAGCAATTTTGTTGTTTTTATCTGCAACTTCGTCTATCCATATAGTTTCTTTCCTGCTTGAAAGCCATTTTGAAAGCCTTCCCTTCCTTCTTTCGTTGCATACTTCGCATCGATTCTTCTCTTTGATCATCGGTCTGATACCACAAACAGGACATACACTCTCTCTAACAGTAAAAGATGGAAGAACGGGGTTTTCCAAATGTCTTTCCTTATCTTCAGCAAATAATACGGGCGTCATCTTTGGGATCTCTCTCTTCTCAGAGGCGAACTTCAACATATTAGAAATGACTGTAAGAGTTGTAACTGCCTTACTCAATTTGAAAAATGGCCACAGTTCGTTCTGAGTTTCTTTATAAATCGTTTCCAGGGCAATTTTTGCGCACTCTTCTGCAAGGTCACCTACCTTTTCCAGATCTGGGAAAGTGAAATAGATTCCGTTCGTGTCTTCAAAGACCACATTACCTATAGGAATTTCCTCCTCGAAGATTTTCTTTAACTCTTTCTTGAGATTTTCTATCACATCGTTTCTTGATTCAATTTCCGCCACCTTTTTTCCTTTGTTTATGAACCCCACTCCATTCCAGCAAATACCAAAGATTCTCCATTTCAAGTTTTTACAGGTAAAATATCCTCCACAGACCTTTCCAGCCAAGAGAGATTTAAACAAAGATGCTGTTGAATAAGAATGATCCCACAAAGTGACATCGTTTGAAGGAATTCTTGTTTCCCCAAGCGCACGAGAGAATGAGGTTTTGAGAGTGTCAATCAAAGTGTTTCTCAAATAATGACATGCATAATTTTTGAAGAGTTCAATCAGGTTATTCTGAATATCATCGAATCTCTTTTGAAGACAGTTCAGATCTATTTTCTCTTTTGGATGCCCAAACGGCGAAGAAATCCATGTGCTATCCAAGGACTGTTTTCTCCTTACAATACCCTTGTCGTCAGCAGAGTCTTTCTTGTCACATTTCTCTAAACACTTTAATAAATTATTCGTTGGATCATGATGAAATCTGATGGCATCGTATATCGACATACTTTCAGTGTTTATCTTTATATTTATGCGTTTGAAAAAATCAATTAGTTCTGCTTTCATAAGCTGATCTATATCTCTGGCATGGTGAGACAGTCCTTTTATATCCTCTATCGACTGTGTCTTGATAAAATGAGGATGAAGCTTCCCAATATCATGAAGTAACGCCCCGATTTCTCCAATCAATATCATCTCTCTTTTCTTTTTAATCATTTCAATATGCATAGTTTTCACCCCTTGAAGTACAACGGATGAATTATCTTTTTCCTGAGCACGGGTAGCAATATTCTTTCATTCTTAGCTTTTGTTATATCCAACTTTATTTTGGTTCTATTTTCACTTCTCTGCATAAACTGAAAATATTTGTTTCTGTTATTCTTACTATCTTGTAATCAATTCCAAAAATTTCAAGGGTTTGTTCTTTCTTCCTTTTTCAGCGCCAAGAGGAACAATCATATATTTACCCTTTTCTATTCTTTCAACCCATCCTTGTTTTTCAAGACGGCTCAAAATTACCCATAAAGTTTTTCTTGAAATATTGAATGTCTCAACCACTTCCTCAAAGGTAAAAGTATTACCCCTTTTTGCAAGGCGATCCAACAGGTTGATTCTCACTTTTATACACCATCATTAACAATATTGTTGTGTTTGGTGTACAATATTGAGAAGATCCCTTTTTTGTCTTCGGGATAAATTTCTACGTTTTCTTCTTTCAGTTCCTCAATTACCCCGAAACCAGACGTCTTTTTTGCCGAAAATCCATAGGTATAAAACATGAGTTTCAATGCTTCAGTAAGAAAATTCAAATCTTCTTCTATCTGTTCTTTCCTAAAATCCCTCCCTCTGGGATAAGGAACGTACAGAAGATAGAACTCGCCTTTACTGCCTGCTTTCACAACTTCAATTAATATTGGACCTCTGGCTGGTGTTCTGGTATCTCTTTTAAGCGGAGTGATGACGTCTTTATCTGAATCTTCTTCAAAAAACGTTGGAAAAAAATAGAGCCTTCCTTTCAATTTTTCTTCGTCTTCATTTTCTGAACCAAAGAGACGATTTATAATTTCTTTTTTGTTTTGACAATCAACTCTTTCGGCAGCAAATCTCAAATGACCTTTCCACGTGGAGGGCCTAATCATTGGAAGATTTGTGAATTTATCTCTGACAATCGGATTATCGAAGATTTTTCCATCGATGATGTGAAACTCTCCTTCATCTTTGCTGGTGTATGGTTTTTTGAGGGTGAAGGTGATTTTAATCAATACGGAACCATTGGGAAGAGATGCTAAATCTTCTTTTTTGGGGTAAAAGACGTGGATATTTTTATTCTTAGATTCATTCTCGATATTTTGTTTCTCTTTAGCCAGCGGGACAATGAATATTTCTTCCAAATACAGTTTTTTCTTTTTATCAGAATTCATGTTTTGCCGTTCTTCTTTTTTTCTTCTATCATTGATAGAATCTTTCTTTTTTTTGTCCCATTCATTGAAATCTTTTATGTTTGCCTTTGATAAAAAATAATCATGTATCATTTTGATCCCCCCGGTACATTTCATCCAGGGCTTCCTCGCCCTTTAAAAGTTTCCACCCATTCTCTTTTCCCCAGACATTTTTGAGTCGATCTCTAATGGTTTCAAAATCTATCCCCCTATCTGGATTAATAAAACCAAATGTTCTGGGAGAAGTTTTGAAGCTGAAGATCTTCTTACTCTCTTTTTGAGAACCAGCAAGCCATTTGGAGATAGCATCATTTTGGTTGGATAATTGATTTGCTTGAATTTTGGGTTCTTTCCTTCCCAAAACATTGTTGTATGTGCTGATACTACAGCATTGACGAGCAAGATATTTTCCTTTGACACACCAAAAATTCTTGATAGAAACCCATTTTGGATTTTCTTGATCTGTGCGGTTTCTTGGAAAGCTTTTCACGTATTTTTCTAAATTTTCTTTTGATGAAGTACTCAGTTTCGATTCTATGATTTCTATTAATCCAAAATCTAAATGATGAGGTGCATTTTCCCTTCCACTTTCATCTGAAGGTTTCAACACAGTTTTGCCGCCAATTGCTCCATATTCAGCTATAAAATGAAGCGTTGAATTGAGAAGTGCCCATTCTTCATTGCTAACTTCTTTTAAAGGTATGAATTTGAAAATCAATTCTTCGTCTGATTCTATGGGACTTAACTTAATTTTTCCATCCTTATCTAAGATACGCAACACGAACTTTTTTGACCATCCCGTACAACCAAAAAATTGGCAGACTAGGCATATCTGTTCATTCAACGCTTCTTGTTCAGATTTGCCTTTTTTCAGAGCCTCTTTAAATTTCATCTGGTCAAGCGAACATCTATCGCCTGAAGTCGGATCACATGCATATCCTCCCAATCCTCTAACCAGTGCTTCGTACCACCATCTTAAACTTCCAATGATTCCGGTTTCCTTCAGAGTGTTGTTTTCCCCTTTTGCATCACCTGTCCATATACGTGTCAATGCCTTTATCTTTACAACGTATTCATTCATTCCCACTCACCTCTAAGATACCATCCCATCTCACTTTGAATTTTTTAGGTTCCGCTAAAACCGTTCCTGGTACAAAGTAATATTCAGGAATTGATATGACAGCTCCCGGTTTACAACCACCGTTTTCTTTCTCTGGTGAATTTGGATCGTAATATCCCCTCCCAGTGAGAAGCTCTATATCTCCCTTGAACTTCAAATTTTTCTCATACTTCAAATGGGCAGGAAGAGGCTTGCTTCTTATTTCCACACTTTCAGGATCATCCCATTCAAAGACTGAAATCTCATTGATCGATTCAAAAACAACATGACCAAAACCATACTTCGATTCTCCACCAAGAATGAATTCCTCTATTATGCCTTCACCTAAAACTATTTCTGTATCTTCTTTTATCCAGACACACCCAGCTATTTTCACATCTTTCGTGTTTCCATCTTCATCCTTGATCTTGTTACTTATAAGCTCAAGCTCATGAAGACTTCCATCTTTTGCAGTTCCGTCAGAATCGATCGCTGTTGAAACAAAACTTCTGATGAACCTGCATTCGAATTCCGATTTACTTACCTCACGGTTGTCGTCTCCATATCTCAATCCATTTTCTGTATAACGTGGAAGATAAACTGTTTTTCCATCATAGACGTAGAAATAAGAAAACCTGAAATTCTTCATAACCTTCACACCAATCTCTTTGTAATTTTCCGCTTTTGGTTTCTCATACAGATATTCTGTTATTCTCTTTGTTATAGCGCCCCAAAAATTTCTTCCAGGAACATAGTAACGTGTGGGAGAAAACACAAACACTTCGAAAGGCATATAGCCTATGTGAAGGGGGCTCTTCAATCTGAAAACGATATCAAGCCTTTTCCACATCTTTTTCACCCGATTTTTGAATGATACAACGCATAAATCAGTATGCGCTCAATGATTCTTTTCATGAAAAGTAATTTATCTATATCTTTTGCGACTTCTGCCAGATTTCTGCAAAAAGCAGCAAAATCTCGACTAAATCTTGCTGAATCATTCAAAAGATATCTTCTTATTTCTGGTTCATTCAACAAACCTGTGAGTTTTTCTCTGACTGTTTTGTCTTTATCCTCAAGCCACAGAAACATTGCATAAACACCATCTTCCTGCAGAACGCCAAGTGCTTTTCTTAAGTTGTTTTCTAATTTTTTCTTCTCGTCACCAGATGAACTCACAATTTCCTGGGCAATTTTCACGCACACAAAATCAAGATTGTGCATTGTTCACACCCCCGAAGATTTTTCTATAGAAGATTCTTTTAGAATTTCCAATCTTCCAAATCCCCTTGTACCCATGCCGCCTATACCAAGATTTTTGAGATAAAGGTCAACAACATTCATCACTATCTTTATTACATCGCCTGAAATAGAATTTCGAGTTCTATCAAGGCAGATTTCAAAACCAAAGATTGTACCTCTTGGTATTGCTTCGTACGTAAAGAGAGCCCTTTCTACCGCAGTTCCGGTATCTTTATCTATTCTCACAGAAGTTCTCACTTCAAGATTGTCGTTTACAATGTGGGAAAAGAGTTTATCTGATACAACAACGATTCTTTTCACCCAATCAACTATTTGGGAAGGAAGAGATTGATTTGTTTCATTTTTCTTAATTTCGAGTAACAACCAACCAAGATTCAACGGCTTTGTTGTATCTATTCCACAAAGTGCCAAAGCTTTATCTCCTAAGTTATCTGAAATTTCATCTTTTACGCCAAACCAGTATCTGAGAAGTTCTTTTGTGGTTATCCATACCGTGCCCTGGATCGAAGAAACAGGAAAGAAGATTATCTGACCATCATAAAAATGTAATGCACCTTTCTTTGTTTCAGTTCCAAACAATTCTTCGATGTTTATATCTTTGAGTTTTTTATCCGCATCACTTTTCTTTTCATCTTCTTCTTTAACAATTTCTGCAAATGCCTTGATCACACCTGCTATAGAAGTTCCTGGTATCTTTGGAACATCCGTTGCAGGATCTCTCACGATCGTGTTGTCAACTCTTCCTAACCTATATCCACCTGTCCCGATGTGAATTGGGTCGAGAGTTCTTGCATAAATTTTACTTAACACCATATTATCCCCCCTTAATTCAAAAGATATAAAATTATAAAACTAATTGTATTATATATCACAATTCTCAATTTTTCAATTTTTTACTCAAATTGTATTACAAATATCTATTGTAATCTCGACATTATCGACAGGCTCGACAAACATCAGATGGGCTCGACAGCAATCTAAGGATACCATCGACAAGAGGTTTATGACTATAAATGCCGTCCATACTTTTCAATCGCCTTTTTTTCAAACCAATTTACAAAATCCAAGAACCTACCTCCTTCTTTTATTCTACTTATAACTTCTAACGCATCAATAAAAAGAAGATACGCATACCTGGAGAAGTATATTCCCAATCTTTTCACTCTATAATTTGATGGCATGCCATCAATACCTCCGATCGTGTAGAGAATATAGTAGCCTATTAACTGGTTAAAATAATCTCTTGTCAAATCGAGCTTTTTTGTGGTTTTTATATCTATTATTGCATCGTCTATAACCAAATCACAGTCTGCTCCACCAACTAATTTGGATGCTTTTCCAAATGTCGGGTTTAATATGCATATTTCCTTTGCTTTGAAATACTCTGGCTTTACTATTGATATCAAATTTTGCAAGTCTTTTATGTCATTCTCATCGACACTGTTTTCATCTAAAAAACCATCTCTATACATTACCTTCGCGCCTTCTCTGTATATTGAATCTACCTGTGCCAATAACAACACAGACTTAAAGAGATCGTGATTCATAATACCTGTGTTGATGTATTCGCTATAAGCTTTCTTTGCATATTGAATTATCTCCTTAATTTTCTTCTCAATGTTATCAATTTCTTCAATATCAATGAACACACCGGATGCCGATATCAGTAACAAGGAATAAAAGTCATCACAAACCCGTTCACTAATCCAGCGATGTTCTATGGCATCAGGATTTAATCGCTTTACATAAAAACGTAGTAGATAATCAAAAGCAGTGCCCAAAAGTGCATAATTGTTCGTCAAAGGATGTGCTAATAATTCAGCCTGGAGTTTAAATTGTGGTTCTTCGAAAACCCGCTCAAATGCATTTTTCACATCTTTATCTTTCAAGAATGACGTTAAACTCATACAATTCACCCCCTGCAAATTATCAATAATTTTGTTCAACATCTTCGCTTGTTTTGGCAATTTCATCTGGCTTATTCATTTGCATGGTTTGCATTGAAACAAGATCACCGCTTGCGATCGATTTGCCCTTTGATGTTAATGTCTTTATTTCATCACTGGCATTGGAAATAGACCTTAATGCCCTGTCCATAGATCCAATTTTTCTCTCTATTTCTCCAAGGATTTTCAACAAAACTTCCACCATTTGTCTGTATTTTCCTGCTTCATCTTGCCTTGTGCTGAAATATCTTGCCTCAAGATAATGCGCAACAGCAAAGATTTCCCTGTAAGAACACAGAAAAACATTGTGCTCTTTCCCTATTGCAACCAATTCCGGAGCGATATCAAGTACTGTGGAAGGTACTACCATGATACAGCTGTCTATTGTATTGGGCTGATTGCAGTATTTTTTAATATTTTCTATTTCTTTCATTATTTTCTGAACAATCTGTTTTTTCACCTGTTCTCGATTATCTGGTTTCTCTTCATACTCTTCAGCCAGAGAGAAAATCTCCGGGAACTTCGAGTCAATCGGAATGTATTTTCCATCTCCCAAATTCCAGGCAAATTCCACATTCATTGAATTTATAGAAAGATTCTTGACGACTTTTCCAACTTTTATTGTTTCACTCAGAGCATCACTCAAGAGCATCTCTCCAACATTTCCTCTGGTTTTGGTTCCAGAAACCGTGTGTATGAAATTTTCCATGATTCTTCTCATGTCTTTTAGTTCTGCATCACGGCGCTTTTCTATTTCTTCTCTTGTAGTACCCTGCTGCAAAAGAAATTTCTCGGTTGATGCTCTCTGTTCATCGGTAAAACGTTTCATATTTTCAACAAGTTCCATTATTCTTTTTTCTTTTTCCTCATCAATTTTCAGCATCTTGCTGGAAACTTCCTCAAAAATATGTCTCATACTTTCCATGAAATCTTCCATTCTTTTATCGCGCTCAAGACTCAATTTCTTTTCACTTTCTTTAATCTCTTCATATCTTGCTTTGAGGTCTGCCACAAGAGCAGAAAGATTGTTTAATGTGTTCAAGTGAGAAGAAAAGGTTCCCTGTTGTCGGCTAAGCTCAGAAAGTTGTTCCAAAAGGGGTTTTAACGACGACTGAATATCTTTCTGGCTTTCACTTTTAGCAACCGACTGCCCAATGAAATATCCTATGATAAACCCAAAAAACACTCCCAAAATTACTAAAAGGAGGCTCATAATATTCCCCCTATTCATGTAAAACCTTCGATCATTTTTTGCATTATTTATTGTTCGTCCAGCAGAAATTTTTGCGAAAGTTGGGCATCTGGAATACGTTGTTCTAAAGGTAGATACACTTGTACAGGTATATCAAGTTGCTGCAAATACCTGCACATCAATGGTCCAACAGTCGCCCACTCCAGACCACCAAGACCACAACCAAGCGCTGGAACAGCTAATGATTGTATACCTTCTTTTTTATAATTTTTAACAATCCAATTTAATCCAGATTCTATTCCTTCAAGATCTGCCATATTTTTCCAGTGACTTTTAGTAGCAAAAAGCAAAAACCACGTCTGATGATTGAGATTCGGCAATTTCTCCCCTTCGTCAGCCAAAAGCGAATCCAGTGACGACTCTCTTTTGTACAAATATGGTTTACCGAGTCCAAGTTCTCCGGTTTTACAAACATCTTGATACCTCACGTAAACATCGGGGAATTGGTATTTTACCCTAGAAGCAAGCCCTTTCCCCATAACGCCAACTGTGTTTACGCTTACAGTGAGTGTCTGCATCCTTGAAAAAAACATATCGCTCTCGACCAGCGACAGTTTTTCGGTCAGTTCAATCTTTCGAGTAGGCAGGAAAAACAACGTGGGATCTGGTATGATCGATATGTCTCTTGCTGAAATAATGCTGATGTATAGATTGCCTCTCAATTTCTGCATGGGACAAAATTCCTCTTTGAAAAATAGATGGCACGTTATCAACATGTGTAATGTAATACAATCCTCGCAATTTTGGAAGAGTTGGCACAATTTTACCTCCGATTTCCTTTATCATACGGTGTCTACTATCTGTTCTTTGATCAAATGAAAATTCTGATTATTTTTAACATGAGCTTTTGAATCTACGATCAATTATAGCAATTCTTTTTTACCAATCATACTAAAAGTACAGATATGACATAATTATTATTTACTAAATCTTCACTTTTCTTATCTTAGCAGTTTTTCATTTATGGTCAGACAGAGCAGATAAGAAAGGACTTTGATATACCAAATGATAATATGTTATAGTTTGCCTTCTGTCGTGTTTTCATATTTCCAAATTCCTAAATCTGCCACTTCGAAGGTAACAGTATTTTCTTCTACGATAGAGCCTGGTACCCAGCAAAGGCCATGAGAAGCGATATTTTTTCCTGCCCCCTTGCTCTGGTTCCATTCTCTTCCCATGAAAATTTCTATCTCACCTTTCATTTTCAAATCTGGAACATATTCAACATGAGCCCACACTGGCTTTCCCTTTGGTATGGTCACATTTATAGATTTCTCGCCACTCCACTCACCATAGAACTCTTCTGCTTCTAACTTCGGATTGCTTATCTTTCTCATCTCTGATAACTCTACCTGCCCAAATCCGTATTTTCTCTCACCACCTATTTGTAAAAATTGCATTAGCTCGGAAAGTCTCAATTGAACACCTTCGTACCTGAATGAAAGATCATTACCTTGCTCGGAAAAATTCTCAAGTCTTACCCATAATAATCCTTTGAGAAACAGAGGAGAGGAATCATCCATACCGCGAGGATTTATATATTCAAGGTGATGCAGAGTCTCTTCATCTGCTGATAAAGAATATGCATCTATAGCGGTCGTCGATATAGAGCAAACGTATTTTTTCTCAAATTCGTGCAAGTGCATTTGCCCCAGTTTCAAACCTTCCTCTGTGTATTGTGGAATAAAAAGCTCTTTACCATCTGAAAGGCAAAGATATCCAAACCTCATTTGTTCTTTTAGAAACTGCCCTGCTTTTTCATAATTACTCGTACCTGTCTCCTGCACAAGTCTCACTGTCAGAGCACCCCAAAAGGTCCTTGCAGGAACATAGAGTCTTGTTCGCATGAGGTGCAAGATTTTATGGTATCCAATGTGCAACGGTGATTTCAGCCGAAAGACCAGAGAATAAAGTCCCCATCCCATGCTTCTTCACTCACTTTGAGTACTTGTTTCCTTCACCAGAGCTTTAGCATGATATCTTGAATATATCAAAGTTTTTTCCACAATCTCGACTGCAAGTATCAAATCATGTATATTCTCTGAAAGCTTACTTAGTTTTGAAAGCTCATTTTCGGTTGAATTGTCCAAAACTTCAATCTCATGAAGCATTTTTATGATATTCTCAAGAATTTTTCCTGCTTTACTTTCTGCTTTACAGAACAGACCAAACGAATACAGTCCTTGCTGCTGAAGAACACCCAGTGCTTTAGTTATAAGATTCTGAACCTCTTTTGGATCGTATTCACTCGTCATCTCACTGATGATACCAATGCTATATTTTGCACAGATCTGATCGATATTTTCACTCCTTGGTCTTTCATGCATTTCCACTCACTCCCTCAAGATTCAACACCTTCATTCTTCCCATGCCACGCGTGTTCATACCACCTATCCCCAGTACTTCAAAAAGCTTTAATCCCTTCTCCACTTGATTCTTCACCCAGTTTGCATCAACTTCTCCTCCGTTTTCTGTTCTCAGAACCTCATCACCGACCCCGAAATATTTGCCGGAATTGTATGTGACGTCAAATTTTAAAATAGTGCCACGCGGTATCGCTTCATAGGTGAAGAGGGCTTTTTCTTCAGCAGTTCCAGTGTCGGGGTCTATGCTCACTGATGTTCTCACTTCAAGGTTGCTGTTCACAATCTTTGAAAACAGAGCGTCTGAAACAAGAGCAATTCTCTGTTTTATAAATTTTGGTATCGGAACATGGTTGAACAGCTTTTCTTTTATTTCCTTAAGCTCATTAGGTTCATTTTCTGCTTTTTTTAACAAGATCCAACCGAAGTTGAGTTTTTCTATAGTTCCTAACTCGTCTCCCAGAGAATAAAACTCGTTTTCCAACGGATTGTTAACTTCGTATGTTTCCAGTGCCAAAGGAGAAGTCACCCATACAGGGCCTATCATTGACGCAACGGGAAAAAGGAATATATGAGCGTCAAAAAATTGTGCAAGTCCCTGCAAGCTGTTTCCAGAACCTTTAGAAAAACCGTATGGAATGCACACAGGACATGCAGGATTCACCATTCCACAATGTCTTTCACCACCTTCTCTCCCTCTTCCCACACAGGAATATTCGCGATCATCTTTTTTCCACTTGTACTTTCCTGTTACAAGCGCAGTGTACGCTCTGGTAGGTCCACTTATACTCGTTCCTGGTATTTTTGGAAGTTTTGTAGCAGGATCCCGTATTATGGAGAGATCAACCCTTTCCAATCTTGTTCCACCTGTGCCAACGTGTATCGGATCGATAGACATCGCGTAATAGGTCTTCTGTTCATAGAGATTCATTTCAATCCCCCTTTCCTACTTTTTCTTTTCTAACTTGGAGATTCCAATAAAGACATAGTTCAAACAGTTCATCTTTGATTGCTTTCTTCAGAAATTCGAATTCATTTGAAGAACGATCGAGCCCAAGTATGTTGATGAGATTCGATTCCAAAAAATATTCAGAAGTTTTTTCATCGTACTTTTTTATTTTTTCAAATTCTCCCCAGAAATTATAGAGCTGCGAAACAGTCCAACTTCCCGATTTCAATTTATCTACCACGAATTTCCACAAACATTGAATGGTATGGATGTCATCTATAAATCCAAAGTTCTCATCCACAAAAAACCTATCTGAAGATTCTTCTATATAACACAGCTTGAAGTAGGAAGGTTCTATTTTTAATTTGTCCCCTTTCTTCATCTTCTTGACGTGAACAACATAATCTCCATTACCTGTGTAATCGAAAGAGAGATCTCTATCTTGAAGTTTATCAGGAATCCTTAGATATGGATACCACAAGTCTTCTACTCCTGGGTCTTTTGTAGAATGCGAGATAATCCAGCTCAAGGGAATATCTCTTCCATCAGTCTGCAATTTAAGTTTTCTGCACTTTCCTAGCTCTTGATCCTCAATATCTTCCACATCTAACACTTTGGCTTCTATTGTTTTCGACATCTCAAACCCTTTTAACAACCTCTTTGCGGCATCCATAACGATGTAAAGAGGTGTCCTCCTGTGGAAAGCAATGATCCCAAGGTGGAGTGGCAATCTGTCTCTCACTTTGGAGAATTGTTTTTCGTATTCCATAAGGATCTTTTCCGTTATACTGAGGGCTTCATATGCAGGAACGAGTACCATGAACTGATCCGGAAAATCGTAGATTTCTATATAAGGGAGATAATCTTGAAACTCATCATTAGCTGGCTTTGCTTCAATGATTTTGAAATCTTTCCAATTTTTCTCTTCTTCTGTTTTCAGTTTTATATCTTGCCCGGAGAGTGTTTTTGCTATTTCCTCGACAGTTTTTCCAAACTTGTTCAAAATCTCGAGATTTGTAGTACTTATGAAGATACTTCTTGTATCATCGATACAAACGGGACTGAATCTTGCGCCGTTTACAATTACGTCACATGTCGAATTCTTTGGAATCGATGGATTTGGGGAAATTACAAGTTTGATTCGTTTTGTTCTTGGATCCGAAACCCCGAAAGTATTTCTTATTATTCCAAAGACCTCATCAATGAATTCTTGAGTTGTTAACCATATGCGCCTTAAGCGGGCAAACGAAGGATGTTTTCTAAAAAGCAGCTTGACAAGATATCTTGCTTTTTCTTTGTTATCCACAAGATTTAGAGCATATCCAGTAGCATCTCTTTCGGCAATAGGATGCCAGAACTTGTTGAAATCATTTATCTTTGTGTCAACAAATGATTTCAAAAGTTCCTCCCCATCTCTATTAAGTTTAGGATTTTTGAACATATCTTGAAACTCTCTTTCTAAATCTTCTATTTCGTGAATTCCTATCTTCGAACATAAAGTGCTGTTTTTGTTCTTCCATTCCACAAAAGTTGTTGAGGTCAATGTATCCAACATTTCGCCAGAGAGCCATTTGTTTAAATTGAATTTTCCGACGATCATAGCGATACGGTCGTTACCATCTGATACTTCGTCTATCCATATTGTTGCTTTTGGATCTTTATTCCAAACTTCCGCTCTATTCTCGTATCGCTCATTGCATACTTTGCACCTATCGCCTTTTTCAAGTTTCATTCTGATACCACAAACCGGGCATTTTTCAAGGACAAATTTATTTTCGTGATTTTCATTTATCACGGTATTTCTCCAATGTTCTGCACCACTAGTATATGAAAAAGAAATTTTTCCTAAAGCTTTCACTCTTTCATTGGCAATAACAGTCATACTTCTGCTATTTCTTGAGATGCCAGCGTGAAGGCTAACATCGAAACTGAGGCTGTTGAGAAAAGTTTCCATTATTTCTTTTAAAAATTCATCAATTTTCTCAAAGACTGGACAGGAAAAGTAAATACCAGTTCCATCTCTATAAATTTCATTACCAAATGAGTAGTCATATTCAACGAACTTTTTGATTTCGTTGAAAAGATTTTCTGTTTGACTTCGGTATCCTAAAATATCTCCTATTTTCAGCCCTTTGGAAAGTAACCCGGGAATATCCAGGTTTACTGAAAATACCGTCCATTTAGATTTACTTTGTGGTTCATACCAGCCATCCACGAGCATTTTGGCAAGGTTGGATTTCATCAGAGATGCGATCGAATAAGCGTAATCATAAAGAGAGATCTCATTGATAGGTCTTCTGGTTTCACCAATGGTTTTTGGGTAATATTTTGCGACAGTTGAAAGAAACTTTCGGTAGTTCTCGTAGGAAATCTGTTGATTTGTCGCAATTTCTGCGAAAATATCGTTCAGAATCTGATAAAGTTCTTCGAACAATTGCCTCTTTAAGTCCGGATTTTTCAGCAGTTCTATTTCTTTTTCATAACCAAAAACTGTGGAACGAAATGTGTAGTCTTTTCTTTGTTTATTCTCCAATATACCAGCCAGCGACTTGTCTATACCAGATACTATTCCATGAGCATCTGCCAATATCTGGCAAAGTCCATACGGGCTATCTCTCCAAGTGTGCTTTTGAATGAATTCACAAAAATCATCAACGCCTTTTGTTAACTCTCCAATATTTGCATTTGTATTGAACTTTATAAAGCTTTTTAATCTTTGGTCACTGAGTATCTTGTCCAGCCCTGTACTTTCAAAAAATGCTGGATCAGAACAAATTTTCTGATAATCAAAATTTGGTGAAATGCTTCCATTTTTCACGTGACTCTCGAGAAATTCCTTGGAAAATCTTCCTATCAAATGCAAATACGCCCCTATCTCAGCGAGCAAGATAGGCGTTCTGTTTTTACTTAATGTTTCAAGAATGCTCATCTTCCACACCCCAAATATTCTCTAACTCTTCAAAATTTGAAAATTTTCGAGCAGATAGGAATCCTTTTATCTCCAACCTACCAAAGCGAAGATTATTTTTTGCTTTTCCAAACCCGACCGTTTTTTTGGCAGAAAATCCATATTCGAATATCATAGCCTTGATACCAGTTATGATTTGAGGCAGATCTTCCTGGATTTTATTTCTCAATTCTTCATTGTTGCTTCCAAGCCAGTGATATGGCACGTAAAGCAATCTGAACATACCCTTTGCTCCCTCTGGAACAATTTCAAAATAGATGGGATTTTTACCTGTTTTTGTCTTTCTATCGTGCGGATTAATGATCATAAGCTCAGCTTTGTTCCAGAAAGTAGGGTAGAAATAAAGCATTCCTTGAACGTGGATATCCTCTGCCTTAGCATAATCTCCAAACTTCTCTATCAGTTTCTTTCTATAGATTTCCTTTGCATCTGGACACATCCTGTCTAGATACTCTGTCCATCCCTTTGGTATACTTTCCCATCCCTTTTCTGTCCCAAAAAGCAATGTATGGCGAAACCTTATCTCTGCAAATTCCCTTGGATTGTTTTTTCTACTTTCGAGCCATTTTTTCATCATTGCCCAGCGCAGATTACCCTTCCAAGTAGTAGCAAGAGTGACAGGAATTGAAAAAACAATGTCCTTTTTCACGGGATTATCGATGATGTAAAACGGTACATCGTCTCTCGAGAGAAATGGTTTCTCCAGTTCTATCTGAAACTCAAGAATCCAACTCCCCTTTGGTAGAAGGGCAATATCTGCTTCCGGGTCCATGCCAAGCGTTTTCATCTCTTCCAATCTGCATGAAATGTGTTGATCGTAAAGTTTAGAAGAATGCAAGATTGCTTTTAAGCCGGATGATATTGTTCTATTTCCAGATCGTGCGTAATTAAGGCTGTTCGGGTAGGCTGTGGAGAGAAGCAAGATTCTTTGATACACATCCGTTATATCGTTGTATTTTCCAGAACCAATGGTGAGTTGATCGACATCTTGTTCATTTTCAACTTTATATTGAGCGTAGAAATCGTGACACATCATCTATCCCCCTACAATAAACTCTTGACAAAGCCATCGAAGTTTTCTTCTTTCTTAAAAGTATCTCTTTCTGAGTTATACTCTCGCCACACAACGAGTTTGTGATCTGACGTTTGATTACCAAATAGTGCGTGAAAATTTCCGCCGTTCAACGCACTTTTGAGATTGTCCAGAAACCGATCTTTTTGAAAACCTTGAATCTTAGGGTAAGAAGGTATCCATCCCCATATTCTGACTTCCCAAAGATTATTATCAACAACATAAGCGCAGGAAATGTTTATCTTTGAAGCACATCTATCTATGACTTCCTCTTTTTTGAATTTTTGATTGCAATTTCGACATTTATAAGTTTCATTTTCCTGAGGCACTATGTCATAGTCATAACATTGTGGACACACTGTCTTACTGGTACCAAACAACCAGTTTTCTAAACCTCTTGCTCTATTATTGTGTTGCCAGGTTTGCCTCCCATTACCATATCTCAACCAGTTTTTGATCACCGGAGCTATGGGTAAGAAATTGTTATTAAGACATTCTTCTATCACTTTTTTTCTTATTTCTTTTTCAAATCTATTTTTACCTGATTTATCTATTAATCCATCAACTTTTTCCCACCAATTGTTGCTTGCTTTGAACTGAATCTTTGCAAAGAACATTTCTTTGAGATTTGGTAAACTGAGGTTATTTAATTCCTGACGTTTTCTTTCTCTAGAAAGATCTTCAAGGGCTTTCTTAAATTTATCAAAATCAGCATTTGATGAACTTGCCACTTCAACAACGCCATATCCAAGTTGTGTTTTTGCGCCGATACCTCCCCATTTAGAAGCAACAAGTAATGGCACCAATACGAAGTTTTCATCAAATTTTTCGTCGAGAGGAATGATTTCCATTTTCAATCCTCCGACTATCGCGGGGCCAAAAAACCAACCGCGTGAACGCCCAGATGGTTTTACGTTTATTGCCCCATTCCCTGGAAAAGAGATTTTCCTTCCTCCATTTATCTCCAATCTGAAAAGCCTTCTTCTCCCTGTGGCACCAAAAATCAAGCAAGAGGAGCAATATTTTTCATCATCAGGGCATCTTGAGTCACCAGTAGGATCACACGCAAATTCATTCATTCCTCTGAGAAGTGCTTCTGTCCACCAGCGAAGAGATCCAACAATACCTGTTGATTGAATAGTATCGCTCTTTGAATCAATATCACCAGTCCAAATTGGAGTTTTTATTTGTAAGTTAATCTTTACACCCCCACGGTCGAAATCGGAAAAATACTTATCATTTATATTATAAACATTTTTCGTTTTGTTGTCAAATAAAACTGACCAATTATTTTCACCAAACTTATATATACAAAGCAATCGTCATAACAGAAAGTCCAGAATCAAAATTCGCCGATTGGCAAAAAGTTTAAAGTCAATCAGAATCGAGCAAAAAAAGATAAGCAGGTAAAGCTTTTATTTTCAAACCATTCCAAGAAAGTTTGGTGTATAAATCCCAGGTTATGAGGTATCTTTCAACCGTAGGGTATGGGAATTCCACAAAGCCTTTTAGTTCTCTTTCTTTTATCTCAGATTCTTTTGAAACATACGAGACATTGTACAATACCAGATCATTTTGCTTTTTGCACACAAAATCAACTTCGTTTTTTTCTTCCCAATAGAATATCTCCTCGTACATATTTCTTAATTTCAGATATATTGCATTTTCCAATAACCTCCCACGATCAGGGCTGGAAGAAGGATATATCGTATTTCTTAGTCCTGTGTCTATCAAATAATACTTAACGGGACTTTTGATGGTTTTTTTCAATGAATAATCGAACTTAGGAACTTCGAAACAAAAGTAGGCAGATTCCAGATAGGAAATATAGGTAGATATTGTACTTGTAGAAGATTTTTCTTCAAAAATGTTTTCAAAATATCTCTGCATCTTTCTAATTGAAAATTTGTTACCTATATTTTGAGCGATGAATTTTGACAGTGCTTTTAGAAGCTTTGTATTTTCTACACTATATCTTGCTACTATATCTTTAAGAATGATATCCTCTGCGTATTGAGAAAGAATTCTGTCGACAACCTGTCCTTTTTCTATGTTCATAACTACCTCAGGAAAACCACCGTATACGAGATAATCCTTCAAAAGGGAAAGATAAATGTTCTTCCCAGAGATCAGTTTAAGCTTATCTGGAAAGTTATAACCCCTTGCAGTTACATATTCGTTGATTTTCCTGCCCTACGTGGTCCTTTTATCACAATAACACCGTGATAATCTTTAAAAGACCTCACTTTTTGAATACATTCTCTTGAAACTATCTTGGTCTTTCTTGCATTTCCCCACAGGTTCCACCTTAAGAGAACTGCCAGTATTTCATCACGTGTCACATAAAACAACCTCCAGATGCTCATTTTTTCACTCATTATAATATATTGACCCTCTGTTAGGTCAAATTTTCATTATTTTGACCTAAAGCAAGGTCAAAACTTGTCGATCTAAATTATTCGATCTTTTTGAAATACCACAACTTCTTCTGTTCAGAAGAATTTCTCCCGACTTTCAAACTGATATATCTTCAATCACTTTATTTGAATTCATGTACCACTCCAAAGTCCAGATTCTTTTCAGTGGCCATCCAAGACGTTCAAGAACTTTGAATTTTAAAACTTCTCTATCGAAAGCATCGCTGATCATCATATGATCTTTGCCGTCATGGATGAATCCCATTAGATACTTCTTTGAATCCTTAGAATCTTTTATCACAATATCTATCCGGCACAATCCCAATCCTACATTGACATCGGTCAAAATCCCTTTCTCGTTGAGCTTTGAAGCTACAATATTTGGCAGGATATCATTACATTCTTCTTTAAATGCATTGGCGCTTAATTTGCAGCCTCTTTCGGCATATTCTATATAATTCTTCAGTGCCATAGCACCACGATTATCGGGTTTTATTTCAGAGAGATCCGATGATTTTAAGCTGGTAACCAGGATGATCTGATAACGTGCCCTTGTAACAAGAACGTTCAGTCTTCTCCAACCTGATTCGTAATTCAGCGGACCAAAATTGTACGAGATCTTTCCAGATGGCGACTGAGCATAACCAACACTGATGATAATAGTATCTCTCTCATCACCTTGGACATTTTCGAGAGATTTTATAAAGAACGGTTCATTTGATGGTGCAAAAACAATGTCGAACAAATGTGGATACTTTTCGAGAGCTTTGTAAAGAAGATCTTCTATTAGATTTCTTTGAGAGATATTCATTGTTACAACTCCCAGTGAACGCTCAGGGTGCTTATTGAGATGTTCGATCACAATATCTACAACCTTCTGAGCTTCAATTGGATTTGTTCTGCTCTTTGCACGATCCCATACTCCGTTAACATATACCAGTCTTACTCCTTGATCGTCACTATTGCTATTAATAGACGGGAATGTTATCAAGGGATTGTCACCGTAAAAATAATAGTTTGAAAATGCTATTAAACGTTCATCCCGGCTACGATAGTGCCATTTTAAGTAGCCATTACTGAAAACGTGAGGTGAAGCTATGCAATCATCCAAAAACGATTCAAGAGGTTTGAATTCATCGTCGGTATCTTCTAATTCATAATATGATTTGAAAAAGGTTGTTGGTGGGAGTTGCTTAGGATCACCTGCTACAACAATCTGTTTTCCTCTGACTATTGCAGGTATCGCCTCTGGAGTCATCAGCTGCGATGCTTCATCAAAGATGACAATATCAAAATAAAAAGCATACTTTTTCAAATCTAAAAAAGAAGCAACAGAGATAGGGCTCATAAAGATACACGGTTTGAGATATCTAAAAACATCCGATGTTTCCTGAAATAATCTTCTGATAGGTTTGTGCCTGCGTTTTTTCTGAATTTCTCTCATCAGAATTCGTATTTGCTGTGTGAATTCATTAGGAAGATTTAATATATTTCTTATTCTCAGCGAGGTAGTTGATTTTATGTACTTTGTCCAATCTTGTCTGAGTTTTTCTTCGGTCTCTCTGAGCTTTAGGATAGTCCTTTCATGAATTTCCTTGGAAAATCCCTTAAGGTAAACATTTTGAGAACATATACTTCCCACCCATTGTTTGTAGAAATTTTTTTCAAAGATCTTTCTAATGTTTTTCAGGTTATCTTTGTTATCCTTGATAACCCTCTCGATGAAAGATATCAGATTCAATTCTTCCAATTTTTGCACTATTTCTTGAAAACGAACCCATTCATGAAGTCTTGTTTCATTTTCTAACAATTGCTTGATTTTGTCCAACAGTTTATCGATATTTAGTTCAAAAACAGACTTGGAATTTGCAAAACCATTAGGCCAGAGCTTTTCCAGGTCATGCATGACTTTTTTTAAAGTAAGATCTTCTACGATCTTCAACGCCTTCAAAATTAACTCCTTAATGCCATCATCAATGATAAGATCAGATTGAATGAATCTTTCTGGATTTCTAACCAGCTTGGTTATTTCAAAGGCTATTTCCATTTCTTTCAGAGTTATTTTGAGCCTTTTCAGATCAGATCCCACGTTGATATAAGTGTTTAAGAAATTCTCTTGTTCAATGATTTTCCTCTTGCTATCAAGAACCATTTTTGTATGAAAATAAAGATTTCTGATCTGCTCAAAGTTGTGGGGATAATTTAGCTTTGTGTTGACATATCTCATCCATTTCCAGTACGATGGTTTGAGAATCCGTGTCCATTTGTTGTAAACGCACTCCACTGGGCTGAGTAATTCTGCTAATTCTTCTACAGACTTTGAAGTATGTTCGGCACATATTTTCGATAGGGAGCTAAAGTCATCGATCGCTTTGAAATAATCTCTCAAAACTCGAAGAATTTTTTCAAATTTCTCCTGGCTCATGCGGAACCATTCAATTGAAAAAACATCAACTTGTGTCAATGAATTTAAAGTTTTAGCCATTTCTTGCAGGATTTTGAAATTTAACTCGTCGACATTGGAAAACCCGATTTTTTCTAATATCTGCTTCAAATCTTCCAGATTCACCTTTACATATTCAACGAATTCTATTACCTTTGCAGGATAAGGAAGTAAATTGTTTTGGAATTGGAATCCATTCCAAGGATGTTGATCCATCTTTGTATACATATCTGAGAAGTCTTCTAATAAGGTCAAGATTTGCAAATACTCTTCAAGTTGTTTTTTCGGAACCTCAGTTATTCTTGAAAACGGCAAAGGATGTATCATGCCAGGGGAATCTTTCATCTGTTCTAATCTCAAAATTGCATCGTAAACAGATATACCCAGCGGATAATCTGTCCAATGAAGCGCTTTGAGAGAATTGTCCAGGTAGTTTTTCAAGTCTTTAAAATGTTCAATAAGCTTTTCTGGTCGTTCAAAAGGCTGCTCGGTTTGAATTTGATCAATCGTTTTCTTCAAATCCGAGATCAATTCAACCTTTGCTTTCCTGGTGCTGTGAACTTCCAAACAGAATCTATCCAGGCCGATATTTTTCAATCTTTCATAAACCACATCCAACGCCGCCTTTTTTGCACTCACAAAAAGTACAGTCTTTCCACATATCAAAGCATCTGCAATGATGTTGACAATCGTTTGACTCTTGCCAGTACCAGGAGGACCATGTACGACAAGATTTTCACCATTTCTTACCCGTCGGAGAATATCAATTTGACTTGAATCAGCTTCTAAAACAGGTACTAATGGTATTGACTGTACTACTTTTTTGGATTCATTTTGACGTGGCATTCCTGCCAATGACTCTATGATTGGATGGCTTCTGATTTCGCTGTTTTGTATGATATTTTCCAAGTCATTGCGTATCACAATTGTTTCCGGGTTCAGGTTTAAAAGCCAAGATTGTGGTAAGATCCTCCAATCAGTGTATTGTTTGAGTAAATTTTCTATATAGTGAATAATCTCCTTAAGATCTATTTTCTCTGTTTGGGGAAAAGGTATCTTGTATTTCTCACGGAACAATAGCTCTAAAATAGGATTGAGTTGGGTCTCTTCCTCAAGGGCATTTATTTTGAATGCAGAGTATGGTCCTTTTCTTGTAAGTTCGCAGGGAGTCAATATTATTGGAAAAGACAAATATGGAACAAGAAATTCTGGATCTTTCAATTTGAGTACTCCAAAAGTTATAAACAAAGAGACAATTCCTTTTTCTTCAATTGAAGTCTTTGAAAGCATGTGAAGTCTTTTTATTTTTTTCTCGAGCTCTTTTGTATAAATTTCAAATTGAATGTCTCCCTGGTCTTTAAGAACATACTCATCATTCTCGTAATCATAAACAACAAAGGGCAAATTCAACTCTTTGCCTCTTTCAACCAGGATGTCAAAAAGATTGAACATATCAGGATCTTTCACCAATAATTTCGAAACATTCGCTTGATCTACAGCAAGTAAAGGATTGTTAGCACTCAGATTCAACAATCGATCTTGCCAAACTCTTATTTGTTTAATGACAGCTTGCGATATCTCCAAATGGACCCCCCCCACGAATCTTTTTATACAGTCTTTGAATATTTTACCTTGAAACCACGGTACAATGGCGACTGTACATAGAAAAATATATATTCCCTAAATTTTCAAGATAAATCCCAAAAACTCATCTTTTTTGCCCAAGTTAACACAAATCTTTCTTGGTACTTCTTTATATTCTCGACTAATTCATTATAACCTTCATAAGCTTTCAATCTTCTCTACCGACTCATCCACATTTTTAGGATCTATAACCACTCCAACTTTATAACTTTCAACCTCTCTCGCCATAGATAAAAACGTATTTTTCACAATCACAGGCACGCCAGCTGCAAGTGAATCGTAGTATTTATTTGGTAAAGCAAATATATAGTTTTTGTAATCATAACCTATGGTATTGTACAAAATAAGCGAAAAAGCAGACTTTGAAAATTCTTTCATCATCCCATCATATGGCATAAATGCTTTGTATTCATGTGGAATATCGCTAAAAACATCCAAATCCATGCCTATCAACTTGAGTCCAAAGTCCAAATCCATTAGCGATAAGTTTTTTTAAGATCTCTTTCTCGTGGCTGATACCCCTTGGCGTTTTTCCAACTATACATATCTCTTTCTCTTTCCTGTCTGAGAAAAAACACTTTCAGCGTAATTTGGAAACACTAAATGTGGATATCATAGATGACCACCTTCCCTCTCTTCTTTGCCACTTTGAAAGCCTTAACAAGCAGACTTGCCAAGAAATGATGGAAATACACAACATCGTATTCACTATCTCTGATCAAATCAAAGATCACTTTATCGAAAGATATTCTTTTAAAATACTCTAAAATATATTTTGTTTTACCATCCTTTGCATACTTTACAGGCACATATCTAATATTACCTTCAACACATTCTTTCTCGTCTTTATCTGTCAAATATCGGTAAATTACCTCACATCTTTCAGCCAACATCTTTACCGTTCGAAACATCCTTTTGTCGTACTTTGGATGCATGTAGCCTATCACAAGGATTTTCACGAACAATTACCCCAATTTTGTTTATTTTTTAAGTAAATTACCAACTACGTTAGTTATACTCGTGAACAACGAGATAACAAAATGCCAATATGTCTTCTTTGTGAAATTAATTCCTATAACAGTAGTTTCTGATATTCCCAACATAACTGGTCCAAAAACAAGAAATGGGGCTATCCCTAACGCTAATCTGTATTTTCGTGAAACTATCAAAAAGATTATATCCTTAGAAGAGGCAAAGAACCCGTCCACACGCATCCAGTAGGGATGGCTTCATAATCTAACTAAATGTTTCGACGTTGTTGACAACCTCGACAAACACCATACAGGCTCGACAGGTTTTAGAAAATGTTCTCTGTCACCTTTCTCTACTTCAAAAAGTGAACAGTCTGGTTTTTAACACGTATGTTTTTATCGATCATAATCGATAAATTCGTACGATTTTATTTAACATAATCGATAAATTCGAACAATTTGGTATAATAGGTAGTGTAATTAGATATAGGGAGTGATCTGATTGCAAATAGACGAACTTTATATCATGAACCCATGGTGGCGTTCCCAAAAAGAAATACACGTTGATAGACACATCAGTGCTTTTGAGAAAAGCACATTTAGATACTGTCCAGAAAAATTCTTCAGAGAAATCCCAAAGGGAAAACCGGGTATTTACACTATCAGAGGGCCTCGCCAGATAGGAAAAACCACTTTTCTTAAACTCTATATCAAAAAACTGATCGAAGATGGTGTGAAACCGTCTAATATATTCTTTTTCATGTGTGACGGAATAAACGATAGATTCGACCTGATAGAAACTGTGAGGTCTTTCTTTCAAATGTTCGAAGAAAAACCAGGAGAGATCAGATACATCTTCATAGACGAGATAACAGCTATCGAAGACTGGCAAAAATCGTTGAAGTACCTTGTAGATATCGGCTTGCTCGATAATTGCCTTGTTGTTCTCACAGGTTCTTCCGCCTATGACTTGAAAAAATCCAGCGAAAGACTTCCGGGAAGAAAGGGTTACGGTAAAGATCTGGTTTACGCTCCCATCACGTTCGGAGAATTTCTGAGAAGTTCAGGAGTTGACATTAAAAGAAAAACGATAGAAGAAATTCTCACAAGCTCTGTTGATGATCTGAACAGATTATATCTTAAAAACGCTTTTCTGAAAGAGTATTTCTTGAAATATCTGAGCGCAGGTGGTTTTCCCAAGGTAATAGATGATTTTTTGAGAGAAGGCGGAATTACTGAGATGACAAAGAACGTGTATAAAGACTTCATTCTTGGAGATGCGGAAAAGTATCTAAAGGCAAGAACAAATTTGCTGGAAATATTCAGAAAACTTCCAGACATCGTTGGTCAGAGATTTTCCTGGAACTCTCTGGTCGATCTTTTCACAGATGCTGTGAAAAGCGTCGATACGATTCAGAAATACTTCGAATACCTGGGCTACAGTTTCATACTCATGAATGTCTTTTTCGTCGATATCTCCAGAAAGATCATCAGACCCAAAAAACAAAAAAAGACCTACCCAATCGACAAAGTAATCGCCGATATAATATCTGACATCAGCGGAAAAACGATCGGAATTCCACAACTTGTAGAGATGCTAACGCTCAGACATCTTTTGAAAGATTTTGATATTACCCAGAACGGCTTAAATCTCTACGATGGCCCGTTTTTCTGGTATTCAGAGCGGGGAAACGAGATCGATTTCATCTACAACCATGAAGGAACGCTGATACCAGTCGAAGTGAAGTACCAGAACAAGATAAACAAATCTGATTACCTCGGGATGAAAAAGGTGTTCGGCAGAGGAATTCTCATCACACAGGATATCATCTTCAAAGACGATGGGATTGTGGGAATTCCCGCATGGTTGTTTTTTGCTATGATTGAGACCACCTGAAATTTCTCAATGGTGTCGTATGAGATTTTTGAGATGGTTTTTCAAAAAGATTACAAATCTTGTATCCCAGCTATTTTGAAAGCCGAGTGATACAGCGGAATAATTAACTCCAATTTTTGGATACTACTCAAGCCTTCTAACTGTAAATATCCCAGATATTATTTTTCTTTAGTAGCGAGAGATTTGTAATCACCAAAACTCTCATGTGTACCCTCTGATGTGATTTTTATGAAATCAATTTTTCAAAAGAATTCTATCACACAGAGATATAAGAATTTATGCCCAATCCTTCATTGGTGTTATCCTCAACAACATTTTATTTTAACCAACTTGGTACAACTACTTGAAATACTTGCCAATAGAGAACAATCACATATAATTTTTTCATTAGATTCAACTAAGTTTCAAGATAGGCTTGAATAAAGAGTTTATCTTAGAAAAACGATTCTTTTATCGTTGTTTTCATAGGCAAGGTTATTTTGTTAAATATATACATCCGTATACTATATATTGGGAGAAATACCCGGGTGCTCCCAAAAATTTAAGGAGGTGTTATGGTGAAACAACTCAGAATCGTTTACAACACAGGTGAACTGTCACAGACAGGCCGTCCTATCTTGCGCAGAAACAATATCGATGTAGAAGATTCTGTCGATCCTTCAAAGGCTTTGCAGATCGCTCAGGTTATAGATGATACTACAAATATATCTTGTGGAAGATGAAATCTTAGACCAATGTTCATGTGAATAGAGATTAGAACATCGATTAATTTGAAAAGATAATATCTTACTGTTTTTCTTAATAACTTTTAAGTTTTGTATGAATAGATCATCGAAAATTCTGATTTTTCATGTGAATGATCCTTCGAATTTAGAAAAAGTGAAGTTGTCTAACTAAGATTATCGAAACACGTCAGCATGCGAAATGGAAAGACAGCTTGCGAAAAGTTGAAAGTCTTCGTCGAACAATGAAAGAAAGGCGCCTGTAGGCGCCTCTTATTTTGATTTCTTCAAATATGTTGTCACGTAGAAGGCCACGAAGGCAAGGATAGAGGCAAGCCTGAGCCAGAAAATTGGGAACAACGTGAACACTCCCAAAACAGTTAACAACACTCTCATTGGTACTTTCAATTGTACTTTGAAGAAACCTTCGAATGCATAACTCAGGGCGAAAGCAGAAACGATGCCTGCGATAAGAGCGAAAAGGGTTTTCGCCAAGCTGGCCCTAAGAAGAAAACTTGTGTCATACATGAATGCGAATGCTACGATCATGGCGATCAAGCCCAATCTGAATGCTTGATAACCCGTTTGAGATGGCTTTGCACCCGAAATAGAGCTGGCAGCATAGGCAGCGAGTGCCACTGGTGGTGTGATTGCAGAGAACACAGCAAAGTAGAAAACGAACATATGTGATGCCAAAGTATCGAATCCCAACTTCACAAGCGCGGGCACTGCCAAAGCCGATGCAACGATGTACGCAGCCGTGGTAGGAAGTCCCATACCCAAAACAATCGCCATGAGCATCACCATAATCAATGCGAGGAACGGAATGTTATGTGCGAGTGAGAAAATGAAACCCACTAATTTGAAACCAATGCCCGTCAAAGTGACAGCACCGACGACTATGCCTGCCGTGGCGCAAGCGATCGCCACAACGAAAACATTTTTCGAGCCATCATAGATGGCGTTCAAAATGCCCCTTGGTCCCATGCGGTGCTTTTTGTCCAGTAGAGAAACGAACCAACTGCTCACAATACCCCACGTGGCCGCAGTCATAGGTGTGTAACCTCTCATGATGAGCACGACGAGCAATGCTATAGGAAAGAGTACGTAAAGCTTTTTCAAAACTTGTTTTATAGGCGGTATCATCTCGCTTGGAAGACCTTTCAGATTGAGCTTTGAAGCCCTGGCATGAACGGACATGAAGACATAGAAATAATAGAGAAACGCTGGGATGAGCGCAGCGATCATCACTTGTTTGTAAGGAATACCCAGAAATGACGCCATGATGAACGCAGCTGCACCCATGATCGGCGGCATGATTTGGCCACCACTACTCGCTACCGCTTCTACAGCTCCAGCGAAGACTGGCGAAAAGCCGAGCTGTTTCATCATGGGTATAGTGAACGTACCCGTCGCATAGACGTTCGCTACAGCCGAACCAGAGATACTACCGAACAGGCTAGAGCTCACCACCGCGATCTTCGCCGGCCCACCTGTGGCTTTACCGGCGAGCGATTTGGACAGATCCATGAAATATTCCCCAATTCCACTGTGTTCGAGAAAGCCACCAAGGATGAGGAAGATCATAACGAATGTGGCTGAAACACCCAAAGGTGTAGAGAATATGCCTTCACCTGTTAGATACAAATGTTCCACTATCCTATCGTACGTGACATACATGCCTTTGAACTGGCCAGGCAGGAGGTGCCCAGCGTACATATAAAGGATAGAAGCAGCTGCAAGAATTGTGAGCGCGAGTCCAACGATTCTGCGTGTGGCTTCGAGTATCAAGACGATGAGCAATGTACCAAGTAAGATCTGTGCAACTGTAACTTCTTCCACCTGGACCATACGATAGATGATCTTCTCGTAATTTATGATCGCATACAGACATGGAGAGATCGCAAGTACGAACAAAAGCCAATCGTACCAAGGCACTCTGTCCTTTGGACTTTTCTGGGTAGCAGGATAGAAAATGAACGCGAGTGGGAGAGCAAATATCAAATGGATGTTCCTCTGAAGGTATGCTTCAAAGGTGCCAAATATCGCTGTATAGATGTGGAATATTCCCATCGCTATAAGCGAAAAGAAAGCAAAAAAATAAGTCGCTCCTGTGAGTTTACGCATTAAGATTCACCCCTATGAAAGAAAGGGGGTTCATGCCCCCTCACACTTCACTTCTGATTTTTCTCTGACCAGAACTTCACTGCACCTGGATGTGCAGGCACACCCTCGCTGATGGCTTCACTCGGATTCAATTCAGCCACGTCCACGAAAGCTTTCGCGATCTGTTCTTTGTTGTTCCAAAGCGCTTCAGCCAGTTTGTAGACCAAATCTTCTGGCAGACTTTCGCGGGCTACTATGCACACATAATCACCAACAGTCGAAACGGGTTCAGTGACACTCTTGTAGACACCTGGTTCTATGTAAAACTTCGTAGTTCCCAGGTACTGGGCCAATTTTTGGAGCGCCTCATCATCCACTGGAAGGATGACAACATCGATTCTGCTCTCTATGTCCATGACGACGGAAGCCACACGACTGATTTGAAACGCGAACATGTCTAAATGGTTGTCACACAACAAATTAGCGCCATCTGTGTAAGAAGCAAACTCAACCCTGCCACCCCAAGATTTGATGTCTGACCAGCTGACACCGTAACCTTTTTCAAACAGTACGCGTGTGACGAACTCTGATGTGGTACCTGGCGTGAGCGTTGCGAACCTGATGGGCAACTTTTTCTTTATAACATCTCCCAAAGTCTTGATGCCATTCTTAGTCGCATAATCTTTCCTCATAATAAAGTAAGCGTATTGCCTGTAGATGTTTGCAAGCAGCATGGTGCCTTTCACCGGTTCTTTGAAGGGGTCTAATCCCTTGATTGCGGCTGTGAAACCAGACAATGTGGTGAACCCTAGATCTGCTTGACTCCTGGAGATAGTCAAAATGTTGGCAGTACCACCACCTGTGCCACTGGTCGTGGATATAACTGCTTGGCTCCATATACCTGCGAGCGTACCACCCAGTGCGAACCAAGTTCCTCCGGACGGACCAGAGACGAACCTCAGCTGTGATGGCCACTGTGCCGCGAATGCCACAAAGAACAAACCCATGAGCAAGACAAAGAAAAATTTCTTCATGTTTTCACCTCCGGAAGATGTGCGGATCACAGTGTATATTTTACAACATTGAAGCATATAACACAAATAAGATTAATACATTAGAAGCGGTTGGGACTAAAAATCACACACTCTTCCAATATCTTCAATGCGAGTTTTTTGTTTGACAGTTTCTCATCTCTCACCAAGCCCGTACCTATGATTTCATCCACTGTGACCTGTGGCACCACAACAGGAACTCCAATCAGGTATCGTACCAAGCAGCCATCGCATGATCAACACGATCAGAAGAAAGATAGTCATTTTATGCGTAGTATTTATGTTTTGAATTTCCATCAGTTGCTGTTATATCGAACAATCAACTCAGCGATTTTTCTTCCAGCTTGTCCATCCCCATAAAGATTTTCTGGATAATCAGTTGGTTTCATAAGTAATTCAAACTTTTCTGTCAAATCTTCTGGATCACTCAACACATTATGAACTAAAATTTCTTGTATATATTTGCTGCCTTTTTCTATTGCTTTCAAATAAATGTTTGTTCTCAATATTATGGTTAGAATTGCCTCCTGCAAATATTACCGCTTCTATTCTTCCACCAATCTGAAGAAAATTTTCATAACTTATCGTTCCTGAATATTCAACTGCATGTGTAAAGTAAACAGAAACAACTTCAAAACCACCTTTAAGTAAATACTCCACCAATTCTGTCCTATGAATCCACTTGCTCCAAGAACCACCACTTTCATTTCATTATCCCCTCATACCACCTTATCACTTCTTTCAACCTTTCTTTCAGTGGTACCTTCTGTTGCCAACCTAATTTCCTCAATCTCTCATTTGAGAATCTCTTCCTTCCAGATATGAACTTGTCAGGTAGTTCAACTACGGGTCGATGGTAGGGCGACCCCTTGCGAGAGTAGGTAATGCCCAGGCTTGATATATCCCAAACAACCCCCTCTGCTAATACAGTGGGGGTTTTTGTTTTAATCAAATCTGCGCAATCAAAACCAGATCCTCTCTGAGAATAGGAATTTTGGAAAGAAGGTAAAAGTCTTTTTGGTTGTAATAGCTATTGACGAAATATAAGTTTTGTATCACTAAACCAGCTTCAGTTGCTACTTTCATAAGTGTATAAGGTGTAAACCAATACCGATGGTCCGTGTTGATTGTTTCAATTCCACGGAGTGCAAATTCAAAATTAGCCAATCTAAGTGCATTGGGAGTTGTTATAACCAGTGAGCGACAAATAAGTGACAATTTATTTTTTATTTTACTCAGGAACAATACTGGATTGTTAACATGTTCGATAACTTCACCGAGAATTGCTATGTCGAAGTTCTTTTCTAAAAGATCCGTAGGAAGTTCTTCGGTTATTATATCCAGACAATACACATTAGAGATTCCAAGTTCTTTCCTCACGTACTCTACACTGTCACAATTAATATCTATTCCATAGCAGCTTTGTGAGACATCTAAAAGCCTTTTGTGAAGCCAGAGATTGTTCTTGATTTTCTCATTAATCACATCTTTGTGGTCCGCAAAACCTATGTGAAGAACTCGCTTACTCACGCAGAGCTTTTCAAGAAACTCTAATCGCGTTGTATAAGGTTGATCTGGAAAAGATATTTGAAGACCGTTTGAAAATTCCTTTCCACTCAAATAATCCATTAAAGAAGCCATAGTTCTTTTTCCTCCTTATAGAGTAATAATCAAATATAGTATTTTCTCCATCTGCCTTTCAAGAGAATAATTGTCCTCCACATGTTTTCTATATCTTTCTGAAGAGTACTCAGATTCTATTATCTTCGGAATTTCAAAGATGAAGTTGTACACAAGCTTTTCTGGCCATTGCACTTTAGCTCCTTCATAATTATGAATGATAGGCTTAATGCCCCTTGCCATTGCTTCCATTATGTTGTACGGATGACCTTCGTGGATGCTCGTAGACAGAATATAGTTTTTATCTTCCAAGAATTTGGCTATGTCTTTAATGTGCCCGTAGAGTTTGACGTTCTCTTCAAGGTCTGCTTCTTTAATGAAATGTTCAAAATAATTCTGGTAGTGAATTTCTTGAAAGGAACCAGCTATATGCAGTGTGTAACGTGGATCTATTTGTTTGAGATAGCCTATTACTTGAAGCCAAGCGGCTGGATCTTTCCTATGATTTATCAGTGCAACGATAGCTATGTTGTATCCGTGGCCACGTGGTCTAAAATCGAATTTACAAAGATCCAAACCGTTTGGCACGACGACAATTTTATCACGAAATTTTTCATAGGCATTTGAGTGATATTCTTTTAAAACATCACCTATGTGTTCGGCAACAAGTATCAACCTATCCACGTTTTTCCAATTTATGTTTCTTGTATAATTTGCGAAGGCTTCGTAACGGTGTAGGCGGCAAATTATCTTTTTTGTGCCTTTCGGAAGGTTGTTTGTTATCGCAACAGCCATTTCGTTTGCCCATTCAAGCCAGACTATATCTGCCCAGCTGTAAGCTTCCTGAATCTCCTTCGAATCAGCGCTTACCACCAGTTTTACGTCATATACATGTGATAATATCTCGGATATATTGTGAATAAAGTTATCAAGTCCCGGGAGGCACAATATGGCAAACTTCTTTCCTGTGTGGTATTGGTTTCTCAAGGAATCGTACTTAGTTTTCAATTCTGATAAATTGGACATATCGTAGGCTTTCTTGTAATAGTGAAGAGCCATTGGCATGTTTCCTGATTTGAATTGAGTATCTCCAAGCATATCCCAAATTTCCCATGATTTGTCACTTATTCTTGTAAGGTACCTCCAAGATTCAAAATATTCGCCTTTTTCAAACAATACTTTTGCATAATTGAATAACACATCGTTGTGAGTTGGAGCGATTTCCAAAGCGTTTTTAAAATCCTTAAGTGCATCGTCTAAGTTATTTTCATAGAAATTGATTATTCCAAGGATATTCAACCTTTCGATATCGCTTTCTATACTTTGTGCCAGCTGTTTTGCCGCAGAAAAGTCCTTTTTCTCTATGAGTTTTATAACATCTTCAAATTTCATGTCTTATACCCCCTCTGTAGCTATCAATCAAATTGTTCTCTGGTCGTATCCAAAAAACCTAAAATTTTTTCCAACAATTCCGAAACATTAACGCGCTGACGAAACATCACGATGACAAACATGCATATGAGTGAGACACTTGAAAGACTTTCATCAGGTCCGAGGATCAACAAAGCAGAAGACGATGCAAAGTAATGGTTCTTGCTTTCCCACAACAAGAAAGTAAATTTCTGGATTCTTTTTCCGTGCTCGCTGGCCCACAAAAAGATTGTATCCTTAACATTTGGAAAGATAAAAGATTTAAATCCATAATGTTTTCATCTTCCCTCATAGACAAAAATTGATTATCTGAAAATTTTTCAATTCTTTCTTGAAAATCACACTAAATGCAATTTTACAAGAGCTTCTTTCAATCTATTTCAGAAAACTCATAGAAAAAACTATTGCAATCCCAAATGAACCACAATATTTTTCAATCCTCCTTCAAAGTCTATTTCCGCTTGCAACCAGAGTTCTTTAACGAAGAGGAAGGATATCTTGCCTTTGAAGGTATTAAATTAGAAATCATCGGGAAAAAGAAATCCTCAAAATCAAGGGATTTTGTACTCCAAACACTGGACAGACTCAACAACTGGCAAAAGAAGAAACTAAACTTTCTCTTGCTTGGATTCATTTATCAACCTTTCGGCAATATTTATAGCCTGACAGTACCTAAATCGTTTCAATACAAAACTGAAATAAGTTATTTTCGTTTTGATATAAAACTATAATAGTGTTCTTTGTAATAAATCGTTTTACATTAAAACTATTTATGATACAATCAGTTTTGAACAATATCCAGGAGGTGTTAGGATGGATCTAAATCAAATAATTGAAAGGCTTGAACTACGTACAACAAGGCTAACAAACTTCTTGCCAGAAAGGAAACGATTGTTTTTCAAGCAGCTTGAAGCGAAATTTCAAAACAGGGCAATACTACTTCATGGTCCACGAGGTGTTGGCAAAACCACCTTCCTGCTTCTCATGGCAAAAAGGCACAACTTGTTGTATATCTCGGGCGATGATCCGCTCCTTTTAACTGTACCTCTGCAAGATTTACTCGAAACGATTCTCATAAACTACCCGGGTGTTATCATCGACGAAATTCACTTTATGCCAAATTGGTCCGCCATGCTGAAGTTCTTGTACGATTCCTTTCCAAACAAAACGATCTGGATTTCCGACAGTAGTTCTGTGTTACTGAGAAAAAGCGTGGACGATCTTTCAAGGCGATTTGTGCTTTTGAAACTTCCATTGATGTCTCTAAGAGAGTACATACATTTCGAAGCGGGCATTGATTTAGAAGTATTAGATTCACCGTTCGAAAACCTCGCCGAATACACTTCTGAAATCTTAAGGCAAGTAGACATATTGAACTTTTTCAAAGACTATCGCGAAAAAGGCACCAGACCGTTCTACATCGAAGGGAATTTCAAAGAGAAGCTATTGAACACCCTTGAAAAAACGATATACTACGACATAACACACCTGCTAAACGTTGTTCATGAAAATCACTTTGGAGTGATGAAAGCGATAATCAGCCACCTTGCATACTCTAAAATCCAAACATTTAACGTCGAATCAATGTGCAGGCAGTGGGCTATAGGAAAGCCTAAATTGTACGAACTTCTTCACGCTATGGAAGAATCCGGCGTGATAAATATAGCCTACAAAGACAAGATTGAAAAGCCATACTCTAAGGGCGCGAAGATTTTCTTTGCCGATCCAGCCTTGTACTATGCCCTTGAAGGGGAAATTGGAAACTTCAGAGAAGCCTTCACAATCTTTGCACTTAAAGAGAGGGGAAAGATCTTAGCCAGCAAAAATGAAGAGGAGGCAGATTTCATATTCGAAGGTGCAAAAGTTGTAAAGCTTGAAATCTGGGGAAAAAATAAACGATCAAAATCAAGTGACTTTGTCGTTAGAGATGATATCGATCTTCCCATAAGAAACACAATACCCCTGTGGACACTTGGCATGTTGTGGTAAAAAATCTTCATCTTGTCACCGTCGACAAGCTCGACAAACACCGTACAGGCTCGACAACAGATAACCTCAACTTAAGATAAAACTCAAGAGCTCGTCTTTTTTCGCCTCATCAAATACAAACATGTGCTGGTATTTTTTCACATTATTAATCAATGCTTGGTAATTTTCATAAGCATCCAGTATCTTCTTCACAGAACCATTTACATCCTTAGGATCAATCACCACACCTATGCCGTACTTCTCTACTTCTTTTACCATCGACACAAACGTATTCTTCACTATAACAGGCACTCCAGCTGCAAGTGAATCGTAATACTTGTTTGGTAGTGCGAATATATCGTTTTTGTAATTTTCATAGCCGATCGTATTGTACGAAATAAGGGAAAAAGTACATTTTGAAAGTTCTTTCATCATCTCTTCGTATGGCATAAAGGCTTTGTACTCATGTGGAATATCACTTAGCACACCCAAATCCATACCTATTAACTTGACCCTAAACCCGTGCTCAATTAACTTCTTCAAAATTCCCTTCTCATGTTCCATACCCCTCGATACTTTTCCAACAATGCATATCTCCTTCTCCCTTTTCTCCGAGAAAAACACATCATCTGCATAATTTGGAAAAACAAGATAGGGCTTGTCAATTGAAAGCCTTTTGTACACATCTTCCTGCATTTCTTTGGAAACAAAAATAACCTTGTCTGACAAAGTCAATTGTTTTTTGAATATATTCAATACAACCTTTTCTTTCAAATACTTTAAGACCCCTTTTAGCGCATTCAAGAAATTTTCAGGGTGATACTCGTGCACATCGTATACAATCATCTTTCCTCTTCTCTTTGCCACCTCAAAAGCCTTAACGGGCAAACTTGCCAAGAAATGGTGAAAGTACACAACATCGTATTCAAAGTTCTCGATCATATCCAAAATTAATCTGTCAAACTTTATCCTTCTCATGTATTCCACTATATAGTTGCCCTTTGTATTTTTCGTGTATTTCACTGGCATATATCTGACATTACCATCGACGTACTCCTTCTCATCTTTGTCTGTCCAGTATTGATAGATCACCTCGCACCTTTCTGACAATGCTCTTACCGTTCGAAATACCCTTTTATCATTTTTAGGATGCATGTACCCTATCACGAGGATTTTCATATGATTTCCTCCTGTTTCATATAACCTTAAAGTTCATACGCCTCTTCGTCTCTCGTTAACAAACCTCTTCAACATTACAATCGCTTCCTTAGATTCTCTCAACAACACTTTTCTATAAACTAATCCTATACCACAAACCGTTAACAAACCAACAACCACATTCAACAACAAATTCCTATTCATCGTCGCAAAATAACATTGAAATACCAACAAAACCGTTGATGCATAAATCTTTCCAAGTTCATAATCCACCGGATACAACTTTGTGCTTATCTTTGTCCTCAAAGTAAAGAACAACACATAACTTAATCCCGTTGAAATTGCCGCACCTTTTGCACCAAGTAGTGGTACAAGCAAAATGTTTCCCAGCACATTTGTCGTACTTGTAAACACAGAAATAACAAAGTGCCAGTAGGTCTTTTTCATAAAATTAATACCCAAAACCGTTGTTTCGGATATAGAATACATAACCGGCCCAAGAACAAGAAACGGTGCAATGTATGCCGAGGGTCTATAATTTCTTGAAACAATCAAGAAAATAACATCCTTACCAAGTACAACAACACTTGCAAATAAAAACATCAAGACTGAAATGATTTCATTCATCTTCTTGTACAAATGCTTGTCGTCTGGATCTTTCTGAAACTGTTCGTATGATACCGGGACCCAAAAAGTTGTAAAACCAGCCTGGATCAAGTTCATTGCGCTGACAACCTTGAAAGCCGCGGTGTACAGACCAACTTCATCGAAAGACGTCATTGCTCGAAGGGTTAATCGATCGATAGATTGAAAAACCCACAGTAACAAGGAGGTTGGTACAAACGGAATGCCATACAAAACAACCTTTTTCAAAATATCCATTTGCCACTTAACAGGTTTCCAATAATCCGTTTCAAATGCGACACCTATTGCAAACGCACCAATATTGGCAACAATTTGCCCAACAACAATAGAATAAAAATTCCTGGCGAAGATCAGTGAAAAAGAAAGAACACCGGCAAAATTAAAAAGATTAAATAATACTTGTATAAACGAATACCGCCATCCCATCTGCTTCATCCTGATTGAGTACATGTTATAAATTTGCAGAAGACCCGTGAAAAGTGAAAAAATCAAAAGAAGAATTATCTTACTATCGCACTCACCTACAATCAGTTTCGAAATGTTGCGTGAGAAAAACATCAACACAATCGAAATCATAGCAAGCAACCATAACCCTGGCCACATGCAATTCCATAAAAGTTTCTTTCGATCGGTTTCGGAAAACTCGTAGAAAAACCGCACATAAGACTGCTCTGTTCCCAAACGGACTACAATTAGTAAGATAGAGTATACTAAAGTATAAATACTTGCCTTTCCGAATTCCTTAGGTGAGATAAGAAAGGTAACTACTGGAGTTGTAATAAATGACAAAAGTGCATTAGCCCATGTACCTACAGAAAAACTAACAAAAGATTTCAAATAACGCTCTTTACTCATTGCCCTTTTCACCTTTTTGTTTATCTATTTAACTATCCTAAACTCTCTTCTGGACAACGTAATTTTTCTCGTACCAATTCGAATATTCACCACTAAGTATCTTTTCAAACCAAGATTCATTACTCAAATACCACCTAACCGTATCCTTCAACCCTTCCTCAAAATCTATTTCTGGTTGCCAACCAAGTTCCCTTCTGATTTTGCCACTATCTATTGCATATCTTCTGTCGTGTCCTGGTCTGTCTTTCACATATCTTATCAAGCTTTCGTTTATCTCCTCATCACCTGTTTCTTCCCTTACCAGTTCTATTATTTTTTTGACTATCCATATATTCTCCCTTTCATTTTCCGCACCAATGTTATATATTTCCCCTACTTTACCTTGCTGAATCACTTTATCTATAGCATTGCAATGATCTCTTACATGGATCCAATCCCTTACGTTCTTTCCATCTCCATATACGGGCAGCGGTTTGTGGTCCTTTGCACTTATTATCATTAGCGGTATCAATTTTTCTGGAAATTGGTACGGTCCATAATTGTTGGAACACCTGGTGACATTAACAGGCATACCATATGTTTCATAGTACGCTAATACCAACATATCTGCTGCAGCTTTACTTGCCGAGTACGGACTTCTCGGTGAAAGTGGCGTGCTCTCGGTAAATCTGCCAGTTGGTCCCAAGCTGCCATAGACCTCGTCTGTTGATATCTGGACGAACCTTTTACCACTCTTCCATCCCTGTTCACTTTTCCAATACTTCCTTGCAACATCTAAAAGATTTTGAACACCGAGTACGTTGGTTTCCAAAAAGACCCTCGGCGTATATATAGACCTATCCACATGACTCTCAGCAGCAAAATTTACAACAACATCTATATCGTACGTTTGGAATATATGTTCAACTAACTCGGTATTATTTATATCACTCTTTATGAACACAAACCTCTCCTTTTGATCATCAGAAAGTTTTGAAAGATTATCAAGATTCCCCGCATACGTTAACTTATCAAGCCCTATAATCTTTCGATCTTTATATCTCTCAAGATAGTAATACACAAAATTACTCCCTATGAAACCACAGCAACCAGTAACAAGGACCGTCAACTTACTCACCTCTGTTCAATTCTCTTAGTAATTCCTTTTCAAGTTCCAATAGATTTCGCTTTCTCTCCTTTATCGGTTTTGCTGGAATACCAACCGCTATCACCCAATCTGGTATATCTTTCGTTACCAAGCTCATGGCACCAACAGAAGCCCCTTCTCCAATTGTTACACCAGGCAGTATTGTTGTTCCTGTTCCAATAATTGCATGTCTTTTTATCAACACAGGTGCATGTGTAACTTTCCTGTATTTACTCGGTACCGTTGGATTTGTCAAAAACTCTCCACCGTAGTCTTCATTAAGAGTATATACGGCTACTCTGCTTGATAATCCAGAGAAATCCTCCATTACTATTCCTGCGTCTCCGCCGAACAAGAATGTCCCAGCCGCTATATGTATAAAACTACCGAGTTTTATCCTCCCGGACAGTATGCCAAAATCATCTATTCTCACATTATCTCCTATTTCAATATTCTCGGCACCATATATCGATGCTTTCCTGCTTATTAAAACATTCTTGCCTACTGATTTAAAACCTATTTCTTTGAGTTCTTCTTCTGTATAAAATGATGTCTTCATACTCTATACCCCCTTCAACACTTTTCTTATCGTCCCCACTATTCTATCTATTTCCTCGAATTCTAAATCTCCATACAAAGGAAGGTGAAGTATCCTTTTCGAGACATCTTCCGATACAGGTAAGTTCTGATCTCCGAAAACCCTGTTCAACGACGGATAAAAATATTTTCTTGTGTTTACACCGTTCTCCTTCAAATTCTCGTACACAAGGTCACGTTTTTGTTCATTCTCAAATAGCACCGGCATGTATATGTAATTGTATTTCGTTATCCCGGAATTCAATCTTTGAAAGTTGACGTTCTCTGTTCTCAACAGTTCAACGTATTTTTCGTATCTTTCCTTGCGTTTTCTTATCTCTTCATCCACGATTTCCAAATTCAACAATCCCATCGCTGCTTGGAATTCGTTCATCTTCGCATTTATGCCTTTATCCACTATCTGCAAATCCTTGTTGAACCCAAAATTCCTTAACATCTTTGCACGCTCTGCTAGTTGTTCATTTGTTGTAAATATCGCCCCACCTTCTATCGTATGAAATACTTTCGTTGCATGGAAACTGGCTATCGATACATCGCCGAAAGCATACACGGACTTACCTTTGTAATACACATCAAAGCAATGTGCGGCATCATAAATTACCTTCAGATTGTTCCTCCGTGCTATCCCGTCTATTTCTTCAACATTGCATGGATTCCCGAACACATGAACCGGAAGTATTGCTGTTGTCCTGTCACTTACTTTTTCCTCTATTTTTTTCGGGTCAATATTAAACGTCTCAGGTTCAATGTCAACAAACACGGGTCTGTACCTTTGCCATATTATTGAGCTTGCCGTTGCAACAAATGTAAATGGTGTTGTTATTATTTCCGCACCTATTGGAAAATCAAACAACTCAAGCGCTATCAACAGTGCAAGTGTGCCATTCGACACAATAACACACTTAGCTTCAAAACGTTGCTCCAAACTCTTCTCAAGTTCTACCAAATACTCACCGTTGTTCGTTAACCATCGCGTATCCCAAAGCTTTTTTATCTTCTCAACATACTCTCCAAATTCCGGCATCATACTTCTAGTAACGTTTATCATTCTTCTCCCCTCGCTATTTCAAGAATATACCTCCCATATTCTGTATTCTTCATCATTTCCCCAAGTTCTAACAGCTGCGTTCTTGTTATAAATCCCATCCTGTAAGCTATCTCCTCTATACAAGCCACATAAAAACCTTGCATCCTCTGAATTGTGGCAACGAAGTTTGAAGCTTCTAACAAACTTTCCGGAGTCCCGGTATCAAGCCAAGTAAAGCCCCTTCCAAAGGCCTCTACCCTAAGTTTGCCCATTCTTAAATACTCTCTATTCACATCCGTTATCTCTAACTCTCCACGTGCTGATGGTTTTACTGATTTGGCTATCTCAACAACTTGGTTATCGTAAAAGTAAACTCCAGGCACCGCAAAATTTGAACGTGGATTTTTCGGCTTTTCCTCCAAACTAATGACTTTTCCATCCTTATCAAACTCAACTACACCAAAATCGGATGGATTCCTAACCGGGTATGCGAAGATTATTGCTCCATTCTGAAGTTTTACACACTTTTGAAGTACGGACGTTAAACCTTGACTGAAAAGAACATTATCACCCAAGACAAGCGACACCGTATCATTTCCAATGAACTCCTCACCTAATATAAATGCCTCCGCTATCCCTCTTGGCTTTTCTTGAATTTTGTATTGAATATTTATTCCAATATGCCCACCATCACCAAGCAATCTTTTGTAAAGCTCTATGAATTCCGGATTTGAAATTATTAGTATATCTCTGATCCCCGCAAGCATGAGTATGGAAAGTGGATAGTATATCATCGGCTTGTCATACACAGGTAAGAGCTGTTTACTTAAAGCTATTGTTAGTGGATACAACCTTGTACCTGAACCACCAGAAAGAATTATGCCTTTCACTTTCTCTACCCCCCATCTGCGAGTTAAGCATTTTTCTGAAATTCATCAAATATACTTTTCCATGATTGTGCGCATCTTTCTTCTGAAAGCTCTCTTTTAATAATTGCTCTGTTTTTCTGTCCTATTTTTTCGTCATACTCAAATAAGTTTCTATCTTCACCAGACAACAATTTGATTGTATCAAATACAATTATGCCGAGTCTACCCAAGAATTTCCAAGTAGATATATCACTTCTAACATATACTTTCTTACCAGCATAAAGCAACGCCAGGATGTTCCCAAGCGCCTGTTGCCTCCGGTGTGCGAAAACTGCTACGTCAACACTGGTGAGTATCTTTGCATACTCTACAGGCGGAAGATAATCCATCAAAGCAATAAATCGTTCTCCAAAGAGTTCTCTACCGTATCTTTCGACCTTTTTTGCATATTCCATATCACCATAAGAAAGTGGACATATAATTTGAAAGTCCTGAATGTCTAATTCTTTGATAATTTTAAAAGCTTCAAAGTGATTATTCGTCTCTGAAGCAGAATTTCCGATCAAGAGCTTTCTAACAGAATTATCATGGTTATCCTCCATCAATTGATCAATAGTCTCAAAATCCACAGGATTTGGATAGAATGCGTATTTATAAACAGCATTTGTTTTATACTTTTCTTTCAAGAATTTATAGTCTTCTTCTAGAAAACAAATTACACTGTGTAATCGTTTGATTAACCTTCTCTTTAAAAATTCTATGAACCTTGCTTTCAAACCATGCTTATCATTCAACCAGTAATTATATAGATCGCCGCCCCAAAGGACCCAAGAAGCTTTTCTTGCAAAACGTGAAAATATATTAAAAAGCGATATGATTTTGATATCAAAAAGACCATGGATAAAAATATAGTCTGACTTTTTTAAAACATCGATAAGATTTTTGAATTCTATGGGATTTAATAATCGGAAACTTTCCACTTTGTTGCTATTAACGTATTTCATAGGCTCTAACGAATGGCTGTGAATAAAAATGTATTTGTTGTTGTACTTTTCAAATTGTCTTTCTACGAAGTCAATGTATTTCTGAGTATATATACTATCCGTTATCAGGTGAAGAAACATTATTAGCCTCCTTCGGTTCACTAATCGATTTTTTACCACACCAATATACTTCTTTCCGCAACTCCCAACTTACTCTTTTCCATTAACCCTATCATAATTAAATAATCTAACGGTTCTAATACAACAAACTCTTTAACCAATTCCTGGAAGGTAAATTTCCTCACTCTTTTCATCACTCTTGGATGTATTGTAAAAACAACCAGAAGCCTTTTCAATATTTCTGTCAATTGAAGTAGTATATTTCTTAGTCCCTCGTAGTCATTTGTAATGTTTGTAACAATTTGTATTTAAAACCAAAACTTAAGCACACCTAAACTAAAGATTTCCATAGTTTTTCCAGCCCGTATATTTCGAAATTAACTTCTCATCATTCGTTCTACCAAATAACTTACTCAGTTGCCATTACTAACGCATGTCAGACAGTTACTACTTACTATCGGTAAGATTTTATCACAAAAGAAAGTGTAGGAGCAAAATTGGTGATAATCAAAATCTTCATATTTACCCCCTAATTAGAAAATCCATAAGATCTTTCCAAAAAATTCTATCACATGAAAATCTATGTTTTTGTCAAATGTGAGAATTGTTGAAGGGTTCGTTTGTTATCTTCAATAACATGCCATTTTAACTAAACTGGTACAGTCACTTTAATACTCATGAATAAAGAACAATCATATCTTGTTTTTCATTAGATTCAACTAAGTTTCAAGATAGGCTTGAATAAAGAGTTTATCTTAGAAAAACGATTCTTTTATCGTTGTTTTCATAGGCAAGGTCATTTTGTTAAATATATACATCCGTATACTATATATTGGGAGAAATACCCGGGTGCTCCCAAAATTTTAAGGAGGTGTTATGGTGAAACAACTCAGAATCGTTTACAACACAGGTGAACTGTCACAGACAGGCCGTCCTATCTTGCGCAGAAACAACATCGATGTAGAAGATTCTGTTGATCCTTCAAAGGCTTTGCAGATCGCTCAGGTTATAGGGGATCTTACAAACTACACCGTTCAAGAAGTTTATTTGATAGTCACCACACAAGTTATGTAAGGAGGTGTGATGAATGAAAAGACTGTTTCTTGATTTTGTAAACCAGCAAGAAGGTAAAAGAAGAAGGATAACCATCCAATCACCAAAAGAAGATCTAACAAGTCAACAAGTTTCTCAAGCAATGGATGCACTCATAACACTTGGAGCTATACCAACTGGTTATGTAAAAGATAGAGCAGCGATAGTAGAAACAAATTCCAATGAGTTCTTCAACCTACTCTGAGGAAGTGGTTAAATGAATTTCTTTGAAGTTTTTCAGATCATAGGTAGAATTGTGGCTTTGGGAGTGTTTCTTGTAGAAAGGCCCAAGGATGGAGTGAAAAAGAAAGAAGAAGTTAAACAGATGGTCTTTGATTTTCTAAGTGATTTCAACATAAGGCTGCCTATACCAGATGTCGTCCTTGATTATGTACTGGATTTCATGATAGATAACTTAGTAGATTTTCTAAACCAAACTCTATGGAAAAAAGAGGCGGCATGAAAAGGAGGAGGGGTCAACCCTCCTCTTTTGAAGAGTACTTTGAAAAGTTTCAACCTTTTCTGAAAAAGATCTGCACAGAGTACTGGAATAAATACTGCTACAGAATAGATTCATGGAATGACCTATACCAAACAATACAGTATTTATTTATCTATGTATACAACACATGGCAGCCTGAAAAAGGATCTTTTGAATTATACTTAGAAACAGTGATGAGGTATAAATTAAAATCAATGCTAAATGGAGAATATGCACCATGGAGTAGTGAAAGTCCATTCACGTTTTTAAAAGATAGAAAAATACAACTATATCTTGTAGAAGATGAAATCTTAGACCAATATTCATATGAATAGAAAAAGCCCCCTTTTGAAGGGGGCTTTTGTTTTGTTCAATCAAAGATCGATTAACTTGAAAAGATAATATCTTACTGTTTTTCTTAATAACCTGTAAACCTTTTATGCATGGTATTTATGTGTCATTTGAATTTCCATCAGATGCTGTTATATCAAACAATCAATTCAACAATTTTCCTTCCAGCTTGTCCATCCCCATAAAGATTTTCTGGATAATCAGTTGGTTTCATAAGTAATTCAAACTTTTCTGTCAAATCTCCTGGCTCACTCAATATGTTCCATCCTACCTCAACAAGTTCTCTCCAACCTGTATCTGGCATGACTACAATAGATCTTTTACCACTCCAATATGCTTCTTTCTGTAATCCCCCTGAGTCTGTTATTACACATTTACTCTTTTCAATCAAACCCATCATGTTTAAATAATCTATTGGTTCTGTCACAAAAATATCATCAATTAATCCTTCAAAACCAAACTCCTTTATCCTTTTCATCGTCCTTGGATGTATTGGAAAGACTACTGGAAGTTTTTTGGATATCTCCACCAATTGAAGTAGTATATTTTTTAGTCTTTCTGGTATATCTGTGTTGAAATCTCTGTGCAACGTGCATACGATAAACTCATTTTCTTTTAAGTTCAAGTTTTTGTATATATCGTATCTAAACAATGGTTTCATTTCCAAAAACAAATCGTACATCACATCACCCACAAAATATACTCCTTCACTTATCCCTTCTCTTTTCAAGTTCTCTACAGCCAACACACTTGGACAAAAAAGTAAAGTTGAAACATGATCAGTCAGCACTCTGTTTATCTCTTCAGGCATATCTTTCGGCTTTTGCCTTATTCCTGCTTCAACATGCGCTACTGGTATCTTTAGTTTTGCCCCAACTATTGCACCTGCAAGTGTTGTGTTCGTGTCTCCGTAGACAATTATTATGTCTGGCTTTTCTTTCAAAACGATCTTTTCAAATTCAATCATTATCTTTCCAGTCATCTCTCCATGCATTCCTGAACCAACATTGAGATAATAATCTGGCTTTCGAATGTCAAGCACTTGAAAAAATATATCTGACATGTTGAAATCGTAATGCTGGCCTGAGTGGACAAGGATTTCTTTTATTCCAACTTTTGAGAATTCTTTGTGGAGTATGGCTTCTTTGATAAATTGCGGACGTGCACCAACGAGAGAGATCAACTTCACGAACCAGAACCCTCCTTTGTTTACTGAAATAAGACCTTATTTCATTTCATTCTTGCTCTTCCTCGACTTAACAATTTCTCAATAAGTTTTATCTCAACTTCCATTCTCCGCTTCCAAGAATAAAGAGTAGTAGGTCTTACATGTCTCTCACTAATATTTTTTTCAAGAATTTCAATTGCTTTGATAGGCCCCTGAATTTCAAACTCCTCTGGTTTAACATAGACAATATTAGGAGTTGCGATTATTCTAGAGTTAGTACCATCGTCAGTAGCCAAAGTAGGAACACCAAGCCATGCAGCTTCTAAAATCTGGTTCCCCAAGTTGGCCTCATCATTAAGAATTAAGTTTAGGTCTGAAATGCACAATAATTTTAGAACCTCTTCATATGGAATAGGTCCTAGGTACCTGAGAAAATTATGAACATTTAACATCTTAGAGTATTCGATGATTTGCTCTTCCAGAGGTCCATTAGCACCGGCCCAAATTAGAAATACTGGTATACCCTTGTCGCGTAATGATTTCAAGAGATAAACAGCTCTGTCAACTCTCTTTGCAGGATATGCTCTGTTGAAGGTTGTCAAAATTTTTGAATCAGTTGGTAGTGAATGCCGTTTCAATACATCATCTCTAAGTACGTTCTTGCACTCGAATGATAATACTCTCTCATCAATTCCATTTAAAAGGAAAATTATTCTATTTCTTGGAAAACCGAGTTGTGTAAGAAGTTTGTTCCCCCCAGTCCCATCATTAGTAATGATTGCCAAATCAGAGGCAACACTGTACGCAATTTTGAAGGGAAAGTATCTATAACTTTTTAATTCGTATTCATGCGCCGCATAGACACCTTGAAAGCGTTTAACAAATGGTATACGAAAGAGCTTGCTTATAAATAACGCCGGAATCACTGAATACACTTCGTACGCGTAAACAATATCTGGTTTGAAAAAAGCTGCAATCAAAATCCCACGAACAGTTTCGAATAGGCTGTAGACGATAAAAAAGATTAAGTTTAACGATCTTACTTCATTCAGAAATCTTTCACGTCGGAAAGTTTGATGCGAGGCATCTAGTTGAAAATTTTCTTTTCTTTGCTTCTTTAAACCGATCTTGGAGATGGTTTTTACCAACACAGCTAGCTTTTCTAAAATTAGAGGTATGCCACGAAATCTGTAATTTTTGAAACCAAGAAGATCCTCAAGTTGATATCTTCGATTTTTGCGTGAAAAGAAACAAAGGTGTACAATTTGCCAATCACTGTTAAGATAACCGATAACAGTATTCCTAAAGGACTGATTACTTCCAGTGACTGGTCCAACAATTCCACTTATCAATAGCATCCTCTTTCTCAACACTTCACCTCCTAATGATCTACTGTTAACCGTTCAATATGTTCCATACATTCATTGCAAACGTATTTACAAAGAAAGCCCATAATGGAGAATATAGATAACCCATTTGGAAAGCCTTTACCATCCAAAACATTTCTACTACGTAGTAATAGTAAAGTACACGCGATCCTGCTTCCCACCAAAGTGGATCTGTGATGAAGAGGACAGAAACTGTCAAAAGAATTAACCTTAAGTTGTTTGTTAACACTAAGAATTCTTGGTTCTCGTGATGTATATCAATCTTACTTACGTTGAATCGCTCAAATCTAAACTTGGCAAAAACCAACGAGCCAACATATGAGGTAATAACGAAGATAATCTTCAGATAAAGCGGTTGGCGTCCTTCGATAAAAAGAGCATTAAAATAGAATCCATAATCTGTAGAAAGAAAGATTGAAGTAGTTGATGGAAAAATTAAGAAAATCAGCATGTACGGTATCGAAATAAGGAAAAATGTAAAAGGGATAGAAAATCTAGCCCTAATAGTGATGCCATTTACTCGCGTATAGGGTATACCACGAACCTGGCACTTGTTTAAGATAACAGCTAAAAACAATAACGGCACAACAAAAATAAGCGAAAAGTGAAACATTATTCCCAGGAAGAAAAGAAGAAAGGAAAGAGAGTACTTTTTTCTAACAAGATATTGAATGGATAGAATCATAAGTAATCCAGCCAAACATTGGCGGAGAGCGTTTGAAAAGCCAAGGAGGAAACCTGGCATAAGCACTACAAGTATGAAATACTTCACTATTGATGCGATATCATTTTCTCCCGCAGATTTAGTAGTTATACTAACAATTAAGTAAGATATTATGAGTATAACAAATTGAACAACCCATATTGTCAGTCGCGGTGACAGGAAGTTTCTCAAGACCATTAGCGTAATTGAAAATAAAGGCTCAAATGTAAAATATGAGACATACCCTACAGCATCGGTGTAGTTTAGTATATCAAATGTATCTGGCTTGAGAAACAACAAAATAAAAGTTAGAGCGGATAAAAGGAACAATATAAAGCCATCCATTTTTTTCTTCATCAACATATATGTCGTAATTATAAGATGAAGTAAAACATATATAGCTGCAAACAAGGTGTCTTATCACTCCTTAAGCTTTATTGTTTTTAAAAAGCGTCTTACTCTGCAAGCGTTAAATGCGAAGTGTTTTAGCTCGCATAGTTTTTTATTGAAAAGGTATCATAAAATCTTAAACACCTTTTTTAAGAAACTTTGTTTAATGTACCACAAATCGATGTTCTGCAATAATCTATCATAATCTGTTTGACATAATATAAAATAACTTTGGAAAATACCTCAACATTACATATCCAACAAATGTTGGAAACCACAACTTGGACGACACCGGAAGGGGTAAAGGCATCTTTTTGAACGTTCCTCTTTTTGCTCTCATGACTGTAGCCATCTCATCGTATGTCATAATCTTAGATAATCTGTAAAATGCTCGTACATAGAGATATGGTAGCTTGAAACGACGGATTAAATTCAAAATCTCATCTTTGCTCCTGCGATCCAAAAAGTATTTGTCATTTTCGACCTCTTGGGTAAATAGCTCGTAAGCTTTCAAAGAATCCAGGACTTTATCAGAAGCCGCTAAGCTTCCACTCGTACGCTGTACGTAAAACATTCGACCGCTGGGACTAAAAACAACTTTCTTTGCGTGCAAAAGGATTTCCATATAAAAGTATTGATCTTCGCCACCATGAAACTCTTCTGGAAACCAAATTTTTCCATTATTTATAAGATCACGTCTGATAATGTTATTGCCTGTACATAACCATTTCCTTCCTTTTAAAAAATCCTTCAGAAATTCTACACCAGATATTATTGCTTTGTGTGATTTATATAGTTTTTCATACGATAGTTTTCTACATTCTGTGTCGCTTTGTAGGATTCTATCAAAAGGACAGTATGTAATATCGGCACGATTTTCCTCGGCAGCTTTGTACAATGAACCCAATGTTTCGGGTGAAATATAGTCATCGGAATCTAAAAAGAAGAGATATTTCCCATTAGAAGCTTTTATACCCTCGTTTCTTGCTTTTGATACATTCCCTTCTGGAATCGATATTATTTTATATCTTTCCGCAGGGAGCATCTTAGAAAGACATTCCTTTGCCACATGTAAAGTCCGATCGCTTGAACCGTTCTCGATAACGACAATTTCAGAATCTTGAAAGGTGTTGCGGGTCACAGAATCTATACATTTTCCTAAATATTTCTCTGAATTATGTGCAGGTATAACTACACTTATTCCAAACATGTATTGCACCTCGCATTAAATATATTCTGAGCGACAGAGGCAGTGATGCATTACCTCGCACCCCTTCTCCAGAATATAGCTTCAATTGTTTGAAGAATTATCCTTAAATCCATAATTGTGCTTCTGTTCTTTATGTAGTACAGATCATACTCCGTCTTTTTTTTGTACTCTTCAAGCGTTGTCGTGTGTTGATAATTTATCTGTGCCCAGCCGGTTATACCTGGTTTTAGCCTTAGTCTGTATTGATAATATGGAATCCGATTTGAATATACCCTATGATACTCCACCATCTCTGGCCTTGGCCCAACCAGGCTCATCTCACCTTTTAACACCAGCCAGAATTGCGGTAGCTCGTCTATTCTTAGAGGTCTTATTATTTTTCCAATTTTTAACATCCTTGTTTGAATCGTGCCATTTGGATTGCTCGGGTCAAAACCTTCTTGCTTTAACGAACGGAGCTTTACAAATTGGAAATACCTCCCATTCTTCCCAACACGTAGATGTTTGAAGAATACCGGCCAGCCATCTTCAATAAGTATCCAAATTCCAAAGAACAGCATGATTGGTAGGCTTATTATCAACCCCACTATCCCTCCAAGTATGTCGATAATTCTTTTCATCGGTGATTCTTTTGCCTTTTGGAACTCAAGTTCGTAGTATTCTTTGAAATTCTCAATCACTTCAAGTGGGATCCTTCTTAACACTCTCTCTGCAAGTTCTGAAAGGTATTCGATTTTAGCCGTGCTGTTTTCAAGCAGATAATCTACGTGCTTGTACAGTTCGTAGTTTGCAACAAGCACATGGTCGTACGTCTTTATCTTCTCTTTCAGAGTTGTCGGTGAAGGGTTGATGTATTGAACAAACTGGTATTCACCGCGTGTTTTTCGAGTGATTTCATCTAAGATATGACCTATTTCTTTCTCACGACCTATGACTATGTATTTTTTTGGTTTTATCCTTGTTTTGAAGACAGAATTGAATAGCCAGTTAGCTAAAACTACAGAGATTGTGCCAAGAAAGATGTGAATGTAGATATAATCGAATGTCAAGGATTTCTTAAACACTGGATAGAAAATGTATTTCACGGCGTTTGAAAATATCAAGGCGATAAAGGTTCTTACGATTTGTTCGTTGATGCTTTCAAGGTGCTCAGTTTCATAGACTCTGAAGGCAAAAAGTGAAGTGCAGCTGATCGAGGCAAAGACCAAAGAGGTAAACACAGCCTTTGTCAAAAGCCAGTTTAAAAACCACAGTATTGCATAATCTAAGAGAAATAAACGCATTGTTTTCATCAAAATCTCCCCAAGTCTATTTTTGATCCAGTTTTTTCAATGCGTTTCTCAGTTTATCCAATTGATCCATGTCACACACTAATATCCCATTTTCGCTTTCCACTATTACTAAGTTATCAACACCTATCACTATGGTTGGTTTTGTGGTTTTAACAAACACATTTTCACTGTTTTCGAGTACTGTGTAGTTCGAATTTTGTGTTCCAAGATCTTTGAGTGATTTGAAGTTTCCAACATCAGACCAAATAAAATCTGCCTTTACCATATAGATCTGGTCTGTTTTTTCCATCAATGCATAGTCTATACTTATAGATGGTACTTTTTGATAAATACTTTCTATATCTGTGCAACGCAAAAACGGTTCGATCACCTGCGGGGAATGTTTTTTCATCTGTTCAATGAAGTATTCATTTTTGTACATGAACATGCCACTGTTCCAAAAGTAATTGCCTTTTTGTATATATAGCAAAGCTGTATCATGATCAGGCTTTTCGTGAAATTTAATGACTCTAAAGATGTTGCTTTCTATCCGTTCATTTGACTGGATATAACCATATGCAGTTTCAACACGTGTGGGGACTATACCAAAGGTGATTATACCTTCGTGATTTTCAATAAACTTCTGAGCCGTTTCAACACACTGCCAAAATTTATCAATTTGAGATATGTAGTGGTCTGATGGAACTATAAAGATTGTTTCATCTTCTGGAAGATTCAAACTTGCAAAAACACATGCAGGTGCGGTGTTTTTTTTTTGATGGTTCGAGCAATATGTTTTGTCTTGGTATCTCGGGAAGTTCTGAATATGTGGCTTGCTTATAGACTTTGTTTGTGACAATGTATATATCATTGGGATTGGCTTTATAGGAAAGTCTTTCAAAGGTTTGCCTTAATAATGTTTTTCCTTCGAATAACTTTAAAAACTGCTTTGGTGTTTGAAGGGTAGAAAGTGGCCAAAATCTCTCTCCGCTTCCCCCAGCCAAAACCACGATTTTCAAAGCAATGCCTCCTGTATTTGTACTCCAAAAAAATTATATTGGATGGAACAACAAAAGTCAAACACCTTTTAAACTTTTTCATATTTCCACTCTTTTATATTCCTTTCTTCACTTGAGATACTTATACCCACCAGATAACATCTTTTGTATTTGTATGATTCATGATATCTTTTTTGCCTTATCTGTTCTATCGCTTTGCTCGCAGGTTGATCTATTTTTAATTCGAATATGTATACCGTACCATCGGTCTTGAGTATTATGTCTATCCTCCCACCACCAGTCTCTACTTCTGTCTCTACATTGTACCCAGATGCAGCAAGTATACAATATACCAGTGATTGATAATACATCTCTAAGTTCTTCACTCTCTCTTCTTTCACATGCCTTTCTATCTCACCTGTTATCCTGTAGCTCATCCCTGATATCACTGTTTTAAATACTTCAATCAATCTGTCTATATCTTCTTCCTTTATCGCCTTTTCTATCTGTGCCGATATCTGCCTCTTTTTTTCATCACTTATCTGGTAATTTATCTCTAATAACATGCTACCTATCGATTTTTTCACATCTATATTGGGAAAATCTATTTTGTACCTGCCTTGTTCTATAATCTGTTCAAAGGTCAAATACCCAGATTGTATCAAGAAAACTTTCGGTGTCGTCTCTTCTATTTCTCTCTTGGATAATTCACTCTTCTCTACTTCACCGTCTTTTAGTATCTCGTTTAAATCTACCTTCTTGTTTATGAAATAGTCATACAGAAATTGTGGTGCACCACTCTCATGCCAATACTCTGCAAATTCTCCACTCTTGTAAAATAGCAATACTGCAAATGGATTGTATACTTTGTGTTTGCCATCGAAGGAAAAACCATTGTAGTAGTTTTCAAGTCGTTCGAAAAATTCTTCTTTTGTCATGTGATTTTTTCTAAGGTAATTGTCTGTGTAATCATGAAAATATTTTTCAATCTCTTCTTGTGTATATCCAAACATTTGTGAAAATTTTTCATAGTAGGAGATATCTTCTAAGTTATTCAACGCACTGAATACACCCATCTTTGTGAATTTGGTTATGCCTGTTATGAATACAAATCTCAGCGAACTGCCAAGACTCTTTATCTTCCCATAAAATTGCCTTAGTTCATTCCTCATCTCCTCTATCTTTGCCTTGTTTGTTATGTGATCCAATATCGGCTTCTCATATTCGTCTATCAGTAAAACTACAGGCTTTGATGTCTTTAAGTGAATGTTTTTTATCAATTCCTGTATCCTGTTCGATACCGTTTTGGTCTGAAATTCTATACCGTACTCCTTGGAATAATCTAATAACATCATCTGAATACTCTCTCTCAATGTCTCAAGATCTGTACTGTCTATTTTGTTCATGTCCAATACAACAACAGGATATCTCTCTTTCTCCCAATCCCAGTTGTTGTATATCCATGTGTCTTTGAACAGTTCTTTTTCTCCTGTGAATAGATAATAAAATGTGCTGACCGTTAAACTCTTCCCAAATCTCCTTGGTCGTGAGAGAAAATAATATATCCCCGTAGTTGCCATTTCATGCAGGTATCTTGTCTTGTCTACGTATATGTAATTACCCTCTATGATCTGTTTGTAGTCGTTTATACCTATCGGTAGCTTTTTCACTTTAAACCTCCTCCGACCTTATTTTTGCCAAAGGAACGCACAACGAGTTTCATTTGCTAAAAAGTTCATTTATCAAACGCTCTTTGGAGATTTTCAGATATTCTGCTATGTCTTTTAATATGTTATTTAAGGTACCTATTTTGAGATAAGAATGATCTGGAATGGTGATTCTATGTTCATAACCCATAATATTTGAGGACAATCTCAGATGACTGCCGCTCTTTCTTGTTATCTCATAACCATACCCATTGAGTAATTTGGCAAGCTCTCTACCTGAAAGGTTTCGTGGAAGTTTAGCCATATGTAAATGTTTCTTCTCTTACAATGTGGAGTCGAATAATATCTGGTCTGTCATCAATTTTATCAAAATGGCAATTTATAGCGTCTTTTATGTTCTCTTTGAGCGTTTCTAAGGTGTCTGCTTCGGTAAAAATACTATAATCTAAAGCTCTGGCGTTATATCCACCCTCTGGATCTTCCTCCACTATGAAAATCATCTCTTTGAGTTTCATTTAACATCACCTTCTATGCACAGAATTTCATGTCTATCTTAACACGAAGCAAAAATTTACTCCTCAGACTTTTTCATATTTCCATTCTTTTATATTTCTTTCTTCACTTGAGATACTTATACCCACCAAATAACATCTTTTGTATCTGTATGATTCATAATATCTTTTTTGCTTTATCTGTTCTATCGCTTTGCTCGCAGGTTGGTCTATTTTTAATTCGAATATGTACACTGTACCGTTGGTTTTCACCACTAAGTCTGCCCTTCCCGTATTCGCTATCTGTTCTTCTATCACTTTGTACCCAGCGACACCAAGTAAGGTCTTTATATATGTCTGGTAAAATGATTCAAGCTGGGTTATTTTATCTTCTTTCCCTGATCGTTTTATCCTTTCAATAACATCATAACTTATCTCTGCTAATGCTGATTGTATCGCCCCCATCAATTGCTCTACGTCTTCTTTTGCCATTGATTCACGTATTATGTATATCTTTTGGTTTATTTCACTTGTATCCATGCCATATCTCGCTTCTAACAATACTTTATCTAACCCTGCCTCTACATCTATATTGGGTATACCCAGTATGTACATCGGTCCTTGCTTGGGATCTGGTGATACTCTCTTTGTTAGTGTTAAATATCCCGCTTGAGTTAGAAAGATAACAGGTGATGTATCTTCTATTTCTTTGTCAGTAAAATCACTTTCAGGAACTATTTTCCCTACCAGATCATCTCTTGTAACTTTGTGAGTTTTGAAATATTCGAAAATGAACTGTGGAGCTCCAGATTCGTTCCAGTATGAAGCAAATTTTTTGTTGTACAACGCAAGTAATACAGCATAGGGATTGTATACATGATGAAGGCCATCAAAAGAAAAACCATCATAATAGCTTTTCAAGGTTCCAAGGTATTCTTTTTCTGTCATTTTCATTTCTCTGCTCACTTTTGTTATGTGTTCACTGAAATAATGTTCTATTTCTTGTTGTGTATATCCAAGCATCTGCGAATAAAATTCACTGAAAGTGATATCTGTGAGATTATTCAACGCACTGAATACACCCATCTTTGTGAATTTGGTTATGCCTGTTATAAATACAAATCTCAGTGAACTACCAAGACTCTTTATCTTCCCATAAAATTGCCTTAGTTCATTCCTCATCTCTTCTATCTTTGCCTTGTTTGTTATGTGATCTAATATCGGCTTCTCATATTCGTCTATCAGTAAAACTACAGGCTTTTTAACCTTCTCATGTGCCTTTTTTATCAACTGTTCGAATTTCCCATCTATGGTGTCATCCTGAAGTACTATGCCATATATTTCAGCATGTTCTTCTAAAATCATCTCAAGCCTTTTCCTCATACTCCCTATATCACTCGTGTTTAATCTGTTCATGTCCAATACAACAACAGGATATCTCTCTTTCTCCCAATCCCAGTTGTTGTATATCCATGTGTCTTTGAACAGTTCTTTTTCTCCTGTGAATAGATAATAAAATGTGCTGACCGTTAAACTCTTCCCAAATCTCCTTGGTCGTGAGAGAAAATAATATATCCCCGTAGTTGCCATTTCATGCAGGTATCTTGTCTTGTCTACGTATATGTAATTACCCTCTATGATCTGTTTGTAGTCGTTTATACCTATCGGTAATTTCTTCACAGTTTCACCCCATTTTATTATGCCATGGGCACTTTTTCAGAGATGTGACTTGTGTGACAGCTGTCTACAAACTGTGACAGTTGTGACAGATCAGGATGAGATCAAATAGAAGATCTTTCCAGAAACCATTAATTTTTCATCTCTTTCAATTATCAATCCGTCTTCCTTTAGACGGTTTATATAAGTATAGGCAGTTTGCCTTTTTACATTTCTTTTCTCAAGCTCTTTTACTATGTTATTCCTGCTCCCCTGATGATCTGCCACAATACGAAGCACTTTTTTCTGAAGGTCTGTTAATTCCCAGGAACTTCCAAAATATCTTTTGACTATCTTTTTAATAGTTTCTCTTGCTATTTGTCCTGTTATTCTTTCGTTATCGAGATTACTCTGAACGATCTGTTGAGAAATCCAAAGGGCATCTCTCGGGTTCCCATCACTGTATCTCGCTATTTCATAAAGGGCATCGCCGTCGAAATAGTCTGGATAAGCTATCAACCTTTTTGAGATCATTTGCTGTATTTGTTCATCATCAAGTGGCTCTATAAAAAATGTATCTTTCAATATATTCTCTAAATTTCCAGATTCGTTCCATCTCAATCTGTCTCTCACATATTCCCTGTATATTGCAAATGGCAAAGAAAGTATTACCACTAATCCGTTTTTACCAAAAACAGCTTTGAGCGAATCGAGAATTACAAGCACTTCTTCTTTCTTTTCTTTATCGAGTTCATCTATGAGCAGAACAACTTTATTGTATTTTCTCAATAGAGCCTCAAGGAGTTTATCAAACAATTCATAAGCTTGATAAATATTGAATTTCTTTGTGCGAGTCGTACTCTTAGAAAGATTCCCTGTTACAAAAACCCCTCCAGCTGCTCCAAGAGAACTGGTTTCACTTCTTTCTTCGACAACGAAATCAATCGCTTGCTTTGCAATTTTCAAAAGCTCTGTGGCTTTGCTTTTCTTCACTTCCGCAGCGAGTTTGTAAAGCATATCGGCAATTATTATCTCTTTGCTCTGCTTTTCTGTGAGCTTCAGATAAATCCTTTCTCCTTCATCGGGCTTAATGAAATTCAACACAGTTGTTTTTCCGACACCCGTTTCGCCGCACACACCATAAATTCCCGCCGGTTGGAATGAACACACCATATTGAGGGAATCTATTTCTTTTTCTCTGTCAACAAGTAGATCCTTAGAGGAGAGGGGTTCATCAAAAAGTGCTTTCAGAATATTTTTTATATCATCTTTTTTCATTTGACCACCAGGTATAATTATAACATTGTAGATTGTGACTTATGTGATAGTTGTCTACAAACTGTGACAGTAATCGTTTATCCCTATTGGTAGCTTTTTCGCAGTTTCATCCCATTTTATTATGTCATGGATATTTTTCGGATCATTCAATGGACGATTCTTGATTAAAACCCAGCCTTGTGGTATCATAAAGGACGAAAAGTTGCCGAGGTGGCGGAAATGGCAGACGCGCATGACTCAGGATCATGTGGGTTACTCCCGTGCGGGTTCAAGTCCCGCCCTCGGCACCAGAAGGCCGCAAAGCCGGCCTTAATATTTTGTAATGGAGGTTTTTAGTTGGAAGTAGTTTGGCTTTTTGACCTGCCTGTCACAATAGCAGAAAAACAAGAGCTTCTTGATTTATTAATCCAGCGAATCTCAGATGGAACAAAAACTTTTGTTGTCACAGCAAATGCTTCAATCATGGTTAAAGCCTTCGAGGATGATCTTTATAGAAAAGCAGTTCAAAAAGCAGACTTGATCTTTCCAGATGGGATAGGGGTTGTTTGGGCTATCAAGAAAATTCACAAGAAGAACTCTCAAAGGATAACTGGCATAGACACGATGATTGAATTGTGCAAAATCGCCGAACAGCGAAAATGGAAAGTGTTTTTACTCGGCGCAAGACCAGAGGTCGTTGCTAAGGCGGCGGAGAATCTCAATAAACGATTCAACAACATCATCTGCGGGTATCATCACGGTTACTTTGTAGATAACGAGCCGTTGAAGGTTATTAATTCAAGCGGTGCCAACCTGATTTTCGTTGGTATGGGAGTGCCAAAACAGGAACTGTGGATCAGTGAGAATTTTTCAAAGATAAATGCTGTTTATGCGATGGGTGTTGGTGGTTCATTCGATGTAATATCCGGTTTTAAGAAAAGGGCTCCAAGGTTTATTCAAAAACTCCACCTCGAATGGCTTTACAGATTTCTTCAATCACCGCTCGATAAAAAGAATGTGCCAAAGGACGTACTCAAGTTCATAAAAATCGTTCTTTCCAATCACTGACTTGATCTGTTCATGAAAATAATCATCACGATTGAAAGTAGTTCCATCAAAACCGAGAAGATCACGAGTAAAACTAACGATATGTCATACAAAACACCCATCAACAAACTACCAAGGAACCAGGCAAAACCAAAAACCGTGTTGAAGATCCCATAGGCTGTACCACGTTTTTCAACAGGTATCAGATTTGCTACAACTGCCTTCAAGATAGATTCTTGAGCGCCTATTCCAATGCCCCACAAACACACTCCAAGAACTATCGCAAACAAATTTTTTGTCAGGAAGATGAGTGGTGCAAAAAATGCACCGAGTGACGAAGAGATTATTAGAACTATCAAACCACGTTTATCAAAGAGTCTACCGAATACGACCGCTGCAACGGCATCGATTCCCATTGCGATCGAATAAAATAATGGGATCAAAGAGGAGCTCATCAAGTTGATCTTGCTGAAATGATAGGCTATCAATGGAAAATCAGCAAAACCCGCGGCAATGAATGAGATCGCTATAAGATACCAACGAAAACTTTTATTCACCACATGAGTTGACTTCACAGGGGTGTTTTTTTCAAAATCACTCGGTGTCGGAAACAATACTCGGCCAATTGTCAGCAACAATAAAGAAATCAATGCAGGCACGAGCAACAGCGAGAAGGCAAATTTGTATCTCAGAATTTCTCCACCACTCTTCAGAGCCAGAGCGACAGACAAAATCACCGGACCCGTTACGGCACCAATTTGATCCAAAGCTTCTTCCAATCCAAATCCCCAACCAGCCCCGACTTGTTTCACTGCAAAGGACATCATTGTATCCCTTGCGGGCTTTCTGATAGCTTTACCGAATCTTTCAGCTATTAAAAGTAAAACGGCTAACTGCCATTTCCCAACGAGTGCCAAGGTAGGAATCGCTAATAGATTCATTAAATAACCAAGAAAAGTCAATAGCCAATAACGTTTTGTTTTATCTGCAAAATAACCGCTCACGAGTCTGAAGGCATAACCTATGAATTCACCAAGTCCAGCAGTTAAAGAAATGGCGGTAGCACTTGCACCGAGAAGACCGAGGTATGGTCCTGATATACTCCTAGCTCCTTCATAGACAATATCAGAAAAAAGGCTCACAAAACCCATCAAAATGATGAATTTGATCGCCGAATTTGATTTACGATTCAAATCGATCACCTCTTTCTTATATTGTTTTTATACTGCGATGAGTTATCATTATTAAGTGAGGTGTGGTTACGTGAAGATTAAGAAACTCGATCCTTCTGTTGTTTCGAGAATTGCTGCCGGAGAGGTTGTTACCGGTACGCATTCCGTAGTTAAAGAATTGGTCGAAAACTCAATAGACGCTGGAGCAACGAGAATTGTCGTTGAGTTATTGAATGGTGGAAAAGATGAAATAAAAGTCCAAGACAACGGTGAAGGAATGGACAGAGATGATTTACTGTCTTGCTTTGAGCCTCATGCAACAAGCAAGATTTCGAATTTCGAAGACATCTATCTACTCAGGTCTTTTGGCTTTCGTGGTGAAGCCCTTTATTCTATCTGTCAGGTGAGCAAGACCAAGATAACTTCGAGAACCGACCGATCGCAGGTGGGTCATGAAGTCGAAATCGTGGCAGGAAATTTGATATATGAAAAACCCAATGCCTGTCAAAAGGGTACGGTTGTCGTTGTAAAGGATCTGTTCTTCAATGTGCCTGCGAGGAGGAAATTTCTAAAGTCATCTGCCGTCGAAGGTAGAATGGCAACGGAAACATTTGAAAGATTCTGTCTTTCACATCCACATATAGCCTTCATTCTGTTGAGAGATCAACAAATCGTGTATAATTTTGTGCCATCAACCTTGATTGAACGCGTCAAGGTTCTTTTCAAAGATGTGCCACGGGATTCTCTGATCTCTTTAGACGTAGAACAACATGGAATGAGATTATCCGGCTGTGTAACCAAACCACCTTTTTTTAGAAATAAAAGATCTTTATTCACCTACGTGAACGGTAGGTATGTGGTCAGTTCTATTGTACAAAGCGCTATTTATTCGGCATACAGCGATTTTCTAAACCAAAAGGAACATCCACTGGTTGTTCTGAATTTGGATGTTCCCCCAAAAGATGTCGATGTGAATATACACCCTCAGAAATTGGAAGTGAAATTTTCCGACGAAGAGAAGGTCTTCAAATTCATCCGAGATTCAGTGAAAGGACTCTTTGAAAAAGTTGTCGTGCGTAAAATTCCAGTGGTCATTCCTTCTTCTAAAGCAACGGACCATAAACTATCTGAGCCTGTTGATACTTACAGAAACAGTACAGATGTACAAATTTCCGAACACAGTACAGCGCGCACTGGTTATTTCCTTGAACCCTTGAATTTTAACATAATTGGTATTGTGAGAGGAAGGTACATAATCGTTGAGACAACAGAGGCTTTGCTCGTTGTTGATTTTCACGCGGCACATGAGAGGCTCATATACGATGAAATAATGTCTTGTATTGATCGCATGCCAACAATAGATTTACTCATGAATATTGAAATACCACTTAGAAAGAGTGAACTTGATGTTCTCGAGAGAACAGATCTTTTGAAGAAAATAGGGTTTGATTATCAAATTCAAGCTGGGAAGATAATTGTCAATAGAATTCCGAAATGGTTGAATCAAGGAGATCTCAAAGAGTTTCTGATACAAAGTATTGATGAGATGAAATTAATAGATCTTCAGAGCTTTGAGGAAGTCATGCGAAAGATTATAGCTGACATGGCATGTAAAAATGCATTGAGAACCAAAGATAGGCTTGATAATGAACAAGCCATCTTCCTTGTTCAACAAATCTTTGATAAAAAGATCACTGCCTGTCCGCACGGTCGTCCAATAATTTATTCCATAGAATTCAGAGAACTCGATAAATTCTTCGAAAGGATTTGATGATGTGGAAGGCGTTTTGATTAGACAAGTACGTTTATCCGATGCGGCTCAATTGGTATCTTTCAAAAGGGAAGTCTCCAGTGAATCGAAATTTCTTTTAACATGCCCAGATGAAGTTGAAGATATAATTGACCAAAGAAGGATGATCGCTCTTTATCTGGGTGACTCACGAAGGATTTTTTTGGTAGCTGAGTACAATAATCAAATAATTGGGATGATAACTCTCTCTGGTTCAAGTAGAAGGAGGATTATGCACAAAGGGGAGTTGGGTATAAGCGTGCGAAAGCAGTTTTGGGGTAAAGGTATCGGAAGTAGTCTTATGGAAGAGTGCCTGAAGATCGCAAAACAAAAAGGATTCAAGAAGATCCAATTAGAAGTGATGTCGAACAACAACAGAGCTATGGCACTTTACAAGAAATTTGGTTTTGAAGTAGAAGGTGTCAAGAAAAAAGCGGTTTTCATTGACAATGAATATGTAGATCTGGTGGTAATGGGAAAATGGTTGGAAGATTCGTGAGGATACTCTTGATTTTCCTGATCCTGACTTTCTGTTTATTACTGCCGATGTTATTGATCAAATATGAATTCACCGAAGCTGTTGAAAAAAACAGCATTTTGCTTGTACAAGTAGCCAACAAATTAATAGAATCACAAATCTTGAAAAAGATTGAGGCTTCCTTCGATATCTCGAATCGAGTGCCTGCTGATTATGTTGAATTGGCGAAAAAGATCGGAGGACTCTTTCTTTACGATGAGAATTTGAAAAAGATCGTTGTCTGCATACGCAAAGAACAAGGAGTGCAGAGTGCTTTAGTTTCTCTGACTGATCTATCTATACCCACAATGTATTTTGTGACAGACACAGCGGGAAGAATCATTGCTGCCTCAGAAGTTGTGAATATTGGCGAGAGACTCTATGGTATTATGACAATTCAAGAGACCAACAAAGTGTTCAAAACAAAATACAGAGGTTACGATGTCCTCGCTTTTAGCAGTGTCAATCCTGTTTATGGATTTTCTGTGACTACCTTTATTTATATGGAAAATATCCTGTGGAAGATATTCATACCATTTGTTTTATGTGTCTGCGTTGGTTTGACGATTTTATTAGTCCTTTTTCAGGATCATTATAGATCGAAACTGGTTTCGATCAGAAAGTCACTTGAAAAACTTGCAGAAGGCTCAGCTGATAAAGTAAAGATAAGGGATAAAAAGATTTCAAGAATCATCGATGAACTCAATGAGAATATTCAAAAAAAGGACAGAATCTTGAAAAAAGCCGCGCAAGAACTTGAGGTTTTAAAGCAAACTCTTGAAAAAATCAGGGAACGCAAGTCATAAATTCTGTATGAAAACGAGTATCTGTGCAACGGCAACGTACAGATCGTCGGGTATTTCTTCAAGTAGTTGGAGTTTGTACAACTTCCTGACAAGGGCTGGAGATGAAACTATTGGAACACCGGACTTCTCAGCCTCATTGATGATTTTTTCAGCGATTTCTCCCTTTCCCTTGGCTATCACAAAAGGGGCGTTAAATTTCTCTGGATCATAACCAAGTGCGACTGCCAGCTTATGCGTATAATCCATTTCTCAACCCCCCTGTGTTTATCAAGACACTTTTGAAGTATGTGTTCAAAGAATCTCTCAAATGTTGGATCTGTTCTTGATTGGCTCTGAAACCAGACATATTTACAGCAATCTGATCTGCGATGATGACCCCATCGATGGTCATCGTTTTAGAATCTCTCACGAAATCTACTCTGAATTTTTTTGAATTTCTATCCATGAATATGTGAATCGGCTTTTCAAGGTCTGGTAGACTTTTAAATGTATATGGATGTGAAACTGTCATGAGCCACAAACCAAAAGTTTCCATATTCTCGTTGATCTCACCTTTTTTATAGTACAGACCTAATTGATCAAAAAAATCACTCTGGAGTTGTCCCACACGCCTTTCGACTTGCTCAGCGAGTTTCGCAAGAAACGGTATATCCAAATTCCCTCTGGGCTTATCTATGTTTCGCAAAAGCGGTTGGAGTTGTTGCAAGGGAGGCAAAACCTCTGGTGCTTCAAAGACTTTTTCTGCGACATAAACCTTGAGATTGGATGGATGATCGGTTATCCTTACCAATTCACCTATCTCGGGCAATTTTTTGTTCATCTTAACGACTGTCTCGCCCTTCTCGGTCCTTATTTTCACCCATTTTCCAAATCTATCAACCACAATACCATCCATCGAAATCCTCCTTTAGTATTATCGTCAGAACTTCGAAAAAACAACAATGTACCGTTGAGTGTTATCATCTATAAAATATCTAATAAAAAGGAGGTGGAATCTTGCACATAAGTCAGTTTTTCGAACCCGGGACTCCCGCTGCAATTCTATCATGGGGTCAACTTGGAACTTCTTTGGCAAAGACAACCTATGGTCTATTAAGACACAGTAGAGTTCTAAAACCGGTTTGTGTCATAGCCGAACAAGAAGGAAAACAAATCAGTGACTTTGTATCGCCGGTGAGATTCAATGTTCCAATTGTAAACGATGTTGATAAGGCAGTCCGATTGGGTGCGAGAGTTTTGGTAATAGGTATATCAAATGTCGGGGGTTATCTACCCGATGAACTTGTGAGACACATTCTCAAAGCGATTGAGTATGGACTTGATGTAGTTTCGGGGTTACACCTTAGGCTTTCTGAAATAGAACCATTTCTGAGTGCTTCTAAATTAACCAAAAGCCGAATAATAGATGTCAGACATTATGATGGAAAATTGAGAATCTTCAATGGACAGATTCTGAAATCGAAAATTTTGCGCGTTTGTGTCCTTGGCACGGATTGCGCTACTGGCAAGAGAACAACCGCAATTCAATTGTGGGAAGCGGCTTTAAAAAGAAATCTTCCAGCTGCTTTTCTTGCAACAGGTCAAACTGGTATTATGATAGGGGCCGATGAAGGAGTCGCAATAGACGCATTGGCTGCAGATTTCGTACCTGGCGTTGTGGAAGGACTCATTCTTAAGCTCGAACAGAAGGGAAATCGTATCGTTTTCATCGAAGGACAAGGTGCTTTGAGACATCTTGCGTATGGTCAGGTGACACTTGGTCTAATATATGGATGTATGCCACAATATGTGGTCATGGTACATGAACCTCGAAGGAAGAAATTTGAATTTTTTGAAGACTTTCCTCTGGTACCAGATCCTGTTAAGGAGATACAGTTGATTCAACAGCTGGTAGGATCAGAGGTGTTGGGTGTTTCTTGTTTGGATAGAGATTATAAACTTGACGGTTATTTTGTTTTTGATCCTTTTGATGAAAAACAACTTTCAAAAATCATATCAAAACTGGAGGTGGCTTTGTGAAAATCAAGTCGATTTCTTTTAAAAGGGTTTTTTACCAGTACTTTGAACCATTCACAATTTCGCTTGGCACTCACGAGGAACAGGAAAATGTCGAAGTTTGTGTGAGGCTCGAAGATGGTACGGAGGGTTGGGGTGAGGCTTCGGCGTTGTTTGTCATTTCTGGTGAGACGCCTCAGATGCTTGAAAAAATGGAATCCACGGTAAAGGATATCTTAGTGGGAAAAGATGTTGAAAAATATCATATCCTGTTCAATTCACTTCAAAATCTAAGAGCGACACCAGCGATCAAAGCAGCGGTTGAATTTGCCATAATAGATGCATTTTGCAAAAGATACAGGATAAAACCATATCAATTCTTCGGTGGTGCTAAGGATAGACTTGAGACCGACAAAACAGTTGGTATAGAAGATCTGAAGACCACATTAGCTAAGGTTGAAAGAATTTACAAAGAAGGCTTCAAAAAGATAAAAATAAAGGTTGGTAGAGACGTCAAAACAGATATAGAGAGAGTTGTTAGATCCAAAGAAATCGCACCAGACGCGAGTTTTGTAGTCGACGCCAATCAAGGATTTTCACCAAAGGAAGCCGTGGAGTTTATTCAAGCGCTCTATCATGAATCTGTTAACGTCGATGTCTTCGAGCAACCTGTTTTCAGGTACGATATCGATGGGCTGAAATTTGTCAGATGGAACAGTCCGTATCCAGTGGCAGCCGATGAAAGTGTTTTCACAAAATACGACGCATTGAATGTTATAAAAGAAGAGGCAGTAGATGTAATAAATATCAAACTCATGAAATCAGGGCTGAGCGATGCCCTGGCGATCATACAAATAGCCCAAGCGGCAAATATAAAATTGATGATTGGTTGTATGGGTGAGAGCAGCCTTGGGATCAGACAGAGTATCCATTTGGCTGCCGGTACAGGTGCGTTCACGTATTATGACTTGGATTCTCATTTATCATTAAATGAAGAAAAGTTCAGAGGTGATTTCAAACAGGAAGGTCCATTTATCATCTTAGATTGACCTTTGAAACAATTTAGACTTAAAAAGTCTAATATAAATGTAAACCGCACCATGTACAATTTAAATTGAGGAGATGGTGCGGTTGCTTATTTTAGAGAATATAAGTTTTATCAGAAACAACAGGTATATCTTGAAAAACGTAAATATAGTTTTCCAAAAGGGTAAGGTATACACCATTCTTGGGACTAATGGTGCGGGGAAATCGTCTCTTGCATATCTCATAATGGGAATAAATGATTATAAACCATCAACAGGTAAGATTTTACTCGATGGTGAAGATATAACCAATCTTTCTATAACAGACAAAGCCAAAAAGGGTTTGACACTATTGTGGCAAGAACCAGTCAGATTTCAAGGGCTGACTGTGGAACAGTATTTGACACTCGGTGGAAAATTGAAAATCTCGAATGATCAAATCGATTTTGCTCTTGATCTTGTGGGATTATCACCAGAACTTTACAAGCACAGGATGGTCGATGGACTTCTGAGTGGGGGGGAAAGAAAAAGAGTTGAACTCGCTTCTGTTTTACTTCTGAATCCACGCTATGCAATCTTGGACGAACCTGATTCTGGTATTGACATAATGTCTTTGTCGATGATCGAGAAAGTGATTGAATACATTGTAAAAAACAAAGGAACGGTTATTGTCATCACACACAGAGAGGAAATCGCAAAGATATCGCAAGAAGCCTACCTACTGTGCAACGGCTCTATTCTCGCTCAAGGCTCGCCCGATAAGATCATAGAGTATTATAAAAACAAATGCGATAGTTGTTCACATGCAAACATTCCTACCACTGAGGAAGTGAGAATATGATAAGTACAATTGATCAAAAAAGAGAATTTGAATTACTGAAAAAGGCTTATGAAAAAGCCGGTGGAGATGTTTCTAAGTTTTTGGACAGAAGAGTAGCCTCTCTGATAATAAGTGGAGATAGAGTAATAGGTCTCAATGGGCTTGAAGGTATACGAATCTTTCCAGAAAAAATCGACAATGGAGTTAAGGCAAAGATATTGATAGAGAAGAACACAGTGATTCATACTCCTGTGCATATCTGTACGGGATTTGTTGAAAAAAGAGGTCTCCAACGTGTTATCTTTGAAATAGAGGTTGGAGATAATTCACAGGTGAGATTCGTGGCTCATTGTACATTTCCATGGGTAGAGGAATTCACCCATGATGCATTGGCATTAGTCCATGTAGGAAAAAATGCAAAGATGTACTATGCCGATGAGCATTATCACTCTAATACAGGTTCAATAACTTTAAACACAACCACGAGGGTTATCGTAGAAGAAAATGGACTCTTTGTGAACAACTTTACATTGACCAAAACAAGGATTGGTAAATTGCGTCTTGACGCATCGGCTGAAGTTCAAAAAAACGCCGTGGCAGATCTATCGGCAAAGATAAAGGCAAGTAAGTCAGATGAAGTTTTGATAAGAGAAAAACTCGATTTAATTGGTTCTCATGCCAATGGCATCGCAAAGACAGTTGTTGTTGCGTTAGATCAGTCCAAGGTTAGAGTTGTGAATGAGGCTTATGGAATTGGGGATTATTCAAAAGGTCATGTAAAATGTGAAGAGATAACAAAAGGTGAAGGAGTCGATGTGAGCACTGTCCCTGTTTTGAAGGTGCTGAATGAGTTAGCGGAATTAACCCATGAGGCTTCCATAGGTCGTGTCAATGCAAATCAACTTCAAACGTTGATGGCAAAGGGATTAAGTGAGGAAGAAGCAACTGAATTAATAATAAAGGGTCTTATAGGATAATGTGAAAAATCAGGGGGTGTGAGGATGAATCAATATGTGGAAAAGGTGAAAAGCGCCGTTGATTTTTTGAAACAGAAGAGTGGTGTAGCTCCTCAGATTGGCATAATTCTTGGCTCGGGTCTTGGGAAAATCGCTGATGTATTGCAAGAACCAAAGAAGTTTCATTACTCAGATATACCAGGTTTTCCAATATCTACAGCACCTGGACATAAGGGTGAACTCATCTTTGGGAAGTTGAATAACAAAGATGTTGTTCTAATGAATGGGAGATTCCATTATTATGAGGGATATTCCATGCAAGAAGTGACATTTCCCATTAGGGTTATGCAACTACTCGGTGTGAAATATCTGTTTGTGACAAATGCATCGGGGGGATTGAATCCAGTTTTTGATGTTGGAAAGCCAATGATCATAACGGATCATATAAATTTCATGGGTGATAACCCATTGATAGGACCGAATGTTGAAGAATGGGGACCTCGATTTCCAGATATGAGTGAGCCGTACGACAAAGAGCTGATCAAACTCGCAAAAAGAGCAGCTCGAGAAGAAAAGATAGATGTTTACGAGGGTGTCTATGTGGCAGTAACAGGTCCAAATTTCGAAACACCAGCGGAATTAAAGATGTTCAGAAATCTCGGTGCCGATGCCGTTGGTATGTCAACGGTCCCAGAAGTAATAGTCGCAAGACATGCCGGTATAAAGGTACTCGGTCTCTCTGCTATAACAGATAGAGCCGTACCTGAAGATCTGAAACCTTTGAGTGCAGAGGAAGTCCTTGAAATAGCTGAAAAGACTGGAGAAAAAATGGCTCGAATTATTCTGAGGGTTATAACTTACCTGTAGGAGGTGTTCGATGAGAGTTTTTCTCGATAACTGCAGAACTACGAGAATAATACCCGAGGTTGCACAGGTAGTTTTAGATTACATGACCGACAAATTCGCAAGACCAGATGGCCTTTATCAATCTGCGCAAGAAGTCTACGATGATATAGTGAACGCAAGAGAATTTTTCGCCAAATCGATAAATGCAGATTCTGCAGAAGAAATAATATTCACCTCAGGCGCAACAGAATCAAACAATTTAGCCATTCTCGGTGTTGCTCGAGCAAACAAAAATAAAGGTAATCACATAATTGTCTCGGCGTTAGAGCACGGTTCAGTTATGAGTATAGTGTCTCACCTAAAAGAAGAAGGTTTTGAAGTTACTACAATACCCGTTGATAATGAAGGATTTATAAAGTTAGATGAATTACAAAAAGCGATCAAACCATCTACGATATTGGTGAGTGTTATAGCTATAGGTCATTTTGTTGGATCGATTATGCCACTCGAAGAAATTGGAAAGCTCTTGAGCCAACAAGATCACAAGATATATTTTCACACCGATGCCGCTGAGATGTATGCAAAATTTCCAGTCGATGTGAAAAAGATGAAAATCGATCTGATGAGTGTGAGTGGCCATAAATTTCACGCACCAAAAGGTGTTGGGTTTTTGTACATGAAAAAAGGAGTAAAGATTACGCCCATAATGTATGGTGCAGAGTCTTTCGACAAGAGAAGACCTGGTGGAGAAAATGTCCCTGCAATAATGGGAATGAAAAAAGCTGCGGAAATCGCCATTCAAAATATGGATTCAACTTTTGAAAATCTCAGAACACTGCAGAGATATTTCATAGACAGAGTAGAATCGGAGATAGATCATGTGATTCTGAATGGACCAAGAGACGATCGCAGAACACCTTATAATGTCAACTTCAGTTTTAAATTCATAGAAGGCGAAGCCATAAGCTTGGCTTTGAGTATGGAAGGAGTGGAAGTTGCAACTGGCTCAGCTTGTGCTTCAGAAAAATTGGAACCAAATTACGCAATCCTCGCCATCGGTGGTGACCATGAGAGAGCGCATGGGTCGATCAGATTCACCTTTGATAGATTCACAACAAAAGAACAGATAGATTACACAGTAGAAAAACTGAAGTCAGTTGTCTCGTGGCTCAGAAAGATCAGCCCTATTAAGGCTGGGAGGTGATTAAGTGCTGAAATACACTGAGTTGGTGATGGATCATTTCAAAAACCCAAGAAACCTGGGTAAAATAGAAGATGCAGATGCTCAAGCAACTGAAGGTAGCATAGCCTGCGGTGATATGATGACCGTCTATCTGAAGATCGAGGACGATCGCATTGCAGATATAAAATTCGAGTCTTACGGTTGCGCGGCGAATATTGCCACTGCCTCCATGATGACCGAGGTTGTCAAGGGGCTTTCTCTTGAAGAAGCAAAGCAAATAACATGGAAGGAGATAGTGGAGAAACTCGGTGGCTTACCACAAGTAAAATATCACTGCAGTAACCTTGCTGTTGATACTCTCAGAAAGGCAATAAAGACATATGAAGAATCAACATCAAGGAGTGTAAAAGATGAGAGTATATCTTGACCATGCGGCAACAACACCAGTCTTTGAAGAAGTAGCCCAAGAAGTTGTAAAAGTTTTAACTGAGAACTTTGGCAATGCCTCGAGTTTACATTCCCATGGTCAACAGGCAAAACAAATCTATGAACAAGCCAGAACAACCATCGCAAACCACATAAATGTTTCACCCGAAGAGATTTTCTTTACATCTGGCGGGACCGAGTCAGATAACATAGCTATCATGGGTTTCCTGAGAGCGAACTTTCCAAATGGCGGCCATATCATTACAACTCAGATAGAACATCCAGCAGTCTTACAAGTGGCAAGAGAACTGGAAAAACACGGTTATCGTGTCACATACCTAAAACCAACTTTTGAAGGGTATATCACACCAGATGATTTTGAAAAGGCTATTAGAAAAGATACCGTCCTTGCATCTATAATGTGGGTCAACAATGAAACGGGTGTGATTCAGCCAATTGAAGAGATCTCAAAGATAGCAAGAAAATATGGAATAGTTCTGCACAGTGATGCAGTACAAGCAATTGGAAAACTGAAGATAGATGGATCACTCGTCGATATGCTCTCGGCATCTGGTCATAAATTTTATGCGCCAAAAGGTTGTGGCTTTCTATACGTGAACAGATCTGTAAAATTAGACCCGATCATCTACGGCGGAGGTCATGAAAAAGGTTTGAGAAGTGGTACAGAAAATGTCCCTGGTGCACACGGAATGGCTGTCGCACTGAATGTGATTGAGAAAAACTATTCAGAGTGGTCCAAGAAAATCCAATCTTTGAAAAAAAAGATCATCGATGCAGTATCACAGCTTTCTGATTACCATATAAATGGTGATAGGACTATCTTTTCTCATATAAATATCTCTTTTAAAGGTATTCACGGTGAAACACTGGCAACAGCACTTGATATGCGTGATATATCTGTTTCGACGGCTTCTGCGTGTTCTTCACATCATAAAATGGTTAGATCTCATGTACTTGAGTCAATGGATTTAGACGATTGGATGATTGATGGAGCGATTAGAATAACACTTGGATATGATAATACTGAAGATGAGATAGAGTATTTTATCCAAGTATTGTGCGAAGAAGTGAAACGATTGCGAAGAATTTGAGGGGTATCTGATGGCGTATTCAGAGAGATTCAAGGAATTGTTCATGCATCCAAGATATGCTCAGGAAATAGATTACACACATACTGCAGAAGTCGTGTATCCAGACCATGGAGATAGAGTCAGGATATTTTTGAAGATCGAAAACTACCAAATAAAAGATATCGCATTCAAGGCTTCTGGTTGCCCAAGGGTGATAGCCTCAGCCGAGGCCGTGTGCAGACTGGCAAATGGAAAGCATATCGACTTTGTCAAAACATTGAATGAGGAACACGTTAGACAAGAAATGGAATTTTATGATAAAGGCTTTGACTGTATAAAGGCTCCTTTGGAAGCTTTGAAAAAAGCTGTCTCAAAGATTGAATCATGAATGGACTGTCAAGGGGTATTCTCTACAGCGCAGTTGCCGGTATGGCGACAGGCTTAGGTGCCTTACCCTTTCTTTTCATCAAGAAGGCGGCGAGTGAGAAGTTTATAGATAGCTCACTCGGTTTCGCGGCGGGTGTAATGCTTGCCGCGAGTGCCTTTAGTTTGGTTATTCCATCAATGGAATTGGGTGGACCCATCAAGTTTGCAGTTGGATTCATGCTCGGTGGTCTCATGGTAGATTTGATTGATAAGTTCGTTCCACATGAGCATTTTATGAAAGGTCATGAAGGACTTGAATCTCGTAGACTCAAGGGTATATGGCTATTTGTGATAGCGATAACGATACACAATTTTCCAGAAGGTATGGCAGTTGGTGTCTCTGGGTTCACTCCCCATGCTTTTTCAGTGGCAATGGCGATAGGTATTCAAAACATCCCAGAAGGCGCGGCAGTCGCAGCGTCGCTTATAAACGCAAAATACAGCCCAATGAAAGCCTTTGCAGTGAGTTTTCTGACAGGTTTGGTAGAAATAGTCGGAGGAGCAATTGGAGCTATCATCACTCGTTTTTCATCTCTCTTAATGCCATACCTAATGGCTCTTGCGGCTGGAGCAATGGTTTTTGTGATAAGTGATGAGATCATACCGGAGACTCATTTGAAAGGTAAAGAAAGACTAACCACTTACTGGGTCTTGGTTGGTTTCACGTGTATGTCTGTCCTTGACCTAATCTTGGGTTAGAAAAATACCCAGAGTATTGAAAAAATACCGATGAGCACGCCAGCAAGCAAAAGTGTGCCGACTGTATTGTCTCTAAGGATATAATTAGTTGGTAATTTGAGTTTTTCGTACGTAACATTTTTCTTTATTGGATCAACGTCTATGAGATAGATCGATTCAGCATGAGAAGCCGCCTCAAAAAGATAACTATTTTGAATCTTTTTGAGTTCAGGTCCACGATGATCATGACCGCTCAGAATCAAGTCGATCTTTGGAAAAGATTCAAGAATTTTTATATCACTTTCATGTTGCAGATGGTTCAAGCAGATGATGTAATCAACTTTTGGGAGAGTCTCAAGAACCTTTCTCAGTGACTCGAAAGGATCTTTTGGCAAATCGTTGTGATACTCAACACGGTTGGCAAGGTGCTGTATCGTTGTCAAACCTATGACTGCGATTTTCACGCCGTCGATATCAAATATGCGAAACGGTTCAAGGTCTTGAACATTTGCTCCAATCAATGATTTGTTGATCTTCTTATATTCTTGCAACCATTTATGAGAAAAATAATATTCGTGATTACCCAAAACCATGGCATCGTATCCAACTTTCTTTACGTATTCCAGAACTGATGATCTCCTATCACCCACAAAAGGTAACTGAATCTTTGAGTCAAAAAGATCTCCACCGTCTAAAACCAAGGTCTTATCTCTATCTATACCCGATAACCACTCGATAAGACCAGCAGGTCCAAATCCATCCACATTTAGAGTTTCATGTAGATCACTTGTGAAAACTATTTGGAAAGATAAACATTGAGAGAAGAAGATAGTTAAAATGAAAAATAGAAAGAAACACCGCAAAGAGTATCACCTCCATAATTCATAGAAGCAATCATACCAAATTGCCATAATCGAATGTGTGCAAGGAGTTTCAAAAGCCTTTCACCATTTTCGTATATTCTCAGCGAAGCACCAAGATTGACATATTGATCAGGTAATATTCCATAACTCTCCACAATAGTTGAGAAAACAATACTCTTGTACTGAGCCATATCGAATCCAATTGTGAAGTGATTAAATGCGAGAAATGGTTTTCTATCTTGAATATAAAATCCGATCTCGTCCTTTGAGATTTTGGTTGTCAACTCAAGTCTTGAATATTTCAAAATTCTGGTTAACAAAGCAACTCGTTCATCATCGATACGAATCGAAAAATTCGCCGAAGGAGAGATGGTAAAACTCAAATTGTTTTCTGACCACATCAAAACTGCGTGGATAGTGTCAAGTGTATAACAAAAATCATCGGTATAGAGGATATTGCCAAAACCAATCAAAGCCATAGAAAGTGATATTACAATTACTATAAGGCATTTCACTTCAATAATACCCCTCGATTATTGTATCATTTTATTAGTGGAGGTGAGTCTGTGAACAAGAAAATCGATGACATTGTTTTTGCAAACAGTCAACAAATGTTCCAAGAGATATCGAATCTCATAAAAATCAAGTCCGTCAAATCTGAACCAGCAGGTGTTGATAAACCTTTTGGAGAAGGTATTGCAAAGGCTCTTGAGTACGCTCTTGATCTTGGTAAGAGACTTGGTTTCCAAGTCAAGAACGTGGATGGTTATGGTGGACACATAGAGTACGGTAGAGGGGGGAAGTTATTCGCAGTCTTAGGCCATCTGGATGTCGTACCAGAGGGCGATGGTTGGTCGGTAGATCCTTATTCGGGATTGATCAGAGATGGTTATTTGTGGGGGAGAGGCGCATCAGATGACAAAGGTCCGACAATTGCAGCCATCTTTGCACTCAAAGCCGTGAAGGATGCAGGATATGATGTGAAAAATCGTGTACGAATAATACTTGGAACCGATGAGGAATCTGGTTGGGATGGTATCAGGTATTACTTTCAGAAAGAAGAAGCTCCAGTCTATGCAGTAACACCAGATGCAAACTTTCCGATAATCTATGCCGAGAAAGGCATTATAAACTATAAAATAAGCTCTTCTCTCAAAAAATCAAAGAAATCTGGTGTCGATATCGTCCATCTAAAAGCCGGAGAGGCTTCAAATGTCGTACCGCAAAGAGCAGTAGTTATCATGAAGTCCTTCAAAGATCAGATTCTCAAAGATTTGGAAGAATTCAAGCCAAAAAATGGCGCGAAGATTTCTTGGCAAGTGAATGGTGACGAGTTGAAAATTGAGGTAAAAGGCAAATCGGCTCATGGTTCTAAACCTGAACATGGTATCAATGCGGCTGCTGCTCTATTTGACTTTTTAAGGACAATGGAAATCAATGACGAAGGTATCGAGACATTCATAAGAACTATCTTTACAAGGATTGGTTATGAAACCGATGGTAATTCACTGAGAATTTCTGGTACAGATTGTATAGCCGGTCCGTTGACACTCAATCTTGGTACAGTTGATCTTGACAATGACAAGATAACGGCTGTTATTAACATACGTTATCCAATCTATTATTCAGAACCAATGCTTTCCAAACAAGTGATAGAGGCTTTGAAGCCTTTACAAGTAGAACCAAGGAATCACCATGCACCTTTGTTTGTTTCACCAGATAGTGAATTAATCAAGATGTTGAGTGAAGTCTATACCGATGTTACCGGGGAAAAAGCTCAGTTATTGACCACAGGTGGGGGAACTTATGCGAGAGCCGTCCCATGCGGTGTTGCCTTTGGGCCATTGCTACCAGGCAGGCCTGAGACCGAACATCAGCCAGATGAGAGAATAGCACTTGACGATCTTGTTTTGATGACTCGAATTTATGCACAACTCCTTTACAAAGTCTTGGTGGAGTGGTAAACATGAGAAAACTCGGTTTGATATTGATCTTGTTTTTTTCGATGTTAAGCTTTGGTTCGTATTTGACCTTTGATACAAATGATGGTGTTGCATTGCACTTTCCGATGAATGGTTTTGAAGTCTTTGTGGGTTACAGGTATAGTGGTTTCAGTTTCAGTTATCCACTCTGGGAGATTGGATCCAGGGTAGAGATGGCTATAGATCCATTTTCCCAATCTGGTTATCTAATGGGCGGTGTGTATGTCGAGAAAGATAATTCACATTTGGAATTGGGATTGATGCCTTCTATTCTCTCTGAACAAGACAATGGTTCAAGATTTATAAAAAGGGGAAATCTCGATTTTTATCTCAAGGCATCTCATCAAATGAATTTGTTGGGTTTCGAGCTTCTTGCTCAAAAGACCCTTCTTGGTTTTTATACCGACACCAACAAACAGTTGACCTTTGTCATACCACCTTTGGAACTTGAATCGATGGGGGTTCTTTTGCAACCTTCTGTGAAATTCAACCTTGGTCAATCTCCAAAGGTGAGTATAAAAATAGGCTATATCCTAAATCTTTCTTGGACACAGAGTTTACCATCTGCGTTAATGAATTTGGGTGGTTTTAGAATAACTTTTGCTGTTGGGGACTTTTAGCTTTAAACTTTATAAGCTCGAGAAATTCTGATTCAGTTATGATTTTTATTCCTATGCTTTTTGCTTTATCCAACTTGGAGCCTGGATTCTCACCGACTATGAGATAGTCGGTGTTTTTTGTTACACTATCGGTAACCTTCCCACTTAGTGAATGTATGAGATTTTCTATTTGATTTCTTGAGAAATTCTTCAAGACACCCGTAATTGCAAAGGTCAATCCGGCAAGTACTTGTTCGTGTTGTCTTTGATCTTCCTGAAGTCTCAGTCCTGCTTTCTGTAATTTTTTGATTAATTCTTTTGTTTTATCATCGTCAAAATATTCCCTTATACTTCTGGCTACTTCAGGTCCTATACCAGGTATCTGGGTTAATTCATCAACAGTTGCATTCATGATTTTTTCAATGCTTCTCATGTTCTCAGACAAGATTCGAGCCGTCTTTTCGCCAACCATAGGTATACCAAGTCCTGTGATGACCTTATGCAAAGGTGCATTTTTCGATTGTTCTATCTGTGATAGGAGATTGGCAATTGTTTTATGACCTATTCCAGAACCAAGTTGCGTAAGCTCAAAAGGAGTTAAGTAAAATATGTCTGCAAGGTCCTTTACTAAACCAGAATCAACCAATCTTTCTATAATCTTTTCTCCTAACCCCTTGATATCAAGTGCGTTTCGAGCTGCAAAAGTTTCAAGAGATCTCTTCAATTTTGCTGGGCAATGTGGGTTAAGACATCTGAGTGCAACATCGTCTGAGTTTAACTTTCCCACCTTCCCAGAACATATAGGACAGCTTTCAGGTATCTTTATCTTTTTCTCTTGACCAGTTCGTTTATTTGTGTCTACATAGAGAACCTGAGGAATTATTCCACCAGCCTTTTCTATATAAACCCAGTCACCGATCCTGATATCTTTTTCTTCGATATAGTCAAAATTATGTAGTGAAGCCCTTTTAACCACAGTTCCCGCAAGTTGGACGGGTTCGAGTTCTGCAACAGGAGTTAAAACACCGGTTCGGCCAACTTGAACGGTTATATCCAATATTTTCGTCTCCACCTTTTGAGATGGGAATTTAAAGGCTATTGCCCATCTTGGTGCCTTGGCTGTCGTTCCAAGCATCCTTTGCAACTCAAACTGATTCACCTTCACAACCACACCATCAACCCAATATGATAGGTCATCTTTTCTATGTGTCCACTCACTCCAATATTCGATAACCTGGTCTATGTTTTTGCAAAGTTTTGAATCTGGATTCACTTTGAAACCCAGATTTTTTAGCCAATTGAGAGCATCCCATTGGGTTTTGAGATTGTATTTTTCCGGGTTCAGAACATAGTATATGAATGAATCAAGATGTCTTCTTCTCGTGACACTCGTATCGAGCTGTCTAATAGTCCCCGCTGTTGCGTTTCGGGGATTTGCGAAAAGTGGTTCTCCAAGATCCAATCTCTCGTTATTGAGTCTTTCAAATTCTTGAACTGGCATATAGATTTCTCCACGTACTTCGATATCAATTGGCTCTCTCAATCTCAAAGGAATGCTGTGAACTCTCTTCAAATTTTCTGTTATGTCCTCGCCTCGCGTTCCGTCTCCCCTTGTCAATCCTAAAACAAACTTGCCTTTTTCATATCTCAGCGCAACTGAAACTCCATCTATCTTCAATTCAGCAACATATTCAACAACCTGTAGTTCAAGCGCTCTTTTTACACGATCATCGAATTCTCTTATTTGAGTTTCGTCATAGGTATTATCCAGGCTCAACATAGGCTCTGAATGTTGAACGGTTCTGAATTCATCTAAAACTTTGTCACCTATTCTCTGAGTTGGTGAATCTGGTGTTACCAATTCAGGATATGTCTTTTCTAAATCAATGAGTTCTTTCATTAATCTGTCGTATTCTTCATCACTTATCACAGGATCAGCCAGGACGTAATATCTGTAGTTGTGATATTCTATCTGCTCTCGCAGTTCTTCCACCCTTTTTTTAACTTCTTCTGGGATATTGCTCATCTTTCTCCCCCACATATGAATCGATTATTTGAAAGATATTCCAAAAGAGTAATTGCAGGTTTACTTCCAAATTTTTGATGATTCTCTATATATTGCTCAATAGCCCTCGATCCGGCGATATCGACAATTACTTTCAGCGACAAGAATTCTACATCGTTTTCAATACACACCTTTGCCGCCGCTGCAGAATCCATATCCACACACAGTGCAGATGTTGATTCAAAGATTTTCTTTGCCTCTACATCTGTTGTGATGAATCTATCTCCAGAGGCAATCAATCCAGAGATGAAATCATTTTTCTCGAGAAAATCTGAAAAACAACTTTGACGTGGTTCTAAGATTAAATCCAAATTTACTCTTGGAGTGAAATCATATTCAATATATCCAGAACCAGCCACAATTGAGCCAATTGAAAGATCATTTCTCAATGCTCCAGCAGCGCCAAGAACAACGATGGCATCTACCTTGTAATGATCTATCAAACTTTGAATTAACGCTGCAGTCTCTATCTTTCCAACGCAACCGCTTGTTATTATGATCTCGTTACTTCCAATCACACCTCTGATCACAGGTCTTCTAATCAATTCAGCATTTTCCAATCTATGTGTTAACCCATCAACAAGAGGCATGATTTCTTGAGGTAATACACCAACAGCGGCAATCAAAAATCCTCACCCTTTTGAAATTTTACCATAGAACTCGATATTGAAATACTATCTTGGAAGTGAATTTGAGGTGTGGTATTATCTTAATGTAAAGTGAGTCAGGGGGTAGTTCAGAAGGAAGAACGCCGGAATCGGGGTCCGGAGGTCGAGGGTTCAAATCCCTCCCCCCTGACCATTTTTTGAGTGAATTTTGCATAACTTCGACAGCGCCAATTCCACAAATTCGTATGGGTCTTCTACCTGATAATCCCCAATTGAGTACATAACTTGTTGTATCATCTTTCTTAGAATGTGCTCGGCATGGTGTTGGGTTCTTTTCTTTCTTCTATGTCTCAACGTCCCGTTGTCATGAAAGAATTGCCACAATTTCTCTATTTTCTCAACAAGCTCTTGTACCCCATCGAGTGTATGCGAACTTGTTTTACATAACTGCTCTTCACTCTTACCAGCGAGTGAAATAAAGGCAAGGAGTTGAGTGTAGAGAGTATCGCTTTCCGGTAGGTCACTCTTGTTCACCACATAAAGATCTGCTATCTCCATTACACCAGCTTTTAACATCTGAACATCGTCTCCGAGACCTGGTGATAATACCAAAACAGTGAGATCGGCCAGATTAGAAATCTCCACCTCAGATTGTCCAACTCCAACTGTTTCGACTAATACATAATCAAATCCACTTGCTTCTAACAGGTTTACCACATCAAATACCGCGTCGCAAAGTCCGCCGAGAGCCCCACGAGACGCCATACTCCTGATGAAAACTTTTTCATCGACGAAATGATCTCTCATTCTTATGCGATCACCTAAGAACGCACCCTTACTAAAAGGACTGGATGGATCAATGGCAACCACGGCAACTGACAGATCTTTGTTTCTGATCCATCTGATAACTCGATCGATAAGGCTACTCTTCCCAACACCAGGACTCCCGGTGAAACCTATTACTTTTGACTGATGTTCAGGAAAACGTCCAACGATTTCTGGTGCCAACTCGGGGTTGTTCTCTATCTGGGTGATCAACTTTGCAAGTGTCTTATGATCCACCTGTACTTGCCACTCCCTCTTGCAAGATGGATTTGACTTCTTCTACGATCTTTGACAATGGCGTACCAGGTCCAAAGACTCTTTTTACTCCCATTTGAAGGAGTTGTGGTACATCATCGGGTGGGATGATTCCTCCAACGAAAACCGGTATATGCTCTATTCCTTCTTTTTTCATCAAATCAATAACCTTTTTTGAAAGCTGTAAATGTGCTCCAGATAATATCGAAAGACCTATCAAATCGACATCTTCCTGTAGAGCAGTTCTAACTATCTGTTCAGGTGTCTGACGAAGACCAGTGTAAATCACCTCAAAACCAGCATCGCGCAAGGCATGCGCCACGACCTTTGCACCACGATCATGACCATCAAGACCAGGTTTAGCAATAAGAATTCTAAAGATTCTCATTTATTCCACCTCGCTCACAAAATCATGGATTCGGTATACTCACCGAAAACATCTCTTAGGGTGTCTGTGATCTCGCCCAGCGTTGCATACACACTGACTGCATCGAATACATATGGTACTATATTCTCACCATTTTTCGCGGCTTGCTTAAGGTTTTTCAATGCGCTTCGAACAGCATCATTATCTCGCTCTTTTCTGAGTTTTTTCAAAGCGATTACTTGCCTTTCTTCGACAGATGGATCGACCTTTAAGATGTTTTTCAACTGGTGTTCTTGATCTGTCTGAAACGCATTCACACCAACCACGATTTGTTCTTTCTTCTCAACGGCGAGTTGTTGCTCATAGGCACTGTTGTGAATTTCCTTTTGAACATATCCTGTTTCAATTGCCCTAACCATACCACCCAACGAATCCACTTTTTCTATGTATTCCCATACTCTATTTTCTATCTCGTTGGTCAAAGTTTCGATCACAAATGATCCAGCAAGGGGATCAACTGTGTCAGCTACGCCAGATTCATATGCGATTATCTGTTGCGTTCTCAACGCAACCTGTACCGACTCTTCCGTTGGTAATCCCAAGGCTTCGTCGAATGAATTTGTGTGCAGCGATTGAGTACCACCAAGGACAGCGGCTAAGGCTTGCAAAGCAACACGAACGATGTTGTTGAGTGGTTGCTGTGCAGTCAATGTAGAACCACCCGTTTGGGTATGAAACCTCAATTTGAGTGCCTCCGGGTTGGTAACCTTGAATCTCTCTTTCATGATCCTTGCCCAAATTCTGCGTGCAGCTCTGAATTTTGCGATCTCTTCCAGAAAATTGTTGTGTGCCGCAAAGAAAAATGATAGTTGCTTACCAAAAACATTGGGATCGAGTCCAGATTTGATCGCCGCATCAACATAAGCTATACCATCACAAAAGGTAAAAGCGAGTTCCTGAACGGCATTTGCACCAGCTTCACGTATGTGATAACCGCTGATGCTTATCGTATTCCATTTTGGCATATTTTTTGAGCAGAATTCAAAGATATCGGTTATGATCTTCATCGAAGGTTGAGGGGGAAAGATGTATGTTCCTCTTGCAATATATTCTTTTAGAACGTCGTTTTGTATGGTTCCCCTGAGTTCGCCAATGTTGGCACCTTGCTTTTGCGCAGTGACAGCATACATACCAAGTAAAATAGCGGCTGTTGAGTTTATTGTCATTGAAGTGCTCACATCTTTTAAGGGAATGCTATCAAAAAGAATTTCTATATCTCTCAAAGAATCAACGGCAACACCTACACGACCAACTTCCCCTTGTGCAAGTGGGTGGTCTGAATCATATCCCATTTGAGTTGGTAAATCAAATGCCACTGACAGACCTGTCTGCCCTTGTTGCAAGAGGTATTTGAATCTTTTATTCGTTTCCTCTGCCGTACCAAAACCAGCATACTGGCGCATAGTCCAAAATCTTCCACGGTACATTGTTCTTTGCACGCCTCTTGTGAAAGGATATTCTCCAGGCATTCCAAGATCATTTAAATAATCGGTATTTTGAAGATCAAGCGGTGTATAAACTCTTCTGATCTCTATACCAGATCTTGATCCAAATCTCTCTGATCTTTCAGGAAACTTCTTCAATTCTGCTTGGAGTTGTTCTTCCCACTCTTTTACCTTTTTTGAAAGGCTATTCAAAAACTCTTTATCATACATATTTCATCACCCCCTGAGAGATTTGTTTTAACAAAAATGCGCAACAACCTCTAAAATGATCGCCAGATTTATTCACAGGTTTCACGATGACATCCACGATATCCTCAAGTTCACCTTGTAAGATGGATCTGTAAGAACCTCTTGGTTGCATACAACCAAGAGCAACTACTTTGAAAAGCTTCTTTGCATATTCAAAGATGGCTGTGACTTCATCAACAGGTGGAGGATTACAAGATTCGTAGGTTGTGCCAAAAGTTGGTATGAAGACATTCAGAACAATTGAATCAAAGTATCTACTGAGTATTTCAATCGATTTGTATTCATGTGTTATTTTTCCACAATCTATTCCTATTGTTATATGAGGAACTGAAAAAGCTCCCAGAGATCTCATTACTTCAATCTGTTGGAGTGGATCTCTATCAATACCGTAGATTTTTTTCATTGTCTCTGAATCGGAGAAAAAATCAAAACTGACAACATCTGCGATATCTCTAAAGTCATGAACAAAATTCAATGGAAAACCAATGTGAAAGTTGTACTGAAGATCATATTTTCGCTTCAAAAATCCAAGTTTTTTGAGAAGTGCATCGGTGTAAGGTATCTCTCCAACACCATTTAAACCGCCACTGATCAAAAAAGAATGATGGCCTTCTCGAATATATCCTTCCATCTCTTCAAAGGTTTTCATATTGCTCAGGTAATGTTTTCCACAATGTGCACAATTAAGGGCACACCATCGCCCTGTAAGAGAGATTGGAATTGTGTCCTGCGGATCGACCAAAATCAACTAATCATCACCGTATAGATCTTATCATTTAACGCACTAAATTTCAAAGTAATGGTATTATCTATGGCGGTTGGTGGTTTTGATGGAAGATATACTCATCTGGTTTTGTAGGAGAAATATAATCCCTTGCGCCATTTTCAAAGATGGAACTGGATATGAGGTAAACCCGCTCTTTAAAAATTTTCTCACAATCACAGATACAAACACAAAGGAAAAAATAAAGTTACTGGTTGAAGAAAGCCGCAGTAAACCAACGGCAACCTTGAATTTTTTGATGGACAAATGTGGTATATGGCAGACTCTAACGGCTTTTTCGATTCAACAAAAGAACTCGATATATACCATACTCTTATTAGAACCAAACCCAAACCTTGTAGAACATGCCGCAACTTTTTTTCAAGCTATGCCAATTTCACCAGTAATGATTGTGAACAAAAAGGTCGAGATACTCTTTTGCAATAAACCAGAATTTGACCGATTCGAACAAATGCATCCACAACAATGGGAAAACATTAAGAAGATGATTCAAAAAGCCTCTAAAAACAATTCAATCGTCCAAGATGACATTATCATAAACAATGAATTGTACAAAATAATAGTGATACCCGAATATGACGATTTCTTAGTAGTATTCAAAGATATCACTTCTCAGAGATTAGCAGAGGAAAGATACAAACAACTTAGACTCTTTGGGTTGCACTTTTCCTTAGTAGAAAAGATCATGAATGTATTGAGTGAAGAAAAAACCGATCTTCGAAAGATTGGGAGAATAATCTATGAAGAGACAAGAAAGGTTGTGCCGATCGACACCTTTTATCTTGCATTGGTTGATGGTGAATTTGTTGTCATTGAATATGGTATAAATCAAGGAAAAGAGATAACGGGTTTAAAAATCAAAAGGGGATATACTGGTTTATCGAATTATGTTATAGACAAAGGTGAATTCACATACATCCCAAACACAAAAACTGTGCGTTTGGATCCTTACAAACCAAAAGCGATAGTGCCAGGAGAAACCAATAAGATCTGGAGTTATGTGGGTATTCCTCTAAAACTCGGTAGTAAGATTGTTGGCGCAATAAGTTTTCAAAAATTGGGATCCAGGGCTTTTACAGAATCTCATTTAGCCCTTTTTGAGTTGATTGGTAGGGAAATAGCTGTCGCAATGAAAATGAAATCTCTATTTGATGAGTTGGAAACTCAACGTCTGAGATACAAAGAAATTGCCATGAAAGATTCTCTCACAGGTTGTTATACAAGGTATTATTTCATGGAATATTTTGAAAGGTTTCAAGGTATTATAGAAAGAAAAGGTGGCCAAATTTGTTTTGTCATGATCGATGTGAACAATTTCAAGCATATCAACGACAGTTATGGCCATGTCATTGGTGATGCTGTTCTAAGAGAGGTTGGAAAATCTTTGTTGAAAAGTGTCAGAAAGATGGATCTTGTTGTAAGATATGGAGGAGACGAGTTTTTGCTGATGCTTCCATATGTTGATGTTGATAAAGGCAATCAAATTGCTGAGAGGATATCCAGAAAGATACAAAATTTAAAGATCACTGGATTCGATGAAAGATTATCTGTGAGTTTTGGTGTTTCGATTTTTGATGGTTCACGTACCTTAGAAGAAGTTTTAAAGATCGCCGATAAAAATATGTATAAGATGAAAAAGGGGGAAAGGCCATGAAGGTCTATGTTTCTGTTGATATGGAAGGGCTTGCTGGAATATCGATGTGGAGTGAGGTCACCCCAAGACAGAGCAAGGAATCTTTTGAGATACTTTATGAACATCTAAAGGCTTTGCTTCAAGGATTATTTGAAAGTGGAAAAGTGGATTATGTTTTGATATCTGACTCACACGCTGCAGGAGACAACATATACTACAAAATAACAGAAGAATTTGAGAATGTTGAAATTGCCCATGGATCTTTAAGAAAAGATTTCATGATGATAGGTTTGGATAAAAGTTTTGATAGAGTCATTTTTCTTGGGTATCATGCTGGTGTTGGCGCAAAATATGGAATTATGGACCATACATATTCCAGTTCGGTCATTCATAATTTCTGGATAAATGGGCAGCGCATGAATGAAGCTATCATAAATGCGGCTTTCGCTGGTTATCATGGAGTTCCACTTGCACTCGTAATAGGTGACAACACATTACAAAAAGAACTGCAACAATCGTTGAAAGGCGAATACCTATATGTTGTAACAAAGGAGTCAACGGGAAGATTCTCTGCTATCATGAAACCAAAGTCACTTGTAATGAGACAGATAAAGGAAGCCGCTCAACGCGCTGTGCAAATTGAAAAGAGTAAACTACCTATTGTTAAATTCACGCCACCAATTGAGATGAAAATAGAATTAAAGGACACATCCTTCGCCGATGCAGCCGAATTGATGCCAGGGTTGGAAAGATTAGATTCCAGGACAGTCGTCTTTAAAGGCGACGATTATTCCGTGGTTTTTAATGCCATCATGGCCATTGTTTTCCTGGCAAAAGCAGTGAAAGACATTGGGGGGTAAACGATGAAATCTTTAAAAGAACTCGTTGAACGTGCAAAAACTTCGGGTAGAAAGAATATAGTCGTTGCAGGATGTGAAGATGACGAAGCCGTTAAAGCCGCGAGAATGGCTTACGAAGAGAGAATCGTTGAGAAGATTTTTCTTGTGGGTACTAAGAGAAACTGGATAGGTAATGAAGTGGAATTCGTACATACACAGACCGAAGAACAAACGGCAGAAGAAAGTGTGAAAATAGTTTCATCTAATAGGGCAAACATACTCTTAAAGGGACTTGTAAAAACTTCTGTGCTGTTGAAAGCAGTGCTCAATAAAGAATGGGGACTGAGAAGCTCTGGGCTTTTGAGTCATGTTGCAGTTGTTGAAGTTCCCACACTCGATAGAGTTGTTTTTATAACTGATGGTGGAATGATTATCAAACCAACACTTGAAGAAAAGGTGGCGATAATTAAGAATGCTGTAGATCTCATGCATAAACTTGGTTATGAAAAACCAAAGGTAGCAATAATCTGTGCGGTCGAGACTGTGAACAAAGACATGCCTGAGACTATAGATGCATCGGTAATATCAAAAATGGCACAAAGGGGCGAGCTGAAAAACTGTATTGTCGATGGACCACTTGGCTTGGACAACGCTCTGAATATTAACGCAGCAAGAGTGAAGAATGTGAAAGGGGAGGTAGCTGGGCAAGCAGATCTTTTAGTGGTCCCCGATATTCATTCTGGAAATTTTCTGGGAAAATCTGCACTTTATTTTGCAGGAGGCAAAATAGCCGGCCTCATCGTTGGGGCGAAGGCACCTATAGTGGTCGTTTCCAGGGCTGATAATGCCGAATCAAAGCTCTTGTCGATAGCATTAGCTGCGTGTGTTGGGTGATATACCATGATAAAAATTCTCATGCCACTGGCGATCGCGAATGAAACACTTCTTCCAATGACCAACGAAAAGATGTATGTGAAACATTATGAAGACGAAGATGATTATGTACAGAAAATCCTTGAGGAGTTTTGGGATGTTGTATATGGTCCAAAACTCGATAAACAACCAGAAGCTATTTTCGTCGATAGTATCTCTGAGTTGATCTTAGCCATAAGATTTATCGAGACCAAGAAAGCTTTAGAGAGGTGTAGAAAAATCAATGATATAATGAATTCTTCTGTAGAACTTCAAGGAATAAAGATACTTCCAACACTAAGGCAGCTGCAGAAATTAAAAAACAACATCCCAGAGAAATTGGTGATCGTGGCAGAAAAAGGTATCAAGGTCGAAGCATATGTTGATTTTTTATCTGATGGCAAGTACACGGAAATCTCCACGGGCAATTACGAAGCAATAGTTGATGGTAAAAAAATCGTTGTGATAGAATCATCGATTCGTTTAGAGAAAGATTTGAATATAGAAATCCCACCTTTGAGGAAGAGAAAAGAAGATATTCCTTACATGATAGACCGTGCGCTTTCATTGATCCATAGTCGATACAAAAATATGCCGATGCATTTCCCCGACGAGCAAACCCTGAGGATGTTCACGTCGTACGATTGGCCTGGAAATACCCAAGAATTGCTCGAAACAATATATGCCTACGCAACTGGAAACGATATAGTCGATCATCTCATGGGAGCCAATACTATTACAACAGATGTTGAACAGATCGATTTGAAAAACTGTGTAAACAGCATGGTCGCCAAGATCGAAAAACAATTCATATATGATGCTCTACAGAAAACTTCCTGGAACAGAAAAAAAGCATCTGCAGTCCTCAAGATGAACTACAAGACTTTCTGTTATAAAATGAAAAAATATGGAATAAGCAGGCGCTAAATACCTTGGTTGGCAAAATGGAGTAGCTCTGCTTCTATGAAATCGTCGAGCTCTCCATCGAGAACTGCTTCAAAATTACCTGTTTCAACATTCGTTCTATGATCTTTTACCATTGTGTAAGGCTGCAAAACATAAGATCTTATCTGGTTACCCCAGGCTATTTCCTTCAGCTCACCTTGGATCTCTTCAAGTTGTTCTTTTCTCTTAGACAATTCCAATTGGTACAACTTTGCTTTGAGCATCTTCATCGCCTGAGCCTTATTTTGGTGTTGTGATCTTTCACTCTGACATGAAACAACAATACCAGTTGGGAGATGTGTTATTCGGACGGCAGAATCTGTCCTGTTGACATATTGACCACCATGACCAGACGCCCGAAAAGTATCTATTCTCAAATCTTCTGGTTTAATCTCTACTTCTATATCGTCTGATATCTCGGGTATTACATTCACAGATGCAAAGGAAGTGTGTCTCCTTTTTGCCGCATCGAATGGTGATATTCTCACAAGTCTATGTACGCCTCTTTCGTGTTTCAGATAACCATAGGCATATTCACCCTTTATCAGAACCGTTGCGCTTTTTACACCGGCTTCTTCACCAGGTTGAAAATCGAGCAACTCAACTTCAAAACCTTTTCTCTCTGCCCATCTCATGTACATTCTGAGTAACATCTGAGCCCAATCGTGTGATTCAGTTCCACCAGCACCGGGATGCACTGTCAGATAAGCATTACTCGAATCGAGCGGATCGTTCAGAATTAACTCAAACTGAAAGCGGCGTAGATCTCTTTCAACGTTTTTAACAAGTTCCTCGACATTTTCTGCAATCTGTGGGTCTTCTTCACTCAATTCGATACCAACATCGATATCCTCCAGATGTCTTCTAATTTTCTCCATGTCGTTGAGAAGGTCCTTAAAATGTTGTATCTTTCGTGAAAGTTCACTGGCTTTTCTTTGATCTTTCCAAATGTCTGGGTCGGACATTTGATGCTCCAACTCTTTCAATTCTTCTTTTATTTTTTCTGGATTGATGAGTTTTAGAAAATTATTGTATTTTTCCTTTAACTCGTCTATTTTCACACGAGTTTCATAAGCTATCATTCAGTGATTCACCTCTTCACTTTGAATCTCTTTTTTATTTTCTCATCTTTTTGTAACTTTCTCCTCTCGGATCTGTTTACAATGTTGAACTCTTCGTGCACAAGTTGGAGATTTGCAAGATCTTTCTTTGCTTCTTGCTCTGCTTTTTGCTTATCTGCTCTCACAACTCTCAGCATCCAGGAGACAACAAGTTCATTCACCCTTGCTATCATCTCGTCGAATAACGCGTATGTTTCTTTTTTGAACTCTATTATTGGATCTCTCTGACCATAAGCCCTCAGGTTGACGGCTTCCTTGACATGCTCTACCTCTTCAAGATATTGTCTCCAGTTATCATCTATGATGCGCAATACCAAGAATTTGAGAAATTGAGTGTATTCATCTCCTATTTCTTCCTTTTTTCTCTTGTAAGACTCTTTCAAAGAATTTATCAAAAATTCTTTCAATTGCTCTTGTGAATCTATCTTCTGTCCATCTAAGTTCACCACACCTTTTGGTAGAATGGAGAGTGAGTTCTTTAGACCCTCGAGATCCCACTCAGACCCGTCACAAAAGTCACTTATCCTTCTTTCAACAAAATCTTCGATTGCCTCATCTATATATTGTTCCACCTTACCTGACAAAATCCAATCTCTGTAAGAGTAAATTGAATTTCTCTGCACGTCTAAAACGGTATCCATTTCCATTAAGTGCTTCCTTATAGAAAAATTAATTCCCTCTACCCTCTTTTGTACGGTCTCTATTAACTTCGTCAGAAGAGGGTGTTCAATGGGTTCACCTGGTTTGATCTTCAGGACATTCATCACTCTTTCGAGTTGATCTTTCCCGAATATCCTTAATAAATCATCTTCAAGCGACAGATAGAATCTTGATTCTCCTGGGTCGCCTTGCCTACCAGAGCGACCTCTCAATTGATTGTCGATACGTCTGCTTTCATGACGTTCTGTCCCTATGATACATAGACCACCGAGTTCAGTGACTCCTTCACCCAATTTTATATCTGTACCTCTCCCAGCCATATTTGTTGCGATCGTAACTGCATTTTTTTGCCCAGCAAGAGCCACTATCTGCGCCTCTTTTTCATGATACTTGGCATTTAACACCTGGTGTGGTATATTCATCTTTCTAAGCATCGAACTCAACAATTCACTCTTTTCTATCGATGTCGTTCCTATCAAAACAGGTTGTCCTTTTTTGTACCTTTCAGCAACATCGGCTACTACTGCCGCGTATTTTTCAGATTGTGTTCGATAGATGAGATCATCATGGTCTTTTCTTATCATTGGTTTATGGGTTGGAATTACTACTACTTCCATATCGTAGAGCTGTTTGAATTCTTCCTCCTCAGTTTTGGCAGTACCGGTCATTCCGGCGAGTTTTTCGTACATTTTGAAGTAATTCTGAAAAGTTATAGTTGCATAAGTTATGGACTCTTCTTTTATTGGTACTCCTTCTTTTGCCTCTATTGCCTGATGTAATCCTCCACTGTAACGTCTACCAGGTAAAAGTCTGCCTGTGAATTCATCCACTATGATTATTTCTTGGTTCATAATGACATAATCGACATCTTTCTTGAACAAATGCAACGCTTTCAGTGCATTCAACAGGTGATAGACGTTGTTCACATTTGAAGGATCATATAAATTTTCGATTCCTATCAATTTTTCAGCTTTCTCGATACCTTTTTCTGTCAAAATGACCATTCGTGCCTTTTCGTCAACGGTGAAATCTGTGTCCTTTATCATCTTTTTTGCCAACGATGCAAATCGTTTATAAATAGAAGCGCCTTCTCTTGATGGTCCAGAGATTATCAATGGAGTACGAGCCTCGTCGATCAAAATGCTATCGACTTCGTCTATTATCGCGTAGAAGTGTCCTCTTTGAACCTTATCATTCAGATCAAGAACCAGATTATCGCGTAAATAATCAAAACCAAATTCATTGTTTGTACCATACGTGATATCACATTCATATGCCTTTTTTCTGTCTATTTCAACCAAATCAACAGCAAATGCCTCTACTGCCCTTTGATTTTTCATATGATCTTTCAAAAACTCATCTGTGTAATCCTGTGGCCAAACCGAAAGATTTTCACTTATTGCCGATTCAAAGGCATCCTTGTTTTTCCACACGACCTCGTATGATTTCCCAAGTTGATTTATGACTCCAACCCTGAGCCCAAGAAATAGATACAACGGTCCCATCCAAAGTGCGTCACGGCGAGCAAGGTAATCATTGACGGTGACAAGATGTACACCTTTTCCAGACAAGGCGTTGAAATACAAAGGCATCGTTGCCGCAAGAGTCTTCCCTTCACCAGTCTTCATTTCGGCTACCTTACCTTCGTTAAGTGCGAGTCCACCAACGACTTGAACATCAAAAGGATACATTCCTAAGACTCTCTTTGCCACAGTTCTTGCAAGTGCAAAACAATCGATGATATTTTCATCACTCACGTTCTTTTTCATTTCTTGTGATAGATTGATGAGCTCAAGATTACTCATCTTTGAGATACGTTTCTCAGATTCTTTTATTTTCTCGACAAACTTGAAATACCTTTTGAGCAAAATTTTGTTTCTATCAAAAATGGCAAATCCCATTTCACATTACCTCCACTCTGTAAATGATTACGCCACTATCGATGAATTGAGAGAATAAAACTCTACCTCGTGCTTTGGATCCGAGCATAGATTCAACGATGTTGCCCAAATCTACATAAATTCTCATCATGTCTTTCTCGGGAAATTTCTTCGATAAATACTGATATGCAGCATCATCTCGTAATCTTTTTCGATTCGATGCCTTTTGATAGTCTTCTCTTGTCATATTTGTCACGATAAGATCCTTGCCAACCGTAAAAAACGAGACAAAGCCATTCAAGATGGGTAATCTCAATTCTCCACCAAAATCACGTGCTCCATAGGATTTTATCAGATTCATATCAAAATCTGTGGCTAAGTTAAAAATAGCAGCAAACCGCACTTGCTCACTGGAAATGTCACCTGTCAAATAGACTCTGCCTGTACTAACTTCGAGTATCGACGAAATAATCTGATAAATCTTCCTGACCTCTTCCTGAGCACCTTGGAACCACGATGCAATACTCTGTGCTATATCAGATGGACCACTGGCAGTTACTGAAAATGCAAAATTTCCTATAAAAGGCATATTTCTCATCGTTGCAGAATTAGATAAATATTTGTTCAAATCTGTACTCTTCTTCAGATATTGTTTTACTTCAATGACTAAAGACTCTCCATTGGGAATACCAGTGACAGTGAAATAATCGCTATCCAGTGAATTGGTGTCGATACCAGCCAAGTTAGTACTGAAGGAATTACCCTTGAAAAAACCACAGATCCAAGCAGGTTGATTTATCAGATCTTTAACTGGATAACGGTTACTGAATTGATCAGTCGGTCTATCATAGACGTCAATTGCTTTTTCTAAAGCGCTCTTACTACCACTCAATACTATGTAACCTTTGTGGTATCGTGCGAAAATGGCTACATCGGTATCCTGAAGTATCCAAGTCTTTTCATTGGTAGAAACCTTCAGATTAGTCACACCCGCTATGAGTTTGATAAATTCTTCGGGTTTGTCGGTCTCAAATACCAGTATGGAATCTGTTCCGATATTTCTCAAGGCTTCCACATAATAATTCAAATCAACAGAGAAAAACGATCCAACATCCAGAGTCACACCTTTTGATGCAAATAGTATATTCTTGCTTATGGCTTCATAGAAAATATCTGGAGAGACTCTCGTATTGTAACCTATATTTTCAAGTAATGATTTGGTGACATACTCAAGACCAAGACCATTTTCTCCAAGAAGAAAATTGAAAAACTGAACCGATGAGATCTTCGGATAATACGTTCCATTGTCTTTGAAAATAATGAAAAAATCGTAATTCGCTGGTACAAAATCTATGATTTCAGCCAAAAAACAAATTGGCAGTAATACAAGAAAGATAATCAATATCGCCTGACGCATATCATTTCTCACCTCTGAAGACTGACCAAGCCTCGTTCACAACGTTGACAATTGTCTCATTATCCACTAAATCAGAGCAAACTTTTGAAAAATAAGCAAGATATTCAATATTCCCATCAGAACCAGTGATGGGAGAGTAAGTTAAACCACACCCAAAGAGCCCTTCTTTCATACTATCTCTAAGGATTTCAATAATTACCTTAATGTGACACTCTTTTGACTGAGAAAAGACTGGTCCGGTTTCGAATTGTGGTTTTATCAACAAGACAGCTATGCCGTTTTCCTTCAAAACAGAACTTATCGCTCTTAATAAGATTCTCACAGATATAAATGACACATCACAAAGAACAATATCAACCAATTCTCCTATTTTGTCAATACTCAAATATCTGGCATTGAAGTTTTCAAAACATACAACCCTTGGATCGACTCGAAGCGAATCTGCAAGTTGATTACTTCCCACATCAACGGCGTATACCTTTTTCGCTCCATGTTCAATTGCGAATTGTGTGAATCCACCCTTAGAAGCCCCAATATCACATATCACTTTGTCATTGAAGTTTATTCCAAAGACATAATAGGCCTTCTCTAATTTCTCAGCGGCTCTACTGACATATTTTCTTGGTTTTAAAAGCTCTATCTTTGAACTATCGTCGACGATCTTCGCGGGTTTTTCACATATCTCTCCATTGACGAGTACTCTCTTCAATTTTATCAAGTCCCGCGCCTGAGATCTGCTGCAAACAAAGCCTTTTTGAACAAGAAAGATATCGATTCTTTGCTTCACCTTTCTACCACCCAGCATCCTGTTTGAGTGACAATAACAGCTCCCCAATCGAAAAATTTGATTTTGATCACATTTTCGAAAGAACGCGGTTCATCTATGTAAAGAACGGCTTGACTTCCTTTCATTACAGCAAAACCAATATGTGACCTGATGACATAACCATCCTGTGGTGATTTCAATGTAATTATACCTTCTTTCCAGGTTCCAAAGTCATAACAATCTTGGTTTGAAACAACCTGACCATTTTCATTCAGCGCGATGAGTTGATTATTAGAGCCAACGTAGATCAAATCTTTATTTGAACCTATCCCCCATGCGCCTAAAAGACGTTTTTCCCACAAAATCTTTCTGTTTTTCAAATCTATTGCCTTCACATAACAAAAGATATCAAGAACATAAAGCCTGTCCTTGTTAACGGTCCAATCCACAATAGGACCACAGATTTTCATGGTCCAAGATAAATCTATGGGAGATATCATACCATTTGCGAGTAAAAGATACTGGTCATACCGTCCGATAATCGGTGTGGTGATTGGTGTATTATCAACTTTCACCGTAATAAGTTTTTTGAGAATCGTCTCATTAACAATATCAAATGGCTCTTCAACATAAAAAGAACGCCCATCTGGGAATGACAATCTACCGAATTTGTAAATCGCAAAATTGTCTTTAATCTTGTAAACCATTGCTGCATCTTCTACAAAAAAAACGGGTTCATCTATATCCATATCTCTATCGACGTATATTGTCTTACCAAAAAATTCGTAAAATCCCTCCGATAAAAGTAACTTGCGCCCCTTGACAGTCACCGAATAGATTTTTTCTTTGTATCTGAATTCAACAGGTTTATTCGTCGATGCCTTCTTCACATCTATTTGATCACCTATTTCAACTAAAAAACCCGTTTTGGGTTTTTCGACAGGTGGAAACAATTCAACAAAAATGTTTGTAAGATGATCAATCAATCGCGAAATATCAGTCGTATCACTTTTACGAATTTCTTTATATGAAACTTCGTAATGAGCTAATTCATGTGATGTCTTGATCGATACGTATAACACATCTCCAACACCAAAAAGTACCCCTAATTCGTTGAGCTTTTCTTCCAAAGAATCCCTATACTGCGCTGGTCCATCGTAGAGAAAATTTACAACAGGGAGTTTTAGCCATTGGGAAATGACCTCAAGGTCCTCAGTAGCCGGTTCGGTGATCCCGACGTAGTAAACCACACCAGCTTGTTCATAGATGTACATTTCTCTACCATGTAGATTGAATTTTCCAAGGTCAGCGGCAATCAGAAATCCACAGAGTAAAAGTATAACCCATGTGGTGGCGCCGTAGCTGCCGCCTGAGACCGGTCTCTCAATTCCAACACTTCCTTGATTTTCTCTGGTTTCCATTCGCCAGTTCCCACCTTAACAAGCGCACCAACAATATTCCTAACCATTCGTCTCAAAAATGAACGACCTTCTACCCGGATCAGAATCAACCTATTTCTCATTTTGATTACCCTTATTCGATAAATGGTTCTTGTAGTAGTTTTTTGTTGAGTATCGTCGCTTTTCATAAATGATTTGAAATCATGCTCTCCCTCAAGAAATTTTGCAGCGACTCTCATTTTCTCAATATCCAATTCATATGGAAACCACCAGGCATAATTTCGAATAAAAAGATTGGGCTCTTTTGAGTTATATATAAAATAGTGGTAAATCCTCCTTTTAGCATCAAACCTCGGATGAAAGTTTTCATCAACTTCGATTATTCTGCGAACATAAACATCATCTGGCAAATTGGCATTCAAAGCATTTTTCATGCTCATTGGATCAATCTCAATTGGGCAGCTGAACAACACCACCTGACCAACTGCATGGACTCCCGTGTCAGTTCTTCCGGCGGCAATGGTTGTCACTCTTTGCTTGAAAATTCTTTCAAGAGCTTCCTCTATTACCCTTTGAACAGTTCTTACATCACTTTGAGTCTGAAAACCAAAAAACTGCGTCCCGTCATAAGATACAGTTGCTAAGAATCTCTTCATAATTCTTCAACCTCTGAAAGCAGAGAGGAGCTATAAGCCGGATTCTGTAATAGGTGGTCATCTATCTGGGAAGAGCCTTTCGACTCTTCTCAAGCGGCCTACCCGGGTTTATAGGGCGGGATCACCCAAACCCTGCTTGGCCTTGCTCCGGATGGGGGTTACCGAGCCACCGGATTACTCCGATGCTGGTGAGCTCTTACCTCACCTTTCCACCCTTGCCCTTTTACGGGCGGTTTGAAGTCTCTATGGCCCTATCCAGGGATCACTCCCTCTGGGTGTTACCCAGCATCCCATCCCGTGGAGTCCGGACTTTCCTCAGGCAAGATTGCCTGCGACCACCCGCTCCTCTCTGCAATTTACACAAATCTATCTTTGATCTTTATCAACCTACCATTCATCGCCTCAAGAAACGATACCTTCTTTTTTGAAGGAAACTGGATTTGGGAAATAACAACTATTCCATCAACAGTTGTAACATGACCACCTTCATGATCTATGTAGACAATTGTTCCAGGAACCTCGTTGTATTTGGTTTTATCGGTTTTTCTCACTCCAAATACTTTGACAAATTCTCCTCTTAGAGTAGTTCTGGCACCGGGTCGTGAATCATAAGCCCTAATTTTGTTCTTAACTTCTTCAGTACTTTTATTAAAATCCACAACTATATCTTGAGCGGTTATTTTTGGAGCATACGTTGCCTGTGATTCATCCTGTGGAACAAGTGAAAAAGATGTTGGATCTTTAAGAAAATCTTTTAAGAGTTTTTCTCCTACTTTGATCAATTTAGTTTCGAGCGAATCGAAATTTTCATATTCGTCTATTGTAACCGAAATCTGCGCAGCAATAGGACCGGCATCCAGTTCCTTTGTGAGTTTGAATAAAGTTACACCTGTTACCTTTTCACCATTTTCAATAGCACGTTGAATTGGAGCAGCTCCTCTATACTTTGGCAACAACGATGGATGAACGTTATAGAAACCCAAGGGTAAAAGATTCAAATATTTTTCCTTGATCAACGCACCATATGCTACCACAATTCCGATATCGGGTTTGAGTGAATCGAAAGGTATGTCCTTCATTTTTTCAAAAACAGGTAAATTCGCTCTCAAAGCGATTTCTTTTACTGGAGATGGCAAAAGCCTTTGACCTCTACCGGCAGGTCTGTCCGGTTGAGTGACGACTCCTACAATATCATAATTAGATTCTAAAAGAGCTTCCAAATGCTTCGAAGCATACTCGGGAGTACCCAAGAAGATGATCTTCATGGCTTATTCGTGGAATATTTCTTTCCAGATTGTTTTATTATATTAGAAAGTTTTTGCCTTATCGCAAATCTTCTCGATGCAGGGATCAAATCTATGAAAAGTATACCATCCAGATGATCGTATTCGTGTTGTGCCACTCTCGCACTGTAACCAGATAGTCTCTCTTCTATTTCATTACCATCGAGGTCTGTGTATCTTATAACGATCTCGTTACTTCTCTCGACATTTTCAAAGACTTCAGGCACACTCAGACATCCCTCTTCGGCAATATTGGTCTCTGCGCTTTTGAAAACTATAGCAGGGTTTATAAATGTCTTTGGGGTACCGTCGTCCATGACGAAAATTCTCAGAGGAACTCCTATTTGAGGAGCCGCAAGTCCTATGCCATCTGTTGCATACATAGTTTCGAAGAGATCTTTGACCAAGGCTTTGATATTTTCGTCTATTTTCTCAACTTCTTTGGCTTTTCTTCTCAAAATAGGATCACCGAGGAGTCTTATGTGCCGCATTTTCAACCTCCTTTAATTTCATCAGAACTCTGTCATTATTCATGAAAACAGTTATAGGCGTGACAGAAACATAACCATTTTTGATTGCATTGTAATCACTATCGTCAGAAGGGTCGTCTTCAATAATATCTCCATACATCCAGTAATAAGTATTACCTGCTGGGTCTATTCTCGCCTCGAATCTATCAGCGTACCTTCTGGTACTTTGCTTAGTCGCTTTCCACCCTTTAATGATACCACTTGGAAAGTTAATGTTCAAAGCGGTGAATTGTTCAAGAATGTTGAAATCAAAATCTTTAATGAACATTTCTATGAAAAGAGCCGCTTGATGATAATCGTAATTTTTTTCAATCGGAGCTGAGACTGCAAGAGCCGGTATACCAAGTAGTGCACCCTCAAGAGCACCAGAAACGGTACCAGAATAGATAACATCGGTACCAAGGTTATGACCATAATTTATACCACTTATGACCAGGTCGACAGTCTTTTTTGCAAGAACCTCCACCCCTATTTTGACACAATCCGCTGGGGTACCCGTGGTAGCATATATTGGAAAGTCTCCAACTACTTCGACCTTCTTAACCCATATCGGCATTCTCACAGTTATGGCATGGCCTGTTGCACTTTGCTCTGACTCAGGCGCAACAACTAATATATTGTGTTTTTTTGCTAATACCTTTGCAAGTGTTAGTAAACCGGTGGATGTGACACCATCATCGTTTGTTATAAGTATTCGCACATGCTCACCTCGTTCTTCAAATTTTATCACAGCGATCAGAAAACTGAAAAAAGATTAGAACAAAGATTTTTTCAGTTTGTGTTACAATAAATTGTCAAGCAACGATGATGAGAACTCGATTTCACCTATAGTTTCATCTTTGATTGTTCTTCCAAAGACTTCAGAATGACTCGAGTTGGATTACTAAGGAAGGTGGTATTACCTGGTTTATGAAAATTTTGATGTTGCAGTAATAGGTGGTGGTCATGCGGGAGTAGAAGCCGCATTGGCAACCGCAAGACTTGGTTTCAAGACAATTCTTTTGACCTCAAATCTCGACAGGATAGCATGGACACCTTGTAATCCGGCTATGGGTGGGCCGGCAAAAGGAATTGTTGTTAGAGAAGTCGATGCGCTCGGTGGCGAGATAGCTAAGGTAACAGATTTGGCTATGATAAATGTGAGGATGCTCAACACCAGTAAAGGTGCATCTGTAAGAGCTTTACGTGCGCAAATAGATAAGCCGGCGTACAGTCAGATCATGAAAAAGCGTTTGGAAAACACAGAAAATCTTTATTTGAGACATTCTCAAGTGTGTGAGCTTGTCGTTGAAGAAGGTAAGATCAAGGCGGTGATCGATACCTTAGGAGTGCAATATGACGTTAAAACTGCGATAATCACCACAGGTACTTTTCTCAACGGAAAGATATTCATAGGAAGAAATGTATTTGAAGCCGGTAGACTTGGAGATTTTCCATCTAAGGGTCTTTCGGAGTCATTGGCAAGGTATGGAATTAAGCTCAGTAGGTTTAAAACCGGTACACCCGCGAGAATCCTTGGAAGGTCTATAGATTTTTCAAAGATGAAAAGACAGGATACGTCCGACGAGCCATTGTGTTTTTCATATTTCGATGAACCAATTGTATTGCCAAAAGATTACCCATGTTGGTTAACCTACACGAATGACGAAACTCACAAGATAATAAGGGAGAATCTCTCTTTTTCACCTTTATACGGAGATGTGAAATTGATCGTTGGAAGAGGACCTCGCTATTGTCCGTCGATAGAAGATAAAGTCGTTAAATTTCCAGATAGAGAATCTCACCAAATCTTTGTTGAACCCGAAGGAAAAATGACCGAAGAGTATTATCTAAATGGTTTGAGTACCAGCTTACCATATGATGTTCAAATTAAATTGATTAGATCTATTGCTGGACTTGAAAATGCACAAATCACAAGGCCTGCTTATGCAATCGAATACGATTACATAGATCCAACACAGCTACTCCATACACTTGAAAGTAAAAATATCGAAGGACTGTTTTTTGCCGGTCAAATCAACGGCACAAGTGGATACGAAGAAGCGGCAGGTCAGGGTTTATTAGCAGGTATAAATGCAGCTCAAAAACTCAGAGGAGAAAACCCCATTGTTCTGGACCGCTCAGAAGCGTATATTGGAGTCATGATCGATGACCTTGTAACAAAAGGCGTTGACGAGCCTTATAGATTGTTAACTTCTCGAGCTGAATACAGACTAATCCTTCGTCATGATAACGCACATCTCAGGTTGTCTAAGAAAGGTTACCAAATTGGACTCATTCCAAAATGGTTTTATGAAAAAGTCCTGGCACTTGAGACAAGGATACAAGTCGAGACAGATAGATTGAGATCTATGACGATAAAGCCCACAGGTCAAGTCAATGAATTACTTGTGAGTTTGGGGACACAACCACTTCACCAACCTACAAAATTCATTCAGCTTCTCAAAAGACCGCAAATTGGTTATAAAGAGATTAAAACCCTTGACCCACATCCCATTGACGATCCAGAAGTCATTGAGCAAGTAGAACTGAATGCAAAGTACGAAGATTATGTCGAAAGAATGCTCGATGAAGTTAGAACACTTCACAGTCTTGAAGCAATCACTATACCACAGAATATCGACTACAAAAAGATTATCAACCTTTCTACCGAAGCAGCAGAAAAATTATCCAGACTCAAGCCATCAAATATTCTCGAAGCTTCTCGCACACCAGGAGTGACACCTTCAGATATAAGTGCTCTGGTTTCCTATCTCAAATCATCCCGAGTAGAATGATTGAAAAAGAGGCGAACTGAAAATGACAGATTCAGTTGAGATTGCCAAGCAGATATTGTCCTTAAAAGGCAAATCTTCTGAAGAAGATATAAAATTACTGGCGAAAGCCTACAATATGGCTCGATATGCACATGAGAATTTTTATCGCGACTCAGGTGATCCCTTCATTGTCCATCCAGTGGAAGTCTGTAAAATCCTTGCTCAAATGAATGTCGATGTTCAAACACTTGCTGCAGCGTTACTACACGACGCAGTAGAAGACAGTGAAGGAAAGGTCAGGATAGAAGATGTCGAAAAAGAATTTGGAAATCAGATAGCTCGCATAGTCGACGGAGTAACAAAGGTGAGCAAATTGAATGCACCCGTGGGTACAAGCGATTCGAAATTGAAGTTGGAAACAATTCAAAAGATGCTGTTTGCCATGGCAGAAGACATCAGAGTTATTTTCGTGAAACTCGCTGATAGATTGCACAACATGAGAACAATAGAATTTGTGAAAGACGAGCAAAAAAAGATATACAAAGCCAAGGAAACCTTGGAGATATATGCCCCAATTGCTCACAAAATGGGAATCTACTCGATTAAGTGGGAATTAGAAGATCTATCTTTTAAAGTTTTAAATAGAAGTGAATACAACAGGATAAAAGCCCTTGTGGCTGAAAAAAAGAAAGAAAGAGAACAGAGAATAAAAGAGTACGTCGAGATCCTACAGAAAGCCCTTTTTGAAAACGAAATAGAGGCACAAGTTGAAGGACGTTTCAAACACTACTATGGTATATGGCAAAAGCTCAAAGAAAAAGGTAAGAATTTCAATGAAATATATGACTTATTTGGGATTCGCGCCATTGTGAATGATATTCCGACTTGTTATAACGTCCTTGGAATTGTCCATAGCATCTGGAAGCCTTTACCGGGTAGGATAAAAGACTACATCGCAGCTCCAAAATCAAATGGCTACAGATCCTTGCACACTACAGTTATCACAAGCTATGGGGAACCACTCGAAATCCAGATAAGAGATAGAGAAATGCATGCCGAGGCGGAATACGGTTTGATTGCTCATTGGATCTATAAAGATGGAATCAATGTGAAAGCTATGCAAAAATGGGTTAACCAGCTCCTTGAATGGCGAAAAGAGCTCACAAAGGACTTGTCTGGACTTGAAGAATTTAAGAAAGAACTTCAAATGGACGAGGTATTCGTATTCACACCAAAAGGAGAGGTAAAACACCTCCCAGTCGGAGCCACACCCATAGACTTTGCTTATTCCATTCATACGGATATCGGTCATAAATTTTCAGGTGCCAAGGTTAACGGCAAGTTGGTACCGATCAATTATCAATTGAGAAATGGAGATCTGGTTGAAATATTGGTTGGAAAAATCGCAAGACCAAGTCTTGATTGGTTAAAGTATGCTAAATCTCCACGCACAAAGGCAAAGATCAGAAAATACTTCCGAGAGCAATTGCAGACCGAACTCATAGACAGAGGAATAGACGTTCTCAGACGAATCAGTAAACAACTATCCAAATCCATAGAAGAAATCATGGAATCAAATGTGATCCAGAAATATCTTCAGAGCCAAGGTATATCGGAAGATGAATTCTATAGTCGTGTTGCAGAAGGTACAATCACATACGGGGAATTGATTAATCTACTCAATCCACTGGTTGACAAAAGCATTACAAAATCAGAAGAGAAAAAACAAAAGCCAAGTAGTCCATCTTCTGTAATAGAAGTAGCAGGACTCAAGAATATAGAAATACACATGGCAAAATGTTGCGGTCCCGTTCCCGGCGATGAGATAATAGGTGTGATAGGTAAGCGAGGATTGACGATTCACAGTATCAACTGTCCAAATGTGAAACACGTTGAAGCCGATAGGATATTTGAAGCACGATGGAATGGTGATCCACAAAGTAAGTATGAAACAACTCTGAGAGTTACTATTAGAGATAAAGCCGATATAGGTAAACTTGTGCAGTTACTTGAGAATAAAGGTATAACGGTACTGAAGGTACTTTTTGCGAGTAGTAAGCGAACTTATTCCATAGTGTTACTGAGTCTCGTTGTCAGTAATTTGAAACAACTCGATGAAGCAAAGAAGTCTCTGGAATCCGTTGAAAATATCATATCCGTTGAAAGGGGGAGACCAAGCTGAGAGCCGTTGTACAAAGAGTTCATCATGCCAAAGTCATTGTCGACGAAAAGATCGTTGGTTCTATCGAGAGAGGCTTACTCGTATTCCTTGGTGTGGGAAGGAATGACACACAAAACGATGTTGAATGGATTTGCGATAAAGTTCTTAATTTGAGAATTTTTGAGGATCAAGAAGGGAAAATGAATCTAAATGTTTTGCAAATAGGTGGAGGTGTGCTTGTTGTTTCTCAATTCACACTTTATGGTGACTGTCGGCGTGGAAGAAGACCATCTTTCAGCGATGCCGCTCCACCTGATCTTGGTCAAAGACTTTATCGCTCATTTGTAGAATCTGTGAAAAACAAAATCAAAAATGTCGCCGAAGGAGTTTTTGGTGCGCATATGGATATCGAGGCTTTTAATGACGGACCGGTCACTCTACTTTTGGATAGTGAGAAGAGATTCTGATGCAAATACTTCTTCATGTCTGTTGTGCACCAGATGCAACAACTGCAGTCGAAAGATTGCATGAAGAAGGGTACGAACCTATTTTGTTTTTCTTTAATCCAAATATACAGCCTGAAGAGGAATATGAAAAACGTCTGGAAGCAACCGTGAAACTGGCAAATCTCTGGAACTTGAATTTGATAGTTGAAAAACAAGACAAAATCTTGTGGGAACAACAAATAAAGGGGCTTGAAGATCTTCCAGAAGGTTCATTTAGATGTGTCAAATGTATTGAATATCGTTTGAGATCAACGGCAGAATATGCGAAGAAAAATGGTTTTCATATCTTTTCCACTACGTTGACAACGAGTCCCAAGAAGAATTCAAAGTTGATTCTTCAGATTGGGGAAACTATCGCTGAAGAACTAAAAATAGAGTATCTCCATAAAGATTTCAAGAAAAAGAACGGTTTTCTCAGGAGCATTGAATTGAGCAAAAAACTCGGTCTGTATAGACAAAATTATTGTGGATGTATCTATTCATTGAGAAAAACTTCGAACGGAGGATAAAAGCCATGAAAATGTACATAGCAACAAAAGAGAGACTGATCAAGGATGATTTCGGATTAAAAGACGTTTTATCAAAATATGTAAACCTTGTCATGGAATCAAAAATACCAGTTGCACTGAATATCAATGGTGAAGCTTTTTTATTGAATTATGTTGAGACACTCATAGGACCAACCGTTGTTGGTTTCATAAATCAAGAAATATCCTTGGAATTGATCAAAGTATACCTTGATAACATGTTACTTAAAATGCACTCTTTTCCACAATTCATGATTGAACTCAGTAAACTGATTGACAACTGGAAAGGCAAGATGGTGGTCGGTCTTCTTTCTGCGGAAAAAGATGAGATCAGATTTAATTACAGATCGCAATTGAGCAAGATGGCATCTCAAGTTATCAACTTAGGTGAGAAAGACCTGTATGTTTTCCCGATGGAGTATATCTCTGTTCACGAAAATGTCAAACTGGCAATGTCGTGTAGTTGCTTTGATGTTCTTGAAGCGATAAGGCAGGCTTTTATCGTTGATAGATATGCCAATTTTCGTGGCCTATGCACTTACAAAGACTTATATGACACAGAGATCTCTGTAAGTCTTGACGAAAAAGATGTCGATAACATCTATGCAAGACTCACATCACAAGATCTGAAAGAATTCGGTGAAAAAACCACACTCTCATTACAAGAAGCCTATGGAATTGAAAAATCACTTGAGGAAAAATATTGGCTTTTTTTTAATATGGGAATCGAATGCTATTTATACACAGTTGGATTGAAAAATTGGCAAGGGAAGGTGCAGAGATGAAAGAGATTGTTACTGTGTCCTTCAGCTCAAAATCGATCAACACCAGACTTGCTCGAGCAGTCATAAGATCATTCCTACTGTATAGAAATATCAGTGAAGAAGAAATCTGGGATACTGAACTTGGAGCTAACGAGGCTTTGACCAACATAATCAGACACACATACAAAGGTGACGAGAATAAATACATAACAATGACACTCATCTGGGATGAGAGTGAAAAACAACTTCAGATTTTGTTGAGGGATTTTGGTGAACACGTTGATCCAGATGTGATAAAACCAAAGATGCCTTCTCCTGACAAAGAAGGAGGATTTGGCCTATATATAATCAGTAGAATTTTCAATGATGTCCAGTTGGTAAATCTTCAGAATGGAAATCTTCTCAAACTCACCAAGGTTTTCACATCTTTGGCGGGTGATTTACGCTGAGAGTACATGTCGTTGGCGGAGGTTTAGCCGGATCAGAAATAGCGTACCAATTGGTTAAATTTGGGATCGAAACCACAATTCATGAAATGAGACCCATCAAGATGACACCCGTCCATAAAACTGGATTGTTAGCCGAACTTGTGTGTAGCAATTCTTTGAAATCAGATGATATTAAAAACGCGTCGGGTTTACTCAAAAGGGAAATGGAATTATTTGATTCATTAATAATGAAAGCAGCTTATGCTTCTCGTGTGCCTGCTGGGAAAGCCCTTGCAGTCGACCGAGAGAAGTTTTCAAAGTTCATCACAGATACCATCAATGAACTTGGTGTACAAATCATCAACGAAGAAGTAATACAAATTCCAGAAGATACAAAGGAGATCTGGGTAATAGCTACAGGTCCAGTTACGAGCAATTATTTGTGTGAATGGCTTGAGAAAATAATAGGAGAGAATCTTTACTTTTTCGATGCAGTAGCACCGGTGATAACAGCAGATAGTATTGATTATTCAATAGCCTTCTTTGCGGATCGCTATGGTGTTGGAACAAAAGATCATTTGAATTGTCCCATGAATATGTCACAGTATGAAAAATTCTATGAAGCCCTAATCAATGCAGAAGTCATACCAATGGAAGACTTTGACAAAGGTTTATTGTTCGAACGTTGTATGCCCATAGAAGAAATTGCCAAAAGTGGAAAAATGTCCCTACTCTTTGGACCACTGAGACCTGTGGGGTTAATCGATCCTCGAACTGGAAGACAACCTTATGCGGTTGTTCAATTACGTAAGGATAATGTAGAAGGAACGTTGTACAATATAGTAGGTTTTCAAACACGATTGAAGTGGAACGAACAAAAGCGAATTATCAGATTAATACCAGGACTTGAAAATGCAGAAATCGTTCGATATGGTGTCATGCATAGAAATATTTACATCAATTCCAAGAAAGTTTTAGACCCTTATATGAGATTGAAAACGAATAATAGAATTTTTTTCGCAGGACAGATAACAGGAGTAGAAGGTTATTTAGAGTCAGCTGCAAGTGGATTGTACGTGGCTTTGAATATTTATAGAATGATTAATAATTTAAATCCAGTGCTTTTACCAAAAACTACAATGATGGGGGCTTTGCTCGATTATATTAGTGGAGGTAGTGAAAGAAACCTACAACCGATGTATGCTAATTATGGATTACTGGGTGGCTACAGGCAACCCCGAGAACAGATAGCGCAAAAGGCACTCGAGGACATGAAGCAATTCCTGAAAAAAGTGGGGTTAATAAAGGGGGATACTGGTGAGAGCACAATTGAAGGTTTCGAGTAACGGACTTGAAGCTTATGTAAATGTTTCACCAGAGGAAAACGAAGAAGTATCAAAAGATCAAATAATTTCGTATCTTCAAGCCAATGGAATAGTGTATGGTATTCTTGTGGAAGCAATTGAAGGTTTGGTAAACAAAAAAACCTTTGGTGTCCCAGTTCTCGTTGCTCTTGGGAAGGAACCAATCGATGGTCAAGATGGGCAAATCCTCATGATTCAACCTGAGAAACGCGAATCATCGGAACAGACAAAGGACAAGATCGATTTGAGAGAACTTCCAAGTCGAACAAGACAAATAGTCAAAGCAGGTCAAGAGATCGCAGAGATCATACAGCCAACTCCTGGTACAGAAGGTCGAAATGTCTTTGGAAGATCTCTAAACCCCAAACCTGGTAAACCCGCCCAACTCAAACTCGGAAAAAATGTGAAACTTTCTGAAGATGGCAGTAAAGTGATTGCAACTGTAGATGGTATATTGGTCGCCAGAACAGATGGATCTATAGAGGTAAATGAAGTGTTAGTGATAAAGGGGGATGTTGATTACGCAACTGGAAACATTGACTTTCCTGGAGAAGTACAGATCTCTGGAGACGTCAAACCTGGTTTTTCCGTCAAAGCAAAAGGTAATATCACGGTCAATGGTGTTATAGAGGCTGCGACCGTTATCTCCTTTGAAGGATCTGTCAGCGCACTGGGAATAAAGGGTAGAGAAAAAGGTATTGTCAAAGCAAAAGAAGATATCATTGCCAGATTTCTGGAGAATGCAATCATAGAAGCTGGAAAAAGTGTTGTCGTGAACGGTCCTATAACTAATTCACAAATTCGTGCCGGTATAGAAGTAAAAGCCACAGGCAACAAGGGAATAATAGCGGGGGGCTCTATTGTAGCAGGCTTTACCGTCGAAGCAGAAGAAATAGGTTCGCCATTAGGTATTAAGACATTAATAGAAATAGGCTTTGATCCACAGATCAGAGATGAAATCAAGATAATACGAGGTAAACTGGAACTCGATAGAGAGAACTTATCAAAACTGGTAAATATTTACAGAACAATGAAGGCGATGATGGAGAAAAATCAAGGTCAGCTTCCACCTGACAAAATGGAGGTTTACAGAAAAGTCGGTCAGACCATGATAAATCTCAGAAACACTATTGAAATGAGTGAAAAACAGTTGCAGAAATTAGAATCACAGATAAAGGAAAAATTCAGCCACGCCAAGGTCATTGCCAGGAAGATCTTACATCCTGGTGTTGAAGTAATAATCTTTGAGAAAAAATTCTATTCAGATAAGAGTATCGAAAAAGCCGTTATTTTGATAGAAAATCAAGAGATTAGACTTGGAGGTTATTCTGTTGATACTCAAGTCAATCCCCAAAGTTAGAGAAATGATATGGGGGAGTTTCAAACTCAATGACCTTTTCTGTCCTGATTATCCAAACCCTGTAGGTGAAATATGGCTACTATCGGATCACCCAATGATACCGACTAAGTTGCAAGCGCTTTCCGGTGAGAATTTCGATTTGAGTTCCATCTTAGACTTGTTTGATTTGGCTCTTCCAAGGTTTCCGATTCTGATAAAACTCATTGCCTCCGAACAGTGGCTTTCTGTACAGGTTCACCCAGATGATGAATTGGCTCAGAGAATTGAAAACGAACCTTGGGGAAAGACAGAATGCTGGTTTTTTCTCGAAGATAGTACAATAGCCTTGCCAGGTCCAGATATGGATTTAGCAAATAGTATCTTATCCAATTCTTTTTCAGACGATATGAAGATATTTCACCCTCGAGCGGGTGATCTTGTTTATATTCCAGCTGGAGTCTTGCATGCCATAGGTCCAGGATCACTCTTGATAGAAGTACAACAGTCATCTGATCTCACATACAGAGTCTATGATTGGGGAAGAGATCGGGAATTACATATTCAAAAAGCCTTGAAGGCATTCAAGAAAACCTCTCCAAATGAGTTGATTTTCAAATCCGTTGATCATTTTGATTGTGGATATTTTGAAATCTACGTATGTCATGACAGTACTTACGTGTTTTCTAATTCGATCATCGTGATGTTGACAGAAGGATCAATAGATGAAATGAAAACAAATCGCTATGAAACTTATTTATTGCTGGGCAATCAAATCGCTCATTTAAAAGGAAAGGCATTGGTAATAAAGATTGGTCAAAATTGGCAGTATTTACAAACAAAAAAGTCGCTGGTTTAACCAGCGACTTTGGGATTAATTACTCTTCATCGATTTCTTCTTCCTTTTCCTCTTTCTCTTCTTGAGATTCAAGACTTGCATACAGAATCTTGAAGATATCTCTAACAGTTCTTATTTTCTCTAACTTTTCATCTGGTATCGAGACTCCAAATTCATCTTCGAAGGCCATTACAATGTCAACAAGATCTAAGGAATCTGCATCCAAATCATCGATCAAATCGGCTTCTTCGGTAACTTCATCGATATCAGCACCCAGTTTTTCAGCAACCAATTCTTTGATCCTCTCCATCAATTCATCCTTGTTCATATCCTTCCCTCCTAACAATTCTGAACCGAAATATTATAAACCATCCTATAGAAGAATTGTCAAGTCCTCAGAGTGAAATAGTCAGGAAAGATGAGACTAACTTCTTGGGAAATTCTATAAGCCTTTGATCATAAGCCTGAAGGCTGTTATAATTTTTTAGGAGGGATTGATATGATGAGATTTATGCTCAAATCGAAACTTCATATGGCTACCGTAACAGATAAAAACATGGCATATGAAGGAAGTATTGAAATAGATGAAGAACTTATGAAAGCCGTTGATTTGAAGGAAAATGAGAAGGTACTCGTGGCAGATGTGAACAACGGAGAAAGATTTGAGACTTATGTGATAAAGGGAAAACCAAACAGTGGAGTTATTGCGTTGAATGGTGCTGCAGCGCGCCTTGTGGAAAAAGGGGATAAAGTCATAATAATGAGCTTTGGGCTTTTTGCTGACGGTGAATACAAAGGACCAAAGGTAGCAATACTGGACGAAAAAAATCACATCGCTCAAATGAAAAAAGAATCAAGCTGTTGTTGAAAAATGAATTTTATCAATACAAAATAGAATTCCTAAACTTGCTGCCGATTTTTCCCCAATATGGCATTGACTTACATTGTTGTTTGTTAACAACACAAAATACGCATTCAAAAAAACAGAAAAAGGCAAGAAAAAAAGAGCATAGGAAAGAAAAACACACCTTCCTGATATATCATGCCTTTAAACCACAGAAATTCATACCTGTCTCTTGGTGATTGGGAATATAGCAGTTTGACATGAAGTGTAAAGACGAGTAAGCTCAAGTTAGTAAGATATATTACCTAACTAACTATTTGTTTTTCAGATCCACCAAATTTTTCGTCTCATATCTTCTCAACAGACATCAAGAATTTGAAAGGAGAGAGAGAGATTTGTACCAGTTCAGAAACTCTGAAGCAAGAGTACTGGAATTTATCAGGAGAAACCCACTTGTTTCAAGAGCACAAATAGCTTTGGAGATTGGCATGAGCAAACCAATGGTTTCCGAAGCAGTACAGAAACTCGTTGAACTCGACGTGGTGAAGGAAATACGCAAGGGTAGTAGTTCTTCCAAAGGTGGGAAAAAACCAATCCTACTTTCTTTTAACCCAGAATACCGTCAAGTAGTCGGTATAGATATAGGTGGTACGAAGGTAAAGGTGGTAGTGACTAATCTAAATGGCGATGTCTCTCTTGAGAGAACCTTTTCTTCAAAAACTGTCAGGTCAAAAGAAGATTTCTACAATTTGATAGGTAATGTTATCAAGTCTCTGAATTTAGATTTCGACAAAATCTTGGGAATAGGTATAGGTGTCCCTGGTACTGTGGATTCAAGGAATGGTTTTGTGAATTATATGCCTGCCTTCGAATTGAGAAATTTACCATTAAAAGAAGACCTTCAGAAAATGATCAGAATGCCAATTTTCGTTGGAAACGATGTAACTCTGAATGCGCTCGGTGAGATGTGGAAGGGAGCAGCAAAAGGACATAAAAATGTTCTGATGATTTCACTTGGAACGGGAACTGGTGCTGGGATGATCATCGATGGCAACCTTTACGAGGGCAGCAACGGAATGGCAGGAGAAATTGGTTACATGATAACCGATTGGTCCAAAGAAGATAGCCATGATTTACCTTTTGGCAGATTAGAAAGGTGGTTCTCGGGATATTCATTTGAAAAAATCTTGGAGAAAAATTTTTCTAAGATAACCGTGAAGGATTTTTTCGAGCTGAGTGATTCAGATCTCAACTTCAGTAAGATCCTTGATGAAGCTTGTGAACACCTTGCTTTGGCAATTTCGAATGCAGTCTGTCTTCTCAACCCAGACATTGTCGTGATTGGGGGTGGGATAGGGTACAATCAATATGAAAGAATCATCAAGAGAATCTTACCGGTGCTCGAAAATGTCACGCCCAGAGAAATCCTCGAAGGTCTTTTCTTTACAAAAGCCTCTCTTGCGGATTTAGGAGTTTGTTTGGGTGCTATATACATGGTACAAAAAAGTACTTTCATCATATGAGGAGGTGTTATCGTGAAGAGGTATTTGCTGGTTTTTTTGGCGGTTTTGCTAATTGTTTCTGTTTCAGTTTTCGCAAAAGTGAAGATCGTTTATTGGCAGTATTATTTTGAGACAAAAGTTAAGGCAATCGATGAACTGATCAAAGAATTTCAAAAACTCTACCCAGATATCGAAGTTGAACACGTGACTTTCCCTTACGAGACCTTCAACGAAAAGGTTGCAGCTTCTGTTCCTGCGGGAACAGGTCCCGATGTGGTGAACCTCTATTATGGATGGATACCAAAATATGTCACATCGGGTTATCTACAACCTCTCCCAAAGAGTGAATTTTCCGATGAGTATTTCGCAAAGAATTTCTTTTCTTTTGTTCCAAAAGGCGTTGAATTCATGGGAGAACGTTATGCTCTGCCAATAGCTGTGAGAAGTTTGGCATTATTTTGGAACAAAGACCTTTTCAAAGAAGCTGGTTTGGACCCAGAAAAGCCTCCAAGGACATTGCAGGAACTTGTTGAAATGGCAAAGAAACTCACAAAATACGACAAGCAAGGCAATATAGTTCAAGCAGGATTGGCAACACAGCCATCTGGACAAGGGCATCACTGGATAAGGGAAGTCCTGACCAGGCAATTTGGTGGTGCACCATACAACGATGACTATACAAAAGTAACCTATCAAAATGTTCCTGCGGCGCTGAAATTCTACACAGATCTCATAACCGTTCACAAAGTTGGCTATCCTGGCTTTATGAACGATGACATCACTGCTTTTACATCTCAGGCAGCTGCGATGAACATCGATGGGTCATTCAGAATTGCATCTTTGAAAAAAGCTGGTATCAATTTCGGTGTTGCTGAATTACCTGAATACAATGGCATCAAGTCGAATTTTGCATCCTTCTGGGCGAACGGTATAACCAAGAATGCAACAGGAGAGAAATTAGATGCAGCCATAAAGTTTATAAAATTCCTGTCGAGCGACAAAGTGATGGAAATATGGCTTGACAGGGTTGGAGAGCTCCCAGCAAATCCAACCGTGGCACAAAAATACTACAACGATCCAATTTATGGACCATTTTTGAAGGGCCTTGAGTATGCACACGCAACCATGTTTGTCGATGAAACGGCACAAAGACAAGTCATGATGGATGCTGTAGACAAAGTTTGGCTAAAGGGTATCTCTCCCGAACAAGCTTTCAAGGAGTCTGCTCAGACTGAACAAGCTGTGTTGGATAAGTTCTGGAAATCAGTTGGTAGATGAAATATGGGCGCGACTTTGGTCGCGCCCCTTTGAGGTGAAAACATGAAGCTCAGACACAAGAAGATCTTAACTGCGTATTTGTTTCTTTTAGTGCCTCTTACTTTTTTCGCATTTATACGTTTTTATCCCATGATATCTGCGTTTTACATCAGTTTCACTGACTGGAACATAATATCGCCGGTTAAACACTTTGTCGGTCTGTCGAATTATGTGAACATCTTTAAAGACTCTGTTTTTAGAATCTCTTTGTTGAACACGTTGAAATATGTACTGTATGGTGTACCGAGTGTGATAATTCTCTCGTTAATACTTGCACTTTTACTTAACAATATCACGAAGCTTCAGGGGTTTTATAGATTGATCTATGTCATGCCATACATCACACCTCTTGTTGCGACAAGTTGGGTCTGGAGATGGATGTATCAAAAACCACCGACGGGTATAATAAACAACTTTTTGAATTTCTTTGGTCTACCCGTCAGAAATTTTTTGATGAGTACAACTGAAGCTCTGCCTTCTATAGTTACAACAACTGTTTGGATTGAAGTTGGTTATTGTGTGATCATTTTTCTTGCTGGTCTTCAGAGTATACCCAAGGAATATCTGGAAGCCGCGAAGGTTGATGGTGCAAACCGAAGGCAATTGTTATTCAAAATAACTCTTCCATTGCTAAACCCGGTAATTGTCTTCTTGTCGGTGATGGAAACAATAATGTTTTTGAGGATATTCACACAAGTATACAACATGAGTGATCAAGGTTCGGGAGGTCCTTTAAATTCAACCAAACCGTTGGTTCTCTATATATATCAAAAGGCATTTAAATCATTTGATATGGGAATGGCCACTGCCGCAACTGTTGTACTTTTTCTCATAATACTTGGAATAACTGTGGTACAGCTAAAGGTTTTAAACAGAAAGATCCAATACTGAGGTGGTAAGATGACCAAATCAGAAAAGGTTATCAAGGTGGTCAGTTACGTTGTTCTAACGGCATTGATAGTTGTCATGATTTTTCCTTTTGTCTGGATGGTTTTATCGTCTTTAAAACCCTTCAGAGAAATATACAGGCCATATTTGTTTCCGAAAAATCCGACATTGGATAACTATAAACAGATAATGGGTTCTTCGCTCTTTCCGAATTGGTTTTTAAATAGCCTACTTGTAGCTTTATCAACCACTTTTTCTGTTTTGTTTTTTGATTCTCTTGTGGGTTACACGATAGCCAAATATCGCTTTCCAGGGAGAAATATCATCTTTATCTTCATTCTAAGCACTTTGATGATTCCAACAGAAATGCTCATAATACCTTGGTACATAATGTCATCGAAGTTGGGTTGGATCGATACATATTGGGGTATCATGTTTCCAGGCATGATAACTGCCTTTGGAATCTTTTTGATGAGACAGTTCATGGAAACGATACCAGATGACCTTTTAGATGCAGCGAGAATCGATGGTGTTTCTGAGTTCGGAATTTTCTATAAGATAGCTCTACCACTTGTCAAACCTGCATTGGCATCATTGGCAATCTTGAATTTCATAGGAAATTGGAATGCATTTTTGTGGCCACTCATAGTTTCTTCCAAACCAAAGATGTACACATTACCCGTAGGTTTGGCTTATTTCTCGAGTGAGAACTTGATGCACTGGGAACTCATTATGACTGGAGCGACCATCTCAACTATTCCATTGATAATTGTTTTTCTGATATTTCAAAAACAGATCATCAGGGGAATAATGCTCTCTGGATTGAAAGGATGATCAAAATGAGATTGATAGATTCTCATGTTCATTTTCCAATTGGTTCTCTTATAAAATCAGTGGCAGACCCATGGATAAAAAAAGAGAAAGAAAGATGGCTCAAGGCATGGAACTTTCCAGAGCCAGTAAAAATAGACGATTTTGATGAACTCTCTCGGCTCTGGTACAAAGAAACTTTAGATTACTCTATTGACAAAGTGGTCTTTGTAACTGCGAATGGCAACGAGAATATGTTAAAGCTTATTTCTAAACATCCAAACAAATTCATAGGATATGCCCATCACGATCCATCTAAAGAAGGTGCTGCACAAGAACTTGAGGAATGTCTCAAAAACGGTCTTAAGGGATACAAAATCTTAGGACCTGCGGTAAACATACCACTGAATGACAAATCACTTTATCCAATTTGGGAGGTCGCAAATTCGTATGAAATACCGGTGTTGATACACTTTGGCATCATGGGTGCCGCTGGTGGTATTGCTTATCATGTGAATATAAACCCTCTGATCATTCACGATGTTGCAAAACAGTTCAAGAAAATAAAGTTCATCGTGCCGCATTTTGGTTGTGGATATGTCTTTGAGACGTTGAATCTTTGCTGGGCATGTTCGAATGTCTACATCGACACGAGTGGTTCAAATCAGTGGATGAGATGGATGCCTTATGAACTCAATCTTGAAACATTGTTTAGAAAATACAGAGAGACGATTGGTCCAGAGAGAATAATCTTTGGCACTGACTCGAGCTGGTTTCCACGTGGTTTTTGTAAGGCATATTTGGATGAGCAAGTGAGAGCTATGGTTGATGTTGGTTACAGTGATGATGAAATCGATCGTGTCCTGTATAAAAACATCGCTGAAATATTGGGGTTGATCAAATGAGATTTTCAGAGATCTACAAAGAAATAGTGTTGGACAGTTCTTTTGAAAATTGGAAAAAACTCGTAAGATACTACATGCGATTGAACAAGGCTCATTTGTTGATGTTAAAGAAAACAAAGATAGTACCACAACAGATATGTGTTGAGATAGCAAAGACTTTGAAAAAAATCGAAGTTGAAAAGATAGAAGAAAAGCTCCCAGAACAAACAGAAGATCTGGTGTTTTTGATAGAAAAAAAGTTATCGGAAGTGGTCGGTATTGAAAAAGCAGGATTTCTTCATACGGCAAGGAGTAGAAATGACATAGATACGACTATCTTTAGAATGTGCATTCGTGATGAATTGATGGAGTTCGCACACCAATTGATCGATGTGATAAATGTAATTGTTCAAAAAGCAAAAGACAATCTTGAAACTCTCATCTTGCTCTATACCCATGGTCAACCGGCTCAGGTATCGAGTTTTACACATTATTTACTTGCCTATGCATTCGATTTTCTTGATGTTTTAGAGAATCTAATTAGATCAATACAAATTGTGAACATCTGTCCTATGGGTTCAGGTGCAATAACTACAACGGGTTTTCCCATAGACAGAGATATGGTAAGCGAATATTTAGGTTTTTCAGAACCTGTGGAAAACTCCTACAGAGCCATTGCGACTTCACATTGGATCACATTTCCTTCGAGTTGTCTGAGAATATTGATGAACGATTTAACAAGATTCACCCAGGAATTTATCCACAAATCTTCTTGTGAAGTTGGGATCTTTCAGTTTCCAGATGAAGTTGTTCAAATAAGTAGCATAATGCCACAGAAAAGAAATCCCGTGATACTTGAACACATCAGGATAAGAGCGAACATAGCACATGGAATCTTTGACATGACTGAAAAAACTTTTGTTAATACACCATATCAAGATATCAATGAAAATGGGGATTTTGTGTTGTTCAAATTCTTGGAAGGAATGAAAACAGCAAAAGAAGCACTAACTTTGGTCAAGGAGACTGTGCAAAAGGTTGATGTTGATCAAACAAGGGTGAAAGAACTCTCCTTGAAAACGGGTGCAACAACAACGGAGTTGGCAGATGAACTTGTTAGGAGATTCAATATCAGCTTTCGTCAAGCGCATACAGTTGTCTCTGAGTATGTGAGATCTAATATGAGATACGATGCCTTGAATCAAAGTTTTGAAAAAATATGTGGCATGAAACTCACCTTAAACCAAAAACAGGTTGAGAAAATATTATCACCAGAACATTTCGTCAAGGTCAGAAAAATAGCCGGAGGACCAGGGAAAAAACCAGCACTTGAGATGATTAAAAAGATTGAAAAAATCACCAAAACACTGAAGAAAAAAGTGGAAATGATGAACCAGGAAATGACAAAATCCTTAGAAAGACTCGAGAGTGATTTTTACTCCATAGAAAAATAAACCCAGCAGGCAATCCCTGCTGGGTATTGTCTTTCAACAGATCTTACCACCATTTTCTAAGAGTAAGGGTAATTGTGGGTGTATTATTAACGATTTTGACATCTGGATAAGCTTCTTGGAGTTTAGTCGTATCAACATCATTTCCTGTGTAAGAAATCGTCACAATGACTTCACCTTTTGTAGCCCAATTGGCGTTATCTACCTTCATCTCGTATTCGTTACCTGGGTTTGCGGACAGATAACCTGAATCTACTAAGTCGTCTATATCGAGATCGAGCCCTGATGTATCGGATGGCCTTTCAATACTTACGTAACTTTCAATGGCGCTTTTGATGTTTCTCATATTACTTGCTACTCTCATTACATTTGCTCGAGCAACTGCATTAAGTGCGATAGGAGTTGCAATAGCCATCAAGGCGGCCATAACTGCCAAGACGATCAACAATTCGATCAATGTGAAACCTTTCCTTATAAAAATCCCTCCTTTTCAATTTTCAAGAACATTATACTATACTATAATTTTCAAAGATCAACAGTTTGTTCCACTTGAGTTACGTTATTTTATCAAACTCATTCCTGATATCAAAGCAATCTGGATTGGATAAGCCTTGTGTTCTTTGAGTTCTGTGAATTTATTGTTGGTCATGATAATTTTAATTTCTTGAATATATTTTTCACGCCTTTGAGAATAGTACAACAAACCTTCCTCGATAGGTTTTTTGATCTTACCGGCTCTGATGGCTCTGAACTCTTTGTAAAACGGTGATACATTCAGATTGTAAGCATAACTTCTCATCGAACTCAATAAATCTCGAAACCTTCTGACTTCGTATACTTCATCATCGGGGCGTTCTCTTGGTACAACTCCATTTCCTGGACTGAAGGTCCATTCTCCGAAAATATTATTCGCTTCGATCGCAAACCTTGAAGTTCCCCATGCCGATTCTATTGCCGCTTGAGCTAAAGCGATCTCTACTGGTATCACATCGACTTTCTCAAGGAGTTCTTGTTTTGTCTTTGCTTTATACTTTGCCAGATAATGTTGGAGTTCCTGACTGTCATTTGTCAATTTCATGATTTTTTCTCTTTCTTGTTTGATCTCCTCGTTCACCTTCAATATTATCGGCAACATTATCTTGACAAATAAATCTTTTTTCAACTGGACGTCTTTTATCTGGTTCATGTCTTTTGGTAAGTTCTTCAAGATAACCGCTGGAACTTCTTTTTTACCAAGGTCATATCCTATCTTTTCGAAAAACTCCAAAAGATCTTTGTAACTATCAAATCCAAGCTCAACAACCTGATCTTCTTCTGTCTCGAAGTTTTCAAAATAACTCACCAACTCAAAGGTGAATTTCGGAACAGTCACAAAAAGAACAGTGAGTGCGAGAATCATTATCATCTTTTTCAACTTGATCACCTCTGTTTATAGACTCACTCACCCTGTGCGTTAAAGATTAGATGGTATCTTAGATATTCTTTTTTACCGTCATTAGCACTGATCATGACTCTGTTGTACATTTTTGTCAGTGCAGTCTCACCAAAGATTTCACTATCTTTGAGATGACTTTTAATTATGCCTTTTTCGGACACGTACAGGGTCGCGTACTTCACCTCCTTTGGAACTGTTATCTTTGCTTTTACTGTTAGTATACCATTTTGTAACACGAATGACAAACTTTCTGTCACAAGAGGTTCCCTGTTCAAGATATACTTCAGGTGTTTTTCGCTTGCCCAATCTTCAAGCAGTGGTTCTCTTGGTATTTCAAAGATCCCATAGCTCAGATCATAAGGGCCAGGATTTTGGGTAAAACCGAGTGTAAAACCTTCTTGTTTCAATACATCGATCATTTCTGGAATATAATGCCCATAAGGGTACGCATAATAATTCGTAGTTTTACCTGTTTTCTCTTTGAAGACTCGCTGAGCCTTTTGGAGATCTGATCTGAAATACTCGAGCATTTGTTCCTTATTCATCTTAGACAACAGTGAAGGAAAATCTGAGTGACTAAAAGAATGGTTTGCAAATTCCACACCGTTCTTGATCATTTCATTGATCATTTCCCAGGTTAGATAATCTGGATATCCTACAGCACCAACTTGAAGAAAGACACAAAAAGGAACGTTGTGTTTTTTGAAAATCTCATATGCGCTATCGTAGACCGAACGATAACCATCGTCTATTGTGAAAACAACGGCATCTTTTGTCATCTTCCTTTTTCCATAGATATAATTCTCAAGGTCTTTCACTGTCCAAATCTCAAGACCGAGTTCTTTAACAATGCGAATGTGATTTTCAAGCTCGCCTGTCCATGTACTTGTCGATGGATATCGAGCATCATCAAAGCGATGATATAGAAAGATTATCACCTTTGCCTGTACAGAAATAGACACAATCACCAACAAAATCAGCACGATCTTTTTTATAGACATTTTCATAGTGATTATTATACACTATTTGTGGTATTGTGTATAATGATCTAAGGATGGTGATTGGATGAGGCTTTTAGTAATGTTAATAACTATTTTCTCTCTTTCTTTGTTTAGCCAAACACTTTATTTTTCTCCAAATGGCGATCTTGCTTTAACTGTCTATGATCCCTTTATCATGGTTAAACCAACAAATCCAAATGAAATAGGATCATTCAGAGTCCTGACGAGTAATTCTGTATTGCAAGTATTATCCGTCAATCTTACTCAATCAACGGACTTGGTGACTTTTTCAAAATTGATAGGGATACAACTCGTTGGAGCAGAGGAAACAGCCGCAGGGTTAACCAAAATCGATGATCTACAGATTTTCTATAGAAGATTCTCACTCAATATTTCTGGTACAAAATCAGAAGCCTTTCAGATTATTTTTATCAAGTTTCAAAGAGGTTATGTCATGACTTATTATTCAACGCAAGAGGATTTTCACAAATACCTTGTTCCTGCATTGCTGTCGATGAGTAGTGTCAAAACTGCCTCGATCAAACAGGAATATTTGAACGAGGAATTCAGGTATTCGGTGAATTTGATCGAACCTTTTGAAGTTATAAAACCAATCCAAGGTGAGATAGGCTCGTTCATAGCCGTTCAGGATAACAAAGCAGGGTATATTCAAATAGTTCGTGAGGAACTGACAAAGAAAATGGACACTCAAGAATATGCAAAATCAGTCGAGAAAAATTCACTCATCAATCTTTCTGATTACAAAGAATTCTCGAATGGCAAAAATCTGGTTCAAGGGGAAGAATTCTATTGGAGAATCTTTCAATTTTCTTCAAAAGGTACTTTCTATAAATGTTTACAATCACACGTTCTTTTGGGCAATGATGCTTTTACTCTGACATATATGGCAAAATTGGAGGACTTTGATCAGTTCATCTTACCTGCTGTGTGTGTTGTTTTTTCTTTCAAGCAAAAGTAAAACCTACCCCTCCCTTGTGTGATAATTTATACGAGGGAGGTGTTGATATGAAAAAAACTTTTGTGTTTTTTCTTGTAGCAATTGCGATCATATCTTTTTCTCAAGAGTTGGAAAATTACGTGATCAATCACAAAGATGTTAAATACGAAATCTATTCCGAAAAGATAACAGATACTGGAATGAAGATAACTCACGTTATATTCGAAAGCCAAACTTGGCAAGATATACGTTGGGTTCATGATCTTTTGATCGTCCAGCCAAGTCAGATTACATTCAGTGATGTAGCAGTCTTGTTCATTACAGGAGATTTCGATCCCACAAAATCAAAAGATGTCGAAGATTATCTCTGGATTGCAGAAAAGTTTTCCTGTGTTTTTGCAGTCCTTGGAGATATACCAAATCAGCCCATTTACAATTTGAGAGAAGACGATCTGATAGCACATACATTTTTACATTACACCAAGACAAAGGACCCTACTTTGCCACTTTTGTTTCCAATGACTACATCGGCTGTGGGAGCAATGGATGTGATCGAACAATTGTTTAATGTGAAACGGTTTTTTGTAACTGGTGCATCAAAAAGAGGTTGGACTACTTGGCTTACAGCAGTGGTTGACAGCCGTGTTTTTGCCATAGCGCCTATAGTCTTTGACAACCTGAATTTTCCAAAACAATTCGAACAACAACTGAAGATGTATGAAAATTACAGTGAGAGCATTTCACCTTATGTAAAACGAGGTCTACCTGAAATGATACACACGCAAGAAGGTCAAGATCTCCTTAGGATGGTCGATCCTTATACCTATAGAGACAGGCTCACTATGCCTAAGTATATAATCAACGCCACAAACGACGAATACTGGACTATATATTCAGCCAACCTTTATTTTTTTGATCTACCTGGAAAGAGTTACATTCTCTATGTTCCAAACAACAAGCATGGTATTAAAAATATTCCATACGTTGTTGATAACGCATCGATTTTTCTTAAACTTGTAATAACAGATAAATTGCCTAATTTTGAATTCTCAATACAGAAAGATGAGATAACCATCAAAGATTGTCCTCAGATCAAAGAAGTATACGTCAACAGAGCTGTTTCAGACAAAACAGATTTTAGGGGTTCACTCTGGATAAGATTACCAGTTCTACCAGAGAAAGGTATATACTCAATTCATGTTGAACCACCGCAATCAAGACATGTCGCTTATTATGCAGAGGTGGTTTTTGAGATCGAAGGAAACAAGATAAGTTTTTGTACACCAGCGGTTTATAAATAATAAATAAAAAGAGGTGGGAAAATGAAAGTAGCTGGGATTGTAGGTGGTATGGGATCACTTTCAACAGTAGATTTTCTACAAAAAGTCGTTGAACGCACAAAGGCAGAAAAAGACCAAGATCACATCAGGATGGTAGTTGATTTCAACACGGCGGTACCCGATAGAACAACGGCACTACTTCATGGTGGAGAGGATCCAACACCGTATCTCGTTGACTCTGTAAAAAGGCTTGAAATGGCTGGTGCGGATTTTGCTGTTTTCATTTGTAATACAGCACATGCCTTCCTTGAGAAAGTGCAAGAGCAAAGCAACATACCAGTACTCAGTCTACCAGAACTCGCCGTGGAAAGACTCAGAAAAAAAGGAATCGGTGAAGCTTGGTTAACAGGAACAAAAGGACTAATAAAAAGCGGTGTTTATCAAAAAGCAGCACAAAAAGTCGGAATGATCTTACACATCCCAAATTCAAAGATACAGGATCATCTGATGCAAATAATCTATTCCGTAAAAGCAGGAGAGCTTTCCAAAGCCGAGAAAATTTGGTATGAAAATGTAGAACCATCTCTTGGTGGTAGCGTTCTTTTGGGTTGTACAGAACTTCCGGTAGTTGCGAAGAGTCAGAGATTCAACGTAATAGACCTAAACATGGTCTGGGCAGAGATAGTCATAGAATTGTGTGGTGGGAAATTGAAATAGCTGTAGCCGGGAGGTGGAAAAGTGAATATCGCCAAAGAATCTGCAAGAAGACCTATCGCCATATTGATGCTCCTTTTGGCTATTTCAGTGATCGGAATCATCGCGCTTAGAAAATTGCACATGGAACTATTACCTCAGCTTGAATATCCATATGCCGCAGTTTTTGCAACCTACATGGGTATGGGAACTGAAGAAATAGAACAACTCGTAACAATACCAATTGAAAAAGTCATTGCGACGGTACCCGGTGTGAAGAATTTTACATCCATCTCCCAACCAGGTCTTTCTTTGATTCTCGTGGAGTACGAATGGGGTGTTGATGTACTCACTGCTTCTTCAAGGCTTGAAAGATATCTCAATATTGCTCAAACAGAACTGCCAGAACAGGTCAAGCCGACCGTCGTTGAATTTGATCCATCGATACTTCCCGTTTTTGTTTTTGCAACGACTGAAGATCCCAATTCATTCATTGACAAGATCAAACGTCTACCAGATGTATCAGGGGTGGAAAATTTAGGAGAACCGAAGAAGATAGTAAAGGTAACGATAGATCAACAAAAAGCAAGAGATCTTGGGTTAGATCTCACGTTGCTCGATACCTTTCTGGCTGGCAATTTTGTCTATCCGATGGGACAACTCAAGGACGAAAAGGGAAGTGTCTATACTGTCACAGTTGATGGGAGATTTAAAGATATCAACGATCTGAAGAATGCGATAGTCGGTTTTCGTGGACTTTCATATCAGATGGCAATGAGCGGACAGATGCCAAGACTCCTTGTACCGGTGAGATTAGGACAAATCGCAGATATACAAGTTGTGGATGAACAAGTAAGGGGATTGGTAAGGGTTGATGGTGAAAAGTCAAGTGTCATTTCAATTAGAAAGAGAGCTGGGGCAAATACTGTAAACAGCGTCAGACAAGTGAAAAAACTCCTCGATGAACTAAAGGTATCATATTCCACATTGGTAGATCAATCTCTGTACACCGAGAAGGCTATCAGCAATCTATTGAAAAACCTTATACTCGGATTGATCGGAGCTGCGATAGTTGTCATGATATTCGTATTGGATGTAAAAAGCATGATGATTGTTTCACTGAGCATTCCCATATCACTCATAATTGCTATTGTCTTGATGTATTTGTTCAGGATAAACATCGATCTTCTAACACTCGGTGGGTTAACGATGGCCGTTGGCATGTTGGTTGACAACGCAATTGTCGTTTTTGAAAATATATACAGGCATAGATCAGATGGTTTGGTATACGACGAAGCAGCATCAAGGGGTACCAAAGAAGTTTTTGGAGCTATCTTTGCCTCTACTGCTACAACGGTCATAGTTTTTGTTCCGTTGCTTTTCACTGAGAGTTTTGCCGCAACTATGTTCAAATATTTTGCCGCAACGCTCTCATTGTCTCTTGGCGCATCTCTTCTTGTGGCTGGAGTACTCGTTCCGGCGGGTTCAAGATGGATAAAAAGTAAAAAGATATCATTTTTCGAGTATTTTAAGGAACATTACAAAAAGACTCTCGATAAAGTCTTGGATAAAAAGTTATCGGTTTTTATAGCCACAATAGCTGCTGTAGTATTTTCAGCTTTCTATCTATTGAACAGACCAAGGAGCTTCATTCCAGATTTTGCCACTAATACCTTGACGATAACGGTCAAAGCCAAAGAGCAAGCGGGTTACGAAAAAACAGCAAAGATTGCAAAGCAAATAGAAGATTTCATTCTCGATAGAAAAAACAAATACAAGATCCAAGCCGTCTATTCTGATATAGGTATCACCAGCGAATTTTCACAGATAATAGGCAGTGCAAGTGAAGACAAAGCCATTATAAATATCTGGTTTACGGGTAAGAGGACACAGTACATCAAAAATAAAGAAAATCTATTACGAGAGATCTCTGCTCTGAAAATAGAAGATGCAGAGATCCAAATTGGCCAGACAGACTTTCTCTCGGAAATCTTTGGGTATCCTTTAACTGTTGAATTGACAAGCAAAGATATAGACAAATTAATGGACACAGCAAAAAATTTGAAAGAAGAACTCGTACGCGAAAAAATAGGTGAAGTTGCTATCAGGGGTGAAGCCACTGTTGAAACAATTTTGGTCAATATCGAAAGGTCTAAATCGATCTTTTCCGGCTTAGTACCTGGTCAATTGTTTATGGATCTTCAATATTATACAGTTGGAAAACAATTCGGTACTCTGAATACAGATTATGGAATACTCCCTATCTATATAAAGTTAGGAGAAATGGAAAAAGTGGATGATATTCAGCAGATTCTTTTCAAAAACATGAGAGGGCAGGAATTACCATTGAATGCAGTTAGTCAGATCGGTAAAAAAACAACACTCGGCTCAATCTCGCATAAAAATGGTCAAAGAGTTGTTTATGTGGATATTGTCAAATCACCTTACACAGTTTCACAACTGACAAACCTTGTTCAGAAAGTGATTGACAAATTAGACACAAGCGGAGTGAATTACTCTCTCGGTGGTCAGAAAACATCCTTAGATGTTTTGTTGAGAGAATTTAGAACGATCATCATTGTAGCCGCACTACTTGTTTATATGCTTCTAAGTGCTCAGTTCGAATCACTCACGATACCATTTATAATTTTCACAACTGTTCCAGTGGTAGTAATAGCACTCGCATTAGTTATGATGATCTTTGGCTATGTCTTGAATCTACCCGTCTTGGTTGGTACATTAACACTTGTAGGAGTTGTTGTGAACAACGCGATAGTCATGATAGCTTTCATTCAACAAAGATTGGATAGAGAAAGACCTTTGCGCCAAACGATAGTCGAATCTGCGGCTCTGAGATTGAGACCTATACTCATGACGACACTGACAACTGTGATCGCTTTATTACCAGTTGCCTTGAGCGCGGGTGAAGGTTCAGAACTCGAATCGCCAATAGCATGGACTATAATCTTTGGTCTTGGTATAACAACGCTTTTTGCACTATTTGCTGTGCCTGCCCTTGTGGAAATCTTTGTTGTAGTAAAGCACGAAAAGCGGAGAAAAGATCAGCAATTTCAAGCAGAAAAGTGAATTTCATTGATTTTGATGAGCGGTGGGCAGTGCGAAGGGTTATCCCTTTTTGACTGATGAAGATATTTGTGATAACTTTTATGTTGGGGAGGTGACAGGTCATGAAGAAGTTCTTTTTATTTATTTTACTCTTCAGCAGCATTTTCATCTTTGCACAGTCAAAACTGGTTATCTGGTGCTCTGAAAAACAGGTGGATATTTTGCAGAAACTCGCCGAGGAATTCAAGGCAAAGTACGGTGTAGTTGTCGAAGTACAGTATGTGAATTTTTCAGACATTAAACCCAAGTTTCTCACTGCGGCTCCAGAAGGTCAGGGGGCAGATATCATCGTCGGTGCCCACGATTGGGTTGGCGAGTTGGTGGTCAATGGATTGATCGACCCCATTCCGAGCTTCCCAGAACTCAATCAGTTCTACGAAACGGGGCTCAGTGCATTTTCTTATGGTGGAAAGTTGTACGGATTACCTTATGCACTTGAAGCAATTGCACTCATTTATAACAAAGATTTCGTACCGAACCCGCCCAAGACGGTCGATGAAATGATCCAAATCGCAAAGCAAATCGACCAAGAATTTGGTAAAGAAGTGCGAGGCTTCATCACTTCCACGGCGGAATTTTATTACGCAGTACCATTCATCCTTGGAGCAGGTGGATATGTCTTCAAAGAAACAGCAAAAGGGTTAGACCCAAAGGACATTGGGCTTGCAAATGAAGGGGCTATAAGAGGGGTCAACATCATTAAGAGATTCGTTGACGAGAAAGTACTTGATCCAAGTGACAATTACCAGATAATGGACTCCATGTTCAGAGAGGGAAAGGCAGGAATGATAATCAACGGTCCATGGGCTGTCAAGGCATATAAAGACGCCGGCATCGATTATGGTGTGGCAGTTATTCCAAATATCGATGCGAATCTTGTTGCAAAACCATTCGTTGGAGTTCAGGGATTCATGGTGAATGCAAAATCACCCAACAAACTACTTGCCAAAGAATTCTTGACCAATTTCATTGCAAGAACAGACACTATGTACAAATTGTATCTTGGAGATCCGAGATTACCGGCGAGAAAAGATGTACTGGAACTTGTGAGAGACAATCCAGATGTCGTTGCCTTCACTCAAAGTGCAGCAAATGGAGTACCGATGCCTAATATTCCACAGATGGCGGCAGTCTGGGGTGCTATGAACGATGCACTAAACCTTGTCATCAACGGAAAAGCAACCACCGAAGAAGCACTCAAGACAGCGGTTGAAAGAATCAAGGCACAAACACAATGAATCATGCCCGGCACATCATGCCGGGCTTTATCTTTTGGGAGGAAGAACTTGTGAAGTACTTATTAAAAATTTTTCTGTGGTCTTTGTTCCTACTTTTGAACGTATTTTTCTTCTGGGGGGCAAGTTTTCTAATTCAGAATTCATATTACGAAATGGGGATAGTCTTCTTTGCATTGTTGTTTCTCATAGATTTTTTCATTTTCAATCCACGTGCCTACCCATACAGATACATCGCACCCGCTCTGACGTTGTTGTTCATCCTGGTTTTGTACCCGATTTACTTCACTGTGAAAGTAGCATTCACCAATTATGGCACAGGACACTATATGCCACGACAAGAGGCGATAGAAAGGCTCCTTTATGATCCAAATTACACTTATACAATTGAAGAAGAGCGCAGTAATGATTACAAAATCTTTGTGGTTTATGATGGTATAACACCGACGGAAGACTTCATCGTTTTTTTCGATCTAAATGGCAAATTGTATTTGGGTGAAAGACCAGTACCAACAAGAAGAAAAGGTAGAGAGGTACTCCTGAGCGAATCCGCTCTGTATCCAGTAAATGGAGAGCAGATTCAGATAAATAGTCAAATTTACTCACTTGTTCCATGGACAGGTCAGTTAGAAGACGTGAAAATAATAACCGCTGGAAATAAAACTTATAAGGCATTCTACTCTCCAAAAGATCAGTTCCTTCAAATAAATTCACCGTACTTTAAGAGCAAAATAGCTCAACAATATCTTTACAAAGCAGATTTTGTTGATCTTGAAGGCAAGAAATATGCCCTCAGGGTAACATCTGAGGGGGAGTGGCAATTTGTTAGGATTGAAAGACTCTATCGACTGGGGTACGATGAAAATTTTGAGAACGGAAAGATTGAAATGAGAATGGCAATTTATAACAACAAAACCGGGAAAAAAGTGATGGAAAAAGATGGTGCGTTTTACGATAAAAACGATGAAGGTGAAGAAATCTTTCTATTGGGGTTCATAGATTATGTTGGTTCAAAGAATTTTCTAAGAATCGTTAAGGATCCAAAGGTTTCTGGTCCTTTCTTGCAGATATTCGTGTGGACTTTCATATGGGCGCTTTTGAGTGTTGTTTTGTCTCTCGCAGTCGGGTTACCTTTTGCATTAGTTCTAAATGACAAGAGCTTGAAAGCAAGAAATATTTATCGAACGTTGCTCATAATTCCATGGGCTATACCGGTTTTCATATCAGCACTTGTGTGGAGAAACGGTCTTTTGAATGAAAGCTATGGATTGATAAACAAATTTTTGTTGCCACTCTTTGGACTCAATCCAGTCAGATGGATGAACGACGCCTTCTGGGCAAGAGTTGGTGTTCTACTTGTGAATATATGGCTCACCTTCCCTTACATGATGACTATATCCTTAGGGGCATTACAGGGAATACCACCAGAACTTTACGAAGTCGCAATGATAGACGGCGCGGGTAAATTCAAGAGATTCACTGCCATCACACTTCCATTCATAATGGCTGTAATTGCACCCTTGCTTGTGAGTAGTTTTGCTTTCAGTTTTAACAACTTCACGATCATCTATTTGATCACCGCGGGAGGTCCACCTATTCCAGGCTCGACAACTCCAACGGGTTACACAGATATACTCATTTCATATGTATACAAACTTGCCTTTGAAGCCGGTAGAGGACAAGACTTTGGTTTTGCCAGTGCGATTTCCATTATGATCTTTTTCTTAGTTGGTGGAATAAGCTTCCTCAATTTCAAATTTTCGGGTGCCTTTGAAGAGGTGGGAAGATGAGTAAAGTTGTGCTTCATGCTATTTTGATCTTTTTGATTATCGTAATCTTGTTTCCCACCGTGTGGGTAATAACAACGTCTTTCAGAAGAGATGAGGCGGCGTTTTCGAGTGAACTTTTTTCCAGTCGATTGACATTGCAGAATTACATAGACCTTGTTCTACCAGAGAGAAATATGCCTGTTCTCGTTCAAGAATTGCAAAACATCATTTCACGAGCAAAACCCTTTGATCAACTGACTTTTGAGCGAGCACAAAAAAAGACCGAGGAGTCCTTGAAAAGATTGGAACAATATCTCCAGCAAACAATATCGAAACACAAAGTAACCAAAGAAACTTACCAAGAAATCGATGATTTTCTAAAGAAAAATAGCGAAACAACCAAAGAACTTGTCTTGAAGAATCTCGAAGAACTGAAAAAAGTGTCTCTAAATGAGCTCAAAAATGGACCACAAAACAAAGATCAATATGAAATTGTGCTATACGAATATCTTTCAAAAGAGCGCTTTGATTCAACGATTTTCAAGATTTTCAAAGAAGATCTCGAAACACACGTTGGTTTCTCTGTGAACAGTGTACAGGATTACGACAGTGCACTTGAAAAACTCAAGCAAGCCTATGATCTTTACATAGGAGATTATCTACAAAAGCTGAATGAAATTTCATCAAAGCTAAATCATCTGAATAAAACTTCTGAGGAACTTAGAAAACAGATTTCTCCCATACAAGATCAAGTCATGAAAACAGATTTGATTTTGAAAAATGATCTATTACCAGAATTAAATACCATATCTGACTCTTTACAAAATCTGAAGAATCTGAAGGATGATATCAAAGACAGTGCGATGAAAACCAATTTGCCGTTGGATGACTCATCTGTTTTGCAAAGCATCCCAATATCAATGGAACAACTTGGAAGGATCGAACAAAAACTGAATATTCTGAGTGATTATGCAGATTTGAAAATACCTATACAGAAAATAAAAGATATTATGAAAAACTTCACAGATATTGACGATCTTGACAGGGTAAAGATAGCATATTTGGATTTCATAAAAAGTTATAGAGAGATCCAGCCAAAATTGGAGAAGATCTTGAATGAAGTTGAAATGACATTGTCTGATATAGAAGACAAAGCGATCACTCTGCACAATGCCAATCAAGAATTAACACAGATTAAAGCACAAATAGATTCATTAGAACGTCAAAAACTCGCAGTTCAGGAGAAAGTCAATACCTTGGAAAACCAGATACTGGATGCGAGAAGAATCGGTCAGTTAAAACTGTTTTCTTATGAACTAAATAACAGAATTACAAGTGTCAAGGCTATCACATCCTTTGGTAAGACAGATCTTTTGAAATATTCTTCTCTCATGACATGGTTGAGAAATTTCATGAATTCATACCAAAGAAAGGACGAAATTTCTGCAAAACTTCGAAAAACTATTGATGATCTGAAATGGATAGAAGAATACAGAACATTTTCAACCAGATTTGAAAATACATCGAAGAACCTTGAAGAAGTTTTAAAAGCAACAAGAGACCTTTTAGATGATTTTGAAAAAACCTGGCGAAATCTTTTATCTGTCTCGTATTCAGGTGTTTTTGTGACATCTGAACATCTCAGCAAGCTCGATGATATAGTGAGATCTGAGTTCGTGAGCAAAGTGAGAGCCGATCTTGCCGTTGTGATGAGAAAAGCCGGAGTTTTGATGAATATCACACCCTTCTCTAACCTGAAAGATAGTTTTAGGAGAATAGATAAAGAATTCTACAGAATAGATCAAATATGGAAACAGAAGACAAAACACTATTTTTTGAGATGGGTTTTAAACTCTGTGGTCATCTCCTTAATCGTTGCTCTTATAACAACAGGTGTCTGTGCAACGGCGGCATATCCATTCAGTAGAATGAGGTTTACTGGAAGAAAGTATGGGATAATGAGCTTTTTGCTGATTCAGATGTTTCCCGGTGTCATTTTCATGGTTGCGATTTACAACCTTTTGAACTTTTTGGGCAGGTACATTACGTTTTTGGGAGTGGATACACCTGGTGGTCTGATCTTTGCCTACTTGACAAATATAGCCTACAACATGTATTTGATAAAGGGATTCTATGATCTAATTCCAAGCTCCTTGGAAGAAGCGGCGATAGTCGATGGTGCAACAAGATTCCAGAGTTTCTACAAAATAGTTTTACCTTTGGCAAGACCCATTCTAACAGTTGTTTTCCTGTTAGTTTTCATAGGTACGTTTAATGAATATGTAGTGGCAAGGATCATTCTCCAAAATGTTCAGAATTACACCTATGCACTTGGACTTCAAGCATTTGCAGTCGGTCCTTATGAAACAGAATGGGGGCTGTTTACTGCTGCGGCCTTGCTGGGCATGTTACCAATGGTAATACTATTCTTGTCTCTACAAAGGTATTTGGTCAGCGGCTTAACAAGAGGTGCAGTGAAAGAATGAAAGGGGCATTTCTCGATGAAGATTTTTACCTTGATGTTTTTACTGCCTATTTTGTGTTTTGGAATCATGAAACCGACTGAAGATTTCATAATTGGTGTAGATCTTTCCACGTTGTATGAAATTGAAAAGCAAGGTGGAAAATTCTATGAAAATGGAATACAAAAAGATTGTCTTGAAATTCTCAAAGATAACGGTGTCAACTGGATAAGACTCAGAATCTGGAATGATCCGACAGACGAAAATGGTGAACCCTTAGGCGGAGGAAATTGCAACTACATGAATATGACACAAATCGCTCAGAGAGCCAAGATGCTCGGTATGAAAGTGCTTATAGATTTTCATTACAGCGATTGGTGGGCTGATCCAGGAAAACAAAATAAACCAAAAGCATGGGAAAATCTACACGACGACGCTCTGAAAAAGGCTGTTTATGAGTACACAAGAGATGTCTTGGTCTACATGAAAGATCATCAAGCATTGCCAGATATGGTACAGATTGGAAATGAGTTGAACAATGGATTTTTATGGCCCGATGGAAAAATTTCAGGAAAGGATGCCGGGGGATTCGATGGTCTTGCGAGTCTGTTAAAAGAGGCTGTTAGAGCTGTGAGAGAAGTTGATCCAAAGATAAAAGTGATGATACATCTTGCGGAAGGTGGAAATAGTTCATTGTTCAAGTGGTTTTTCGATTCAATCGTTGAACGCAAAGTGGATTTCGATGTCATCGGTGCGTCCTATTACCCATATTGGCATGGAGCATTGCAGGATTTATCATCAAATCTGAATTATGTTTCGTTGAGATATGGTAAGGATGTTGTTGTGGCTGAAACCGCATATGCCTGGACTTTGGAAGATGAAGATGGTTACCCAAATATATTCGGACCAGATCAAATATCCGGGTACAAACCGACAGTGAAAGGACAAACTTCATTTCTCAGAGATCTGATCAGGGTCATCCGTTCTGTCCCCGAAGATAAGGGGCTTGGATTTTTTTACTGGGAAGGAGCCTGGATACCTGTAAAAGATGTCGGATGGAAATCAGGTGAGGGTAATCCATGGGAAAATCAGACGCTGTTTGACTTTCATGGGAATTTACTTTCATCAGTTCAGGTTTTCAAAGATTCATCTCTGCCGAGCGAAGGAGAATTCGAAATAGAAGAGGTTGCCCCTGTCAGAATCGAAATCTTCTCTAAAGAAGAATTCAAATTGCCAGAGTATGTTAAGGTAACCTTCAAAGACGATTCGATCAGATCATTGAAGGTGAAATGGAATGAGATTTCAAAAGAATTAGCGGCAGGTGAATATGTGGTAGAAGGTACGATATTGGAACTTGGGAAACAGGTCCAAGCCAAAATTTCAGTTAAAGATAAGGAAAACTACATGCTCAACCCAAGTTTTGAATCAGGTGAATTTGGTCCATGGCAAGTCAATGGCGAGCAGAAAGCGATCAAAGTAGTACGTGCAGATCCTGCACAAAATGCACATCATGGGATTTACGCGGTTAACTATTGGCTCGATAAACCTTTTGAATTTGAGCTTTATCAAATTGTGACAGATATACCAAATGGAATCTACGAAGTCAGTATGTGGATTCAAGGTAGTGGTGGAGACCTGGTGCAATTGAAGGTGAGTGATTATGGTGGTCAAGATAAAACGATAACTATTGCAAATAATGGATGGCTTAAGTGGAGCAATCCAAAGATCAGTAATATACAGATTCTCACAAACAGAATAAGAATAAGTGTGATTGTAAAGGCTAACGCTGGAAACTGGGGATGGATAGACCAATTTGAGCTCGTAAAGAGGTGAAGAAAGAGGTATACCGTCATAGACAAGATCACCATTGACAATGAGAAAACCAAGAGTCACGAATATAGGAGGTAAGAAAATGCTCGAATGGGAAAACCCAGAACTTTTGCATGAAGGTTTGGAGAAGCCTCATAGTTCGTTTATCCCATATTTTGATCCATCAACAGCGAATTGGATATATCCGGAAGACTTTTTGGCACTCAATGGAAAGTGGAAATTTCATTTTTCCACATCACCCTTGAATTTACCCAACGCATTTGAATCGCAAGACTTTGATGATACCTCTTGGAGTGAAATAGAAGTTCCAAGTAATTGGGAGTTTGCTGGATATGATAAACCTATATACACAAACACAATCTATCCTTTCAACAACAACCCTCCATGTCCACCAAAGGAATACAACCCAACAGGTATATACAGAAAAAAGGTATGGATACCCAATTCTTGGACAGGGAAAGAGATTTTTTTGCGTTTTGAAGGTGTTCGTTCCTTTTTCTATTTATGGATAAATGGCAAAAAAGTGGGATTCAGTAAAGACAGCTGTACTCCTGCTGAATTCAGGATAACAGATTTTGTCAAATCGGGTGAAAACACGATAGTTGTTGAGGTTTTGAAATGGTGCGATGCGAGTTATTTGGAAGATCAAGACATGTGGTGGTTTGCCGGTATATATCGTGATGTTTATTTGTACGCTCTGAGTAAATTACATATAAGAGATGTTTTCGTGAGAACAGAATTAGATGAACATTATAAAGATGCAAAATTATTCGTCGATGTAGATTTGAGAAATTTTCACGATCAAAAGACCAAAGATCTTTTGACTCTTTCTGTGATAAATCCACATGGTGAAAGAGATGTTCTTGAAAAAGTAGAGATCGAGGTGGATAAAGAAAGAACCCTTTCTTTTCAATTCGATATAAATGAACCACTGAAATGGTCTTGGGAGACTCCTTGGTTATACGTGTTATGTATAGAACTAAAAGAAGACAAAAAAAAGATCAATTTTGGGTTCAGAAAGATCGAAGTGAGAGATGGTAAATTGTTCTTCAACGGCAAATTATTTTATATAAAAGGTGTCAATAGACATGAATTTGACCCGAAAAAGGGTCATGCGATAACTGTTGAAAGAATGATTCAGGATATCAAACTCATGAAACAACATAACATAAACACCGTCAGAACATCGCATTATCCAAATCAAACGAAATGGTATGATCTGTGTGACTATTATGGTCTCTTTGTCATAGATGAAGCAAATATCGAATCTCACGGTGTTGGTTGGGATGAAAAAGTGACCTTGGCGAACAAACCAGAATGGGAAAAGGCACACCTTGACAGGGTTCAACGTATGGTAGAGAGAGACAAGAACCACCCCTGTGTGATCTTTTGGTCTCTTGGCAACGAAGCAGGTGATGGGAAAAACTTTGAAAAGGCTGCTATCTGGATTAAATCAAGAGATAAATCGAGATTGGTTCACTACGCTCCACTTGGAGCGGAAAAACCTGGTGATGGTTTCTACTTAGATGTCGTTTCTGTTATGTACCCTTCCTTTGATAAACTTCTCGAGTATTCTTCGAAAAAGCAAAGTAGACCTCTTGTGATGTGCGAATATGCACATGCAATGGGTAATAGTGTTGGAAATCTGAAAGATTATTGGGATGTAATAAAAAACAATCCTCATCTACACGGTGGCTGTATCTGGGATTGGGTGGATCAAGGAATCGAAAAAATAGACAAAAACGGCACCAGATTCTGGGCATATGGTGGAGATTTTGGTGATCAACCAAATGATGGAAATTTTTGCTGTAATGGTATCGTGCTACCAGACAGAACACCTGAACCAGAGCTCATGGAAGTCAAAAAAATCTATCAATACATCGAAATGACAATGACTGAAAATAATTCAATTCATATTCAGAACAACTATATGTTTACAGATCTTCGGGATTTCAATGGAATATGGATTTTAAAAGAAGACGGCTCTGAGAAGGCCAGAAGAAAATTCAAAATATCCCTTCCACCTGGTGAAAGTACATCACTAAACCTAAGTCTACCTGAACTCAAAGATGGAAGAGAATATTTTCTTGAAATTTCATTTACCACAGAAAAAGAAGAACTATGGGCACCAACAAACCACACAGTCGCTTGGCAAGAATTTCAATTGAAAAAGCCGACCTTTGAAAGAAGATATGTAAAAAAACACGTGAATATCGATGAAGATGTACGATATTATTTTGTCAAAACAAAAGATATGACTTTGAATTTTTCTAAACTCACTGGGCTTCTTGAAAAGATAATCTTCAAGGAAAAGAGCTTACTACTTGAACCTATTGTGCCAAATTTCTGGCGAGCCCCTACAGATAACGATATAGGAAATAAGATGCCAGAGAGATTGGCTATATGGAAAGACGCAGGTAAATTCAGAAGATTGCATAGAATGATTTGCCAGAAAGAGAAAAATAAAGCCATTGTCTCAACGATTTATCATCTACCAAAAGATAGTTGGTTGTATTTGACTTATACCATATTTGGAAACAACGATATTTTGGTAGATTACGCGTTCTTTCCCAATCAGAATCTACCTGAAATCCCAAGAATAGGGTTACAACTGAGAATGCCAAGGGATTTCTGGTTTGTGAAGTGGTACGGAAGAGGACCTCATGAGACATATGAAGACAGAAAGGAAAGTGGAATCTTCGGTATTTATACAAGCAGAGTTGACGAGATGTTTCACAAATACGTTAAGCCACAAGAGACAGGAAACAGAAGTGATGCAAGGTGGGTTTCAATCTCGGATGGTAGAACCTGTCTCTTTGTCTCGGGACTTCCCACGGTGAATTTCAGCGTGTGGCCCTTTTCAATTGAAGACATCGAGCAAGCAAATCATGTAAATGAATTACCAATTCGGGATTTTGTAACTGTGAATATCGATTACAAACAAATGGGATTGGGTGGAGATAACAGTTGGGGAGCACTACCACACAAAGAATACATCTTATCCGCAAAACCTTATTGCTACACTTTTAGGATGAAACCAACAGAGAATGAGAACAGTACATGGAAAACTCTGCCAGCTTTTGAACAAGATATGGATTTTTCAATGACTTTATCAAAAGAATTACTGGAGATTGGAGAGAAATTGATTGTCTCGCTGGCTGCAACAAATTATGGTTTAATCACATATCAAGACGATATCGTTTTATATCTCAACGAAAAACCAGTCCAAGTAAAGCAGCTAATGGTACCACCTTTGGAAAAACAGACAGTCAAATTCACTTTGCAATTAACAGAACCAGGTGATTATTTGATATCTACTAACATTGGAACAAAAAAGACTGTATATGTGAGAAGATATCCGATGTAAAACTGTGGGAGACTTTTTTGTCTCCCACAATGGTTTGTCACTTATGATCTTACCATTCGGTAGTTGTATACCAGTCTACTATGTTATCGATCGTCCAAATCTCACCATCTTCATAGTGTTCAATGCCTATGATGATTGGTAGATCACTCTGAATATCGACAACACCTACGTCATCTTTGATGAACTTTATCAAATCAAAAAATTTCGCCGAAAATGGTTCTATGGTACCTGATAAATCTTTTACAGTTTCACCGTTTGAATTACATATCCATATAGAGCCACTTGCCTCATCTTCATTGGGGTTTATCAAAACCAGTGCTGTCTCAGAATTGCCTTTGTTGACATAACCTGCGGCATACCAATAATATTTGGTGTCTTCAGAAGCCTGAACAGGCTCAATAACATGATCGGTGTTCAATAAGCCGTACTCTTCATCCTCATAAAAAGCAGTGATGTGTAATAGTTGATCACACTTGATCAATAGAAGACCCCAACAATCGTCATTGGATTCTATAAACTCAGCAAGGTTAATAGCCACAGTCGAATACTCTTTACTGATATAGGTGTCTTCCCAGAGCTTTTGACCAGTGCAATCAAAGGCTGAAATAGTGAAATTGGCTTCCTCTTCGCTCATGTTTGAAACAAACACGGTAGTTCTATAACCCGGTACCGACAAATGATAAAGCGCGTAAATATCTGCCAGTGCGAGAACTGCCAACACAAGTAATGCAAAGATGAAAATCCTTCTCATTGCCATCCCCCCAAAAGATGGATTGAGTTACAATTCATTCTACCACTTTTTTGAAAATCTGTGCGTCGCTACTTTCCTATAAAAACAGTGTAAAATCAAGATTGATTGAGGTGGTAAGTCATGAATGATCTGATTCTTTCGATTGATTGTGGTACACAAAGTCTAAGGGTACTCCTTTTTGATCCATTTGGCAGATTGATCGATTTTCACAAAGAAGAATATCCACAGCCTTATACATCATTGAAACCAGGTTGGGCTGAACAAGATTTGTCTGTTTATGAACAAGCGTTGGCGAAATCTTGTTTTGTTTTGAAGCAGAGAAATCCAGAGAAATGGCAAATGATAAGAGCAGTTAGTGTGACGACTCAAAGAGATACATGTGTACTTTTAGATGGAGAAGGTAGACCATTGAAGCCAGCAATACTCTGGCTTGATCAAAGAATGGCTGAATATGATTGTCATTTGCCTTTACATTATAAGATAGGATTCAAAATAATCGGAATGGATAAAGCCGCATTTATCTCAGCAAAAAAATGTAAAGCGAACTGGATAAGGCAAAATGAACCTGAGATATGGAAAAAGACTCATAAATTTCTTTTACTCTCCGGATGGTTCAATTATCTATTGACTGGACAATTCATAGACTCAGTTGCAAATCAGATAGGTCACATCCCTTTCAATTACAAAAAACAAAGATGGGCAGATCCCAAAACAGATTATCAGCCATATCTTTTCCAAATAGAAAAAGAAAAACTACCACAACTGGTTGATCCCGCAACTATTATAGGCGAACTCACTGAATATGCTCGGCAGTTGATGGGTTTAATGTCAAAGATTCCTGTGATCGCCGCCGGTTCAGATAAAGGATGCGAAACGCTTGCGATGGGATGTCTAAATGAATCTTCGGCTTGTGCCAGTTTGGGTACTACCGCAACTTTACAGATAACATCCCAAAAATACCTTGAACCGATCAAATTCATGCCACCATACCCTGCTGTAATTCCTGGACATTTTAATCCAGAAGTTGAGATCTTCAGAGGCTTCTGGATGGTCAGCTGGTTCAAAAACGAATTTGGTAATTATGAAGCGCAATTAGCGGCTCAAAGGGGTGTTGGCATCGAAGAAATCTTTGATGAACTTTTGAGAAATACAAAACCCGGTTCAATGGGCTTGATATTGCAACCTTACTGGGGCGCTGGGTTGAAAATGCCAGAAGCGAGAGGAGCAATCATAGGTTTTGGTGATGTCCACAGCAGAGCATACCTGTACAGAGCGATCATCGAGGGACTTTCATATGCATTGCTCGAAGCTGCTGGAAAAATGGAAAGAGTTTCGGGTGTGCCGATTGAAAAAGTAATGGTAGCTGGTGGTGGTTCAAGATCTGATTTTGTCTGTCAGATACTGTCAAATGTACTCAATCGTGAAGTATTCAGAGGAGAGATCTATGAAGGTTCTGGACTTGGTGCTGCAATAGTTGGATTCGTTGGATTGAAGTACTACAGAGATTTCAATGAAGCTGTGAAAAATATGGTTAGATATTCCAAGAAATTTGAACCACAAAAAGAACATACGCAACTCTACTCGCAACTTTATGAAAAAGTCTACAGAAAAATATACAAAAGACTCCGACCACTTTATAAAGCCATGCAGAAAATAACAGGTTATCCAGAGTTGTGAGAAAAATAAAAGCTGGGATTTTCAACCCAGCTTTAGAAATTCGACAAAGCCCTTTTGATGCGCAAGATAACACGCTCTCTACCTAATACCGAGAGGGTTTCAAAAAGCCCAGGAGTGACTAACTTTCCAGTTACTACACCTCTTAATAGTTGAAAGACTTTATTTTTCGATGCAATTTGGGTATTCGAGAGCGATCTGCATACCTTTTCGGTACCTTCAATGGACCAATCTTTCAATTGAGCAAAATACTCAAGGGCATTTTCCAGAACATCCTTAGCGTAAGATGTCTTGAGATATTCATCGATGAATTTTTGCTCATAAACATAATCATCGAAGAAAAATGGATAAGAAAAATCGTAGAGCTGAGATAGTGTGTTGACTTTTTCTCTACACATTGACATCACTCTCAAAGCATATTGTTCATCACTTTCAGGCATCTTCTTATTTGTGAAATGAATCCATTCGGTGAATTCACACCACAACCGTTTAAGATCCATAATTCTCATATGTTTTCCATTCACCCACTCGAGTTTTTCAGGGTCAAAAACCACACCTTTGTTGGATATACTCGACGGGTCAAAATTTTTGATCTTTTCTCTCACATCAAAAATTTCCTCTTCACCAACGCTCCAGCCGAGTAACGCGAGATAATTCATCAAACCTGTGTTTAATATTCCAATATTTCTGAAATGTTCAACAGAAGTAGCACCGTGTCTTTTGCTCAAAGGAGTTCTGTCAAAACCGAGTATCAATGGTATATGCATGAATTGTGGGGTTTCCCATTGCAAAGCGTTATAGATCATTATCTGCTTAGGAGTGTTGGAAAGGTGGTCTTCTCCTCTGAAAACGTGAGTGATCTTCATCAGATGATCATCTATCACAACAGCGTAATTGTAAGTTGGAAAACCATCGGATTTTATGATCACAAAATCCTCTATCGTCGAATTTTGAAACTCCATGTCGCCTTTCAGAAGATCATAGAATTTGGTTGTTCCCTCAGGAACTTTGAAAGAAATGGTGATATCATGACCTTCTTTTATGTATTTTTCTGGATACTCATACGTGTTCAAAATAGGTTTTTTCCTGTCTGATTTATCATAGACTGTGTAGTAAGCCATTTGCTTATCAATCAATATTCGAGCATAATGATCGTATATCCCTTTAAGAACACGTTCACTTTGTCTATATGGCCCAAAATCTCCACCAACATCTGGTCCTTCATCCCAATCAATACCACACCATTTCAAAGACTCAATGATTGCCTTTTCAGATTCTTTTGTTGATCTTTGAAGATCTGTATCTTCTATTCTTAAGATGAATTTACCATTCATTTTTCTGGCATACAGCCAGTTGAAAAGAGCTGTTCGGGCACCCCCTACATGAAGATGTCCCGTCGGGCTTGGCGCAAATCTGAGTCTTACTTCGTTCATGTTTTCTTCCTCCCGATCTCTTGGATCATTTTGATAACTTCTTCAACGGTACTCGCCTTCATCACAGTTGTGTTTTTTCTTGAATCGAGATACTTTCCTTCGATGAGAATCTCTGAGAATCTATCCGTCCAACCTCCTGTGTTGATGAAGAGTATTATCGGTTTGGATCTTGCATAAGCCATGAGTACCTCTATAGCCGTTCCAATCTCTCCACCTACCGAAACAATCACATCGCAACTTTCAACAAGTACCAAAGAACGAGTTATGTTATCAAAGGGCGTTTTGATTCTCAGAGATAGATATTGGTTTCCTGTCTCACCGTAAGGAAGTACACCAACAACTGTTCCATTCGCCCTTTTAACACCTTCTGAAACGAGTTCCATCACACCATCTCTACCGCCACAGAAAACCGTATGGTTGTTCTTGGCGAGAGCTTCTCCGAGTTGAACGCAAGTTTGTTTGATCTTTCTGATAGATGGCGAATCAACAGATCCAGAGTATCCAACGACACCGACGTTCATGTACCCAGATAAACCTCCTTGACTGTACTATTTTCAAGAACTTCACGTGGTTCTCCCTGTGCTATTATCTTTCCTTTGTGTATGATGTAGAGACGATCAACAACTTGCGATAGAGCATCGACTGTGTGATCTGTCACTATTATCCCTATGTTCCTTCCCTTAAGAGAACGAATCATCTGCTGTATATCCTTCACCGTTTTAGGATCTATACCAACAAATGGTTCATCGAGTAACAAAAAAGATGGATTGAGCGCCATCATTCTTGCCAGTTCTAATCTCCTTTTTTCTCCTCCTGAAAGATCATTTGCGTATTGATCTCTCAATTCCCATATCCCAAATTCCCTTAGCAATTCTTCGACTTTTTGCTTTCTTCTTTCTCTGTTTTTTTCATAAAATCTGAGAACCAATTCGACGTTTTCAAAAACCCTTATACCACCAAAGACCGATGTTTCTTGCTGAAGGTATGTTATACCAAATCTTGCTCTTTGACTGATTGGAACCTTTGTTATGTCTGTTCCCGAGAATATTATCTTGCCACTTGTGGGAATGACAACTCCCAACACCATATTGAAGATCGTTGTTTTGCCGGCACCATTCGGTCCCAAGAGACCTACAACTTCACCTTGTTCAACATATAGATCTACGTGATCAACAACGATCTTCCTTCCAAATTTTTTAACAAGTCCATGGCATTCAATTCTATTCATTGCGCCTTCAAATATTTTATGAGCTGGTCAGTGATATCGTATGCATCGTCACCATAAACAAGTGCTTGTTTGCTCAGGATATAATCATAACCCATCATCTTTGCGTATTTGTCTATCTTGTTTGCTATTTCATCTATCACCTGTTGCATTTTTGGTTGATATTCGTTTTGAATGAGTTGCTCATATTGTTGTTTCCTTGCAAGTATTTCCGCTTGTTTTTTCTCCAAATCCGATTGAGAAGCACCAGATTTTTGCATGTTCTCGAGTTCTTTTGTCATTTCGTTGATTTTGTTTTGATAATATTGGACATCTGCTTTGTAACGTTCGTTGAGTTCAACCATCTTGGGATACTCCTGAGTGATCCTGTTCACATCGATGAAGACTATCTTTGCATTTTCCTGTGTGGCTCCGTAAAGTAAGAATAACATCAACACAAGAACTAAAGCTGCCAAAAATATAGTTACGTTTTTCATACGAGCACCTCCTCAGAATGCAATCATATCTTTTATTTTTTCAACTGTTTTTGGACCTATGCCTGGTACTTGTAGAAGATCTTCTGGTTTTTTGAAGAACCCATTTTTCTCTCTGAATTTGATAATTTCACTTGCTTTGACTTCTCCTATACCAGGAAGTTCTAAAAGTTCTTCCAAAGTAGCCGTGTTTACATTGATCTTTCTAATACTTGATGGAACAGAAGAACTCCCAAGTCTCACATAATTTGATATCCTCTGAGCCGTAGATTTACCAATTCCAGAGACTTTTACTAAATCATCAACAGTTTTAAAGGGACCATTTTGTTCCCTGAATTGAATTATGGCCCTTGCCTTCGCCGGGCCAATCCCAGGTATTTCAAGTAACTCTTCGTAAGAAGCCACATTGATATCTATTGGAAATTCAATGGTTCTTCGAGCTACTTCTTCTGATGCCACATCTTCTTTTTTGTAACTCTTTTCAAGTGCAAATCCTAAAAGGAGTATCAAACCAACAAAAGAAATGAGAATTAACCTTTTTTCACTTACCGAAAGCTTCAAGGTGTTATTCTCCCCACATATCCGGGGCGCTGAGTACCAGCTATCTTCATCACCTCTGTCCAATCCAATTTCTTGTTAAAATCTTCTGCACTATTGACATCGCTAAAAGCCCCTATCACGAGTGAATACCAATCACGCCCATCTCGTGTAAAATGCATCAGATAAGCAGGATAACCAGCACTTCTAAAAGCCAATACTCGTTCCATAGCAGTTTCTTTGTTCACAACTGACAGTACAAGTACTCCATACAAAGTGCGCATAGGCGTGAGATTTTGAAAGATGTAATCACCAACGATCCCAACTGTGTAAGTATCTTTGGAATATTGGCAGATCAAAAATGGCAGATTAGAAGCCCTGATGACCTTTAGAGCATCTTCTGATTGTAGAACATAAACCGATACACTTGCGCCCTTTTCAACCACTTCAACTGCTTGAATTACGAGTTTTTTGTAATCAAATTCTTCTATTCTGTAGACAGAAGGAGTCACATACTCTGTTGAAGAGTCAGTTGATGTACTTGCTTTAGTCGGTACTTCGATTTTCGGTGGTGGTACCTCTACTATCTCCACTTGGATATTGGAACGACTTTTCAAAACAAAAAACGTTGCAAGTGTAAAACTGACAAAACCGATGCTCAATGCGATTATTAATATAGCAAGTAATCGAGCCTGCATTTCGGTCAATCTGATTTGACCTTTCGGCACCTTTACACTCCCTTCCCCACATAATTTATGAGTAACTCCACAGTATTTTCTACATCTTCCAGAGAGACAACTTCGCTCGGAGAATGCACATATCTTGTGGCAATCGATACCGTGGCAGAAGGTATGCCAGATCTTGTTCTTTGAAGTGCTGCAGCATTTGTCCCGCCAAACGTGAGAACCTCCATCTGATACGGAATTTTCTGTTGCTCGGCTATCTGTATGAGTTTTTCTACGATATTTCTGTTACTGATTGAAGCCCTGTCTTTGATCTTTATCGCCGGACCCTTCCCAAGAGCCATCGAGTGTCTCTTGAAAGATTTTGGATAATCTGAAGAATCAGTGACATCAATAGCAACACACACATCAGGAACCAAAGAATAAGCAGCAACCGATGCACCAATGAGTCCTACCTCTTCCTGTACTGTAAATGAACCTATGACTGTATTGTGAGGCTTCTCAATCCTCTTGAGAACTTCGACTATGATAGCACAACCTATTCGATCATCCATGGACTTACTGATCAACAGATCTCCGTTTTTGTAGAAATATGAATCGTAAACACCAAAAGAACCTATGGGCACGATCTTCATCGCTTCATCACGATTTCTCGCTCCAATATCGACAAACATATTGTCTAAATTCAAATTCGTGAAATTCTTCTTTCTCTCTTCTTCCGTTTCTCCTTCTACGTAAACAACCCCTACAACATTTGGAAACCTAACCCTGTGACCAACATAAGAATGTGGTGGAACTCCTCCTACACTCTCTACCCTCAGAAAACCTTTCTCATCGATATTTGTAACGACAAGCCCTATTTCATCGGCGTGTGCATCAAATAAGACCTTCTTGCCACTTGAACCTGTCTTCCATACCAAAAGATTTCCAACATTATCGAATTTATAACCATCTATGTGTCCTTCCAGTTCTTGAAGAATCAGATTGTGTACCTCTTCTTCTCTACCACTTGGTCCATATGCTTGTGTTAATTTTTTTATGAGATCTATCATCTTGCAAATGCCTCCCCTTCCTCGAGAATTTTTTGTAAAAGTAGAACCGTATTATTGTAATCGTTCAAATCAATCATGGAAACCGGGCTGTGAATGTATCTCGAAGGCACAGATACAACACCGGCTGCGGTACCTGCTCCCGTTCTCGCAAGACGCGCCGCATCGGTTCCCCCGGCGGTTCTCCTCTTTGACTGATATGCAATTGAATACTTTTGAGCGACTCCAATTATCGACTCGTATACCTTTTTATTCACGACATATCCTCTGTGCATGAAGGTAATCGCAGGACCATCGCCAAGATGGGTTGCCCATTGATATTCTGGTAATTCAGGGTCATCACCAGCAGTAGTTCCTTCAATCACTATCGCTATATCAGGATGAATTTGCTCAACCACAACAGCACTACCTCTGAGTCCCACTTCCTCTTGAACAACAAAGGTAAAATACACATCATCTTCGTATCGATCATTTTTGTCAATTAGGTCCATTAAAACCGAACACCCAGCACGATCATCAAAAGCCTTACCTGTCGCTCTACCATTTTCTTGATCAAATGTGGTGGTAAAAGCCACATAATCACCTATTTTGACTTGCTTTGATGCCTCATCTTTCGATTTTGCTCCTATGTAAATACGCAATTGTTCTACTGACAACGGCTTGAGTAATTGTTCTCTATCTTGTATGTGAATGGCTTTATATCCAATCACACCTAAGACCTTACCGTTTATACGAACAACTTTGCCAGCCATGACTTGTGTCTCAACTCCACCGACTGGAGAAAATGACAGAGTACCATCTTCTTCTATATTCGTTACCATGAAACCAACCTCGTCCATATGTGCTGCCAGAACGATCTTTCTTTTTCCTTTCGTTCCTTTTTTGTAAGCTATCAGATTACCAAGTACGTCTACTTTTACTTCATCAACTTTGTCCCTTATTTTCTGATTTATGAAATCCCTTACTTGTTGTTCATTGCCCGATACCCCGTCAAGCTCTGTCAACTCTTTCAGATACAAAATTACACCTCCCTCACTCGATTGTCGTAGCTAAGGCTAACAACCTTGCCGTTTCTTCTACATCTTTTGGATCTACAACTTCAACGGGTGTGTGCATGTACATAACCGGAATGGAAATAAGAGCCGTGCGTATACCACTTCCCGTGAGTTGTATTTCATCTGTATCGGTTCCTGACCTACCTGGAGCTGGTTCAATTTGTGTTTTAACATTGTTCTTTTGAGCAACTTCACACAGTTTATTCTGAAATTCCCTATCAATAGACGGACCAACACAAACAGCAGGACCTTCACCAACTTTGATCTGTACAAATTGCGGGATTTTTACATCACCGTGTGTCACATCCACCACAATTGCTCTATCGAGTTTGAGTTCATACGCAATCGATATGGCTCCTGGACCAGCGATTTCCTCTTGACCTGAAAAGATGAAGTAGACATCCTGATAATTTCTCACAGTTTGTAGCAATTCAGCTGTCAAAACTAAAGAAGCACATCCTGCTCTGTTATCCATTGCCTTACCACATAATTTGCCATCTAATTCGATTGGTTTCATATCTACCACACATATATCTCCAACTGAAACGTATCTACCCAATTCGCTACAAGAAAGATCCACAAAGATCTTGTCAAAACCGGGTACCTTGTTTCTGTGTTCTTCCTTTTGAAGATGAGGAGGAAGAACACCTATGACTCCTTTTGCCATACCCTTTCGCGTATAAACCTTGACTCTCTGCGCAAACATGATCTTCGGATCCACTCCACCAATTGTCTCTAATCTTGCGAAAAGTCCATCTTCTATCTTGGCTATTACATGTCCAACTTCATCTGCATGAGCAAAGATACCAAGTTTTCCCTTACCCAATCCCCTTTTCTCTGCAACCAGAGTACCGACTTTGTTATACCAAATTTTGTCGACAAATGGTTCAATCCTTTTTTCTATAACTTTCAAAACTGCTTCCTCATACCCAGAAGGTCCATCCAAGGACGAAAATTCTTTTATCAACTCTTTTACATCCAATTTCATCACTCCCTTATTGAAATTTTACATCTTTTGCTTTTTGAACTACAATCTTGTTGTCTTTTACATGTATCACAACAGGTTCATCAGATGGTTCTATCTCTCTGAGTGTGTATCCAGAGATTTGAATCAAAGTTGGGTGTATAGACAAAGCCGCTATTACTGCCTGATCACCTTCATTCAGACCTGCGCGCAAGATACCCTTTACATCACCAAAAACGGCTATTGAACCACCAGCCATGATTTCCGCACCGGAATGGACATTTCCTATCACAATGACATCACCGGAATGGATCAATGCCTGACCAGATCGAAGATTTTTCTTGACAACTTTTGTGCCAGACTTTGTCTCACCTTCTTCGACCATCTTCATTCTTCCACGAACGTTTATATTCTCACCCGAAGTGGCACCCATGAGTATTTGGGAAACTTCCAAGCCCATATTTTTCAAAACAGAGACAATCTTTGGCATATCTTGGGAATGTTTCTCATTGTTTTCAATCATCAACATGATCTTGTCACCAGTCGCAAAAAAGCCACTCATTTGGGATATACGCGACCCGAGTTGGTGGATAACCGTTTCTAAATCCTCGTAATCTTTTATCACCAAGACAAGACCTTCTTTGGTCATCTTGAAATCTACAAAGTCAAAAGGCAATACAAATCACCCCCAGTGTATCAATACGATTCTATCACGCTATAATATCAACATGAAAGAGAATTACATGGAGGCGGATTTTGTTGTTCAAGTTCAGGTTGGAAAGATTACTGCAACTCAAGACTTCTCAGGAAAATCAAATAAAATTGGAACTTGCGGCTGTTAGAATGAAGATCAATGAGTTACAAGAACAAATTGGACTCGCTGAGAATTCACTGCGTGATCTTTACAAAACAATGCTTCAGAATTCTTCAAAAGGCACAACAGGTGTACAAATCAGCCAGTGGTTCATGTACATAGATATGGAAAAAATGCATTTAAAGAGATTGTACGAACAGCTCGATCAACTCAAAAAGCAAGAAGAAGATCTCAAAGAACAATATCTTTCTGCGAGAAGGGATAGAAAAGTACTACAAAATTTGAGAACAAGGAGATTCAAAAGATATGTCTTTGAACAAGATAGGCTCAACAGATTGTATCTGGATGAAATTGCTTTGAGAAAGGTGGCTAAAAGTGAAAGATAGTGCAGTATTGCAGTTACCTGTTTCAACAATTGCCTACATCGGCGATGCAGTATATTCTCTACACTGTAGAATTAAATATTTAGACTTGTTAAGGGTTGACAGAATCCACAGAAAGGTGAATCAAATAGTTTCAAGGAGCGGTCAAGCAAAGAGTTTGGATAGATTGATGAGCATGCTCAATGAAACAGAGTTGTCGTTGGTGAAAAGAGCAGTGAATAGCAAAGCTGCAAAAAAGCACGGTAATGATCCTCTGTATCGTAAGAGTACTGCTTTTGAAGCACTCCTTGGATTTCTTTACCTATCACAAAACTATGATAGATTAATGAAACTGATCGAAATCACTTTGGAGAATGACGAAAATGATAGTCTACGGTAAAAGTGTCTTAGATGAGATCATAAGAACCCACTATCCTGTTAAGAAAATCTATCTCAAAGAAAGCGATGACGACAAATTCAAAGCGATTGAGCAACTGCTCAAAAAAAATGGCTATTCATACACTTACACAACTTCGAAGCATCTGGAAAAGCTGTGTGGAGAAGAAAAGAATCAAGGTATTGTCATAGATTTGGATTTCAATTACAGCGACGAAACAGCTCTTAATGGTAATTTGATCGTTTTGCTCGACCATGTCGTTGATCCACACAATCTCGGTGCAATAATCAGAACATCTGTTGGTGCCGGTGCGAGTGCCGTTGTGATCACTAAGGATCGTTCAGCCAAGGTAACAGCCGCTGTCGTAAAGGTCTCTGCTGGTACAGTTTTTAGGATACCAGTTGTTGTCGTCACAAATCTTGCCAACACAATTGAAAGATTGAAAGAACGAGGTTATTGGGTATATGGAACAGATATGCGAGGTAAAAATCTCTTCGATGAGAGATTCATACCACCAGTCGCCGTTGTCTTTGGGAATGAAGGAGAAGGCTTGAGCAGAATCGTCAAAGAAAGATGCGATCAATTGATCAGCATACCTATGTTTTCATCCATAGATTCACTGAATGTCTCTGTGAGCGCTGGGATAGTGTTGTTTGAAATAGCAAGGAAATGTGCCAGTATGAAAAATTAGGAAAGGACAATCTGGATGGTTAATTTCGATTTTGAATACAAATCACCTCAATTGTCAAGTGGATATATAATGAAAGGGAAAAATTTCAGAGTATCGTTGATTAAGTATCCAACACTCTATAAGAATCCTTTACCTGGTACAGAAACGGTGGAAATTTACCATATCGAACCTAAAGAAAAGCCGATTGGTTCTTTGATACTTTTGCACGGACTTGGCACGATGAATATTCCCTTTTTATTATGGATGGGTATACACATAGCAAATGCCGGTGTGAGAACCTTTCTCCCAATTCTCCCGGGAAATCTCACACGAACTGCCGATGGTTCGGTGAGTGGTAGGGAGTATTTCTCAACAGACGTGAAAAAAATGGTACTGTTTTGGGAACATGCAGTTGTTGATGTACTCACTACGCTACATATCGCTAAAGAAAAAAATTGGTGGCACGAAAACAACTGTCTTGTTGGGTATTGCTTGGGTGGGATGATCTCGGTAATTCTCAGTGCATTAACCGAGGAATTTCGCAAGACAGTTGTTATAACCTCTGGTGGAGATATAGCCACTTTGATGTGGTACTCACCCACACTTGCCTATTTTCGAAGAGATATCGAGAAAGGACTCGGTAAAGAATACAGAATGGATGACAAGAATTGGCTCTTAGAGACTTTTGAGAAAGATATCAAGAAGCTCGATTCTTTTAAAAATATACAGGAAATGATAACTTCACAGATCCATCCAATACTCAAAATCGATCCAATTGCTTATGCAAGATTCGTACAAACAAATAGAATAACTTTTATAGAAGCTTTATTTGACAGAGCCTTACCGCTTAGGACGAGAAAAATTCTCTGGAATGCCCTTGGAAAACCAAAAAGATACATAATTCCCACAGGACACGTGACTTGGTTACCTTTCCAATATTTTCTCGGAAGCCTCATTTTAAAAGAGATGAACATAAAAGAATTCAAGAGAAAGGTCAAACTACTCGAGAAACCAAAGATTGAAGAGAAATGAATCACTTGTTTCTCACTTCTATTAATTTTGGTAGGAGAAAATCTGGTGTTTTCACCTTTCCTTTATAGAGCTTATCCCTGAGTTCTGTCGGAGTTGCGTTGATCATTTCAAACCAAAAACCCTCAATTTGTATTGCCCAAATATCTTTGGTGGGTTCACAAAAAAACATAGGAGATGTCGATTTGTAAATGATGTTAATCCCGTCGTTGGCAATTCTTTTAAGTTGATACACACCATCGACTTTCTCTACAAAGTAGCTTACCAACTTTTCATCTTGATCAATCTTTTCTCTGAAGATGAATGCATTACCATCTTTGGAAACATTACCAACTGAAATTGAATGGAACCAAAAATCCATTCTCAAAAAATCAACAGCCATAAAAAAATCAATCTCTCTATCTACTCTACCAATGGTTTTTCTAAAGTGTGTTATCACTGTATTTAGAATAACAGCCGCTATGGAAACGAAGATCAAAGAAACGATCAAATAGATAAGAATTTGAATACTTATGGATCCTATAGAGATCACTCCAAATCTTCTCTCAAAAACTCATAAACTTCTCCATTCAATATTGCACATCCAGCGGCTCCTCTTATAGTGTTATGGACAAGCGCTACAAAGCGAAACCTCTTTTCCGAGATCTGTACAAGCCTCCCTATACTCACCGACATACCATTACCCAAGTTTCTGTGCAATTTGGGTTGTGGCGATCTCTGCTCAGGCAGATAAATCAGGGGTCTCTCAGGAGCTGTTGGAAGATTCAAGTCTTTCAATGGACGAAATTCTTCAAAGGCTTTGATAATGTCCTCAACGGTTGCTTTTTGGCATGTTTCCACGAAAACTGAAAGCATATGACCATCTTGAACGGGTACTCTGTTGCACTGAGCTTGTATATCAAAATCAGCGAATTCAACATGATCGTTCTTAAGGTTGCCCAAAATCTTTCTTGATTCTGTCATTATTTTCTCTTCTTCATTCTTTATATAAGGTATGACGTTATCAAGAATGTCCAACGATGCAACACCAGGATAGCCTGCACCCGAGATGGCCTGCATTGTCACCACATGTACCTGTTGAATGCCAAATCGATCCATTATCGGCTTGAGCGCCATAACAAGACCTATCGTTGAACAATTGGGATTCGTAATGATTTTGCCGGGTGTCTTCTGATGGTCGATCAAATTCAAATGATCAAGATTCACCTCTGGAATCATGAGGGGAACATTTTCATCCATTCTGTGACTTGCTGCATTTGAGAATACTATATACCCAGATTTGACAAACTCATCTTCTATCGGTCCTGCTATGTCCGATGGAAGTGCCGAAAAGACATAGTCACAATCAAAATTTGGCTCGCATTTTTGTACTTGCATCTGACAGACTTTATCTGGAATTGGCGTGTCTAAATGCCATTGTACAGCTTGTGAATATCGCTTACCAGCAGAATTATCTGAAGCTGCAAGCACCGAGATTTCAAAAAAAGGATGATTTGAAAGAAATTCAACAAATCTCTGTCCAACCAATCCTGTGGCACCAAGAATGGCGATCTTTTTCATGGCATTACCCTCCTCTACCATAAATAGCCTCTATCAAAGCCTTCGTTGACTGTCCTCGACCCATAGTGAAGATGTGTATACCAGGAGCACCAAAAGAAAGTAATTTCTCTGCAAGTTTTGCGATGTACTTGGTACCAATTTCGAATTCTTCCTTTGGTGTTCGAGCTTGTTGCATTTGTACTAAGAACGATTGAGGAATATTGACAAAGAATTTCCTTGGGATACTATAAATCGATTTCAAATTCACAATGGGTTTTATTCCTGGTATCACCGGGACATTTATGCCATATTCCTGAATCATCTGTATAAAATTCTTGTACACATCAAAATCAAAGATCATTTGGGTGATCACATAATCTGCACCTGCATCGACTTTTTCCTTTAAGTGTTTCAGATCTTCCTCCATATTTGGAGATTCAAAATGTTTTTCCGGATATCCTGCAACACCTATACAGAAATTCGTTGGTTGAGCATTTTCACAAGGATATAGGTATTTTCCTTGGTTCATATCTGAAATCTGTTTCACTAACTCAGATGCATGCTTGTAAGTATCTTTTTCATCAAAATCAGGTTCATTTTCATACTCACCCCGAATGACGAAAATATTTTCGACCCCAATCAAATGAAGATCTATGAGCATGTCTTCTATTTGGTATTTATTCATTCCAAAGCAAAGTACATGCGGGACAACATCTATCTTGTACCTATTCATCAACGCTGCTGTAAGACCAACGGTTCCAGGTCTTTTGACCTTTGGAACCTTGATTATCCTATCTGGCAGTTCCACATAGGTCATTTCTGGGGCATGTCTTGTGACATTTACGAAATTGACTGGAAAGACCATCAAACTATCCAGAACACGATATATCTCATCTATGCTCTGTCCTCTACCTGGGGGTAGAATTTCTATCGAGAGAATCTGTGATTTTTTAATTCTCTCAGTCACTTTCACTTTTACCACCCACTTTAGATGGTATGAAAATTAATTCGTGCTTACCTATTACACCGAGTTTGTCTTGGTAAATGACCAAGGTTGCCTGAACATGTTCATTCAAAGCTACTTCAAGTAACTTCTCGATATCTTCTTCGGTTTTTATCATATTACAATAAGCAGTTGCAAAGGCATCAGCAATGGTGGCATTTTCACAGATAACAGTCACTGCGTCGGCTTTTCCAAAACTAATCGAGTGCCCTACAGTACCAGAAGAAGTACAAACTCCCCAGCTACCAGCTGGTAATCTAAAACCAATCTTTTGTGACAACGGGGAATCTCCTGCATAAATACACACAGTCACAGGTTGTGTGTTCTTTATGAATATATCACCGCCGTTTTCCACAAGGACTTCGGAACAATTGAACTTTTCAATTAGTAATCTCCCCACTTCATCTGCAAAGGCACCGGCAACAGCTGCCATGGGACCAACACACGCATATTCCGCTGCTTCTGCCATCTTTTTTGCAATCTCGGGACATTGTGGAGAAACTTTCACCGGCTGAAAAGACAAAAGGAAATCTCTGTTTTCTTTCATATAATCACGTAATTGTTCATGTAATTCAATGACGAGTCGTTGTGTTGTATCTACCATTTCCTTTTTAAATCTATCCACGCCGATCCACAGATCGGTCTCCATGTAGGAAATATTAAAACTTTGAAATCTTCCATTGTGTAGATCACGATAAAATCTATTCATCTGGTGGTAATTTCACCCCTACTGGACATGTATCAGAACACATACCACACATCACACACCTTTCGGCAAAAAAGGTGAACTTATTATTGACCAGCGCTAAGGCATCAAATGAGCAAAGACTTACACATAGACCACAATCGACACAAGTTAACTTTTTAGATTCAAATTGCTTACCTTCTGTTTTCTCAACAAGTCCTTTCACAGTGTAATTTTCATTGAACAATTTCACTGGTTGAGTGAGTAAGAACTTGCCTTCATCTATCCAATTTTTCAAAACAGAGGCTATCTCTCGAGCCATTGAAAGACTCGATATCGGAGAGGTTTTGATTCTCTTTCCGTTGATCTCAACCCATCCAGATCTCAATTGAGCATAGTTAACCTGACCGATAGTGGGCTTACCTGGTTTACCGTAATCTTTTATCTCTGTCTCGATTTCTTCATTTGCTCGAGATACATGATAGGCGATTTCTTCGTTCAAGATTGGTATAGGGACTCCAATACCCACAAAGAGTGTTACACCATAATTCTTGAAATACGCTGCTCTTAAGTATCTTGAATTCATTTTCTTCGCATCACCAATTACTGCAAGGGTTCTTGCCGCACTGATTGGAATTTCATTTTCGTTCACCTTTACATTGTTTCTGAACTGAGTTCCAGTCCAGACTACATAACCTTCAGCCCCACAAAGAAAAATCTTCGTTCCAAGACCTATCGTGAGCATTTTTGGATCTTTCAAAAGTGGACTCAATTCACCAGAAGTTGAATAGGTCACATTACCGTAGTTTGGAAGCAATTTCCCCATATAAGTATAGATCGTTCTCTCAGAGCTATTTGTTGCAGCTGCATAGTTCTGGTAGGCATTTCTCGGATTAAAAAGAAAGAAGTCGTTTATCATATCTTTGTTTATATACCCTTCGAAGTACTTTCTTGGATAACAATCGGTACCTTTGCCGGATGCCCTCAGATATAAATCTTCTCCATTGATAAGCGCTTCGATTATGTGAGCCCCACCAAAACTCTTATCATCTCTCGATTCTTGTGTTGCTCCTATATACCCATCAACTGCAGCGAGGCCTCCATATACTTCAACTCCAGAAAGATCGATCTTTTCCATTCTCATCGGAGGAGTCGTATGACCAAAATTGATGAAGGCACCACTTGAACACATAGGTGCAAAAGTTGCGGTGGTCACAACATCTACCGTTTGTGCAATTTCTTTGGGACTTGACTGTTTTGCAAGCTGAACGACTTCCTCAGCCGTTAAAACTACTGCCTTCCCATTCCTAATTTTTTCGTTGATCTGCTCAATTGTTTTCACCATTCTCACCACCCCTGAAAAATTCTTCATGAATAGCCTGCAGTGCTTTGTCTCTATCGGTTAACCTGACTATGAAATATATGGTCACGTCAGATGCACCCGCAGAAATCATCTCAACATTTATATTCTTCCTTGAAACGGCTGTGAAAATTCTGGCAGCGATACCATGTCTTTTCAAGAGTCCATCTCCAACCGCAGCTATTAATGATATCTCCGTTTTGTAATGGATATCCTCAACCTCTGCTATTTGCATTTTTGAGGTTATTCGCTTACATTTTTCCAAATCTTGCTTCGAAATGAGAACATTTATACTGGTCTGCGAAGTAACAACGGATTTGATATTCACACCTTCATTGCCTAAGGTAGACGCTATCTGACCCAATAATCCAGGAACACGTCCAACATTGGTACCTTTGAACTGTATGACGGCGATATCATCGGTGAAGGATATACTCTTTATTATCGTTTCTGCAACAGAGTCATTGAAAGAAATTATCGTGTCTGGTTTGTCTATCGATTCAAAACTATTGATATTGAATATGTAAAGGGGAATATTTTTTTTGCGTACAGGGTCAACTGATGCGTGATGAAGGATCTTAGCTCCGAAATAGGAAAGCTCAGCGGCTTCGTCATAATTCAATCTTCTGACTGGTCTAACTCCATCAACATATTTTGGATCACAGGTCATAAAACCAGACACATCTTTGTACAGATCGACCCTGTTTGCATCTAAGCAGTATGCTATCGATGTTGCTGAATAATCGCTTCCACCACGACCAAGAATTGTTATTTGACCTTCGTGAATGCCATAAAACCCGGGCACGATGTAATTTTCATCTTGCCTGAAAAACCTTTTGAGATTGATTTCAGAATTGACTAAGTCCACAGAAGCATTCTTGAATTTACCATCTGTCACCAACCCGAATTCTTCAGGAAGAGCTTCTTTGCAATGAATATTATTTTTATTCAGATAGTGAGTTAAAAGAAATGAAGAACATCTCTCTCCATGACTCACGATTTGGTCATAGACAAAGTCAGGAACTTTGCCTATCAACTTTGTACCCAAAAGGATTTCCTTTATCTGATATACCCTTTCTCTTAATTGAAAACTTTCTTCACTTAAAAAACTTCGATAAGTTGAATACAACTCTTCAAGAAATTTATCTACATCAAGATCGGCGATATTATTCAAAGCATCTATCAATCTGTTCGTAACACCATTTACAGCGGAAACAACCACGATAAAAGGTTCTCTATACATACTAATCACTTTGAGTATTTTCTCAAGATCTGTCTTGTTTCTCAAATTAGATCCACCAAATTTGAGAACGATCACTTATTTTGCACCTCCTTGTACGAATTTTTTACAAAACTCCAATGCCTGTACTGCGTCTTTGGCGTACATAACCCCAAATTGATCTGCTAATTGTTGGTTCATCGAAGCCCCGCCAGCTAACAGAAAAACATTGATTTTCTCTGATCTCAATAAATCTGCGACCTCTTTCACCTGACCAACGGTTGTGGTCATCATGGCAGAAAGTCCGACTATATCTGGGTTATATTCCTTGCATTTTTGCAAAATTTTCTCAGCTGGTACATCTTTACCTATATCGTAGACTTCAAAACCTCCACTTCTAAGGACTGTTGCAACGATCTTCTTGCCGATATCATGTATATCTCCCTGAACTGTTGCAAGAAGTATCTTTCCAAGTTTTATCCGTGATTCACCAAGCAAGTTATTCAAATAATCAAAGGCAGGTTGTACTGTCTCTGCCGCTAAAATCAAATGTGGTAAATAGATGCTCCCGTTTGCATAAAGTGTTCCAATTTTTTTCATAGCTTCCGCAAGTACTTGCTGGCTTATGTACAAAGGATCATGTTGTTTTAGAAGTTCCTGAACAACATTCATCAATTGTTCTTTTTGTCCCTTGATTATGATATCAACGAGTGGATCATGCAAAACATTCTCGACTTTCACAATTTCTTTTCCTTGCAACGACAGAGCACCTTGTAAAGCCCCCATAGTAAGAGCTTCTTTGCTGTTGAGTATAGCGGCATTCAAACCGTTTTCAACACATAAAGCCAAAAAAGCAGCATTTATGTGTTCTCTATTCGGCATACCAAAACTCAAATTTGAAAGACCAATTGAAGATCTCAAACCAGCTTTATTGATAAGATCTATCACTTTCAAAGTTACATGGTAGTCGTTCTTTGCTCCTATTGGAAGAACAAGTGGATCGAAATAAACTCGATCGAGTTCGACTCCATTTCCTTTTAGTATCTCTGCAGCCTTTAGTACCAACTGAAATCTTTCTTCCGCAGTTTTGGGAATATCTTTTTCCATAGCAAGAACTATCAGCAGTCCTCCATATCTCTTCAAAAGATTAATCCTTTCAACCAAGTGGTCTTCTCTTGCAAATGCGGAATTGATCAAACCCCTTCCGACATATTCTTTCATTGCGATCTCCAAAAAATCAAGGTTCTGTATATCGAAGGAGACTGGTAAACAAGAATGCTTGTCAAGTTGGATAATCGCTTGTTGAAAATGTTCTTTTCTCAAAAGTTTCTCTATACCAAAATTAATATCTATTGCTGTACATCCTTCCTGTTCCTGTTCTTGTGCGAGAGTTAAAACACCAGAAAAATCTCTCTGTTGAATTTGAGCTTGGAGTTTCTTCTTCCCGCTCGCGTTTATTCTCTCTCCTATTATCAAGAAAGTATCGATTGGCTTTAGATTTGTTCTTGAAGAAAGATATTGAATATCAATTATTTCTCTCTTTCTTGGTTTCTGTGTTCCTATGTACTTGGTCATGACCTTTATGTGTTCTGGACCGGTACCACAACACCCGCCGATTATGTTAGCGCCAAGCTCGACAAAGTCTGCCATATACACTGCAAATTCTTCAGGGGTTGTCCTGTAAGAAAGTTTTCCATTCTCTAAAAAGGGTTTCCCAGCGTTTGGTTCAACGCTCAATGGTTTCTTACTGTACTTAGCTAATCTTGCAAAAATCGAAAGCATCTGCTTAGGTTCGAGCGAACAATTCACACCAACTACATCGACATCAAGATCGTTCATAAGTGTAGCGAAGATCTCAACAGATGTTCCCGTCACGGACTTTCCATCTTCTTCAAAGGTCATATGTGCAATCAATGGAATATCATTTGACAGATCTCTCACCGCAAGGATGGCGGCTTTGAGTTCTTTCAAATCTGACATTGTTTCGATGATAATTCCATCTACTCCAGCTTTTATCAAAATTGAAGCTTGTTCTTTGAAGATTTCATAAACTTCATCAAAGCTGATCTCACCAAAAGGTTGAACGAAACTACCCGTTGAGGACATGTCTCCAAAGACAAGTTGATTTTTGCATACCGATCTTGCTATCTCAACGGCGTTGAAATTTATTTTCTCTATCTCTGATTCAAAGCCATGCGCTCTCAATTTCATTCTATTGGCGCTGAAAGTATTTGTAAGCAGGATGTTTGCGCCAGCTTGGATATAATCGCTTTGAAGTCTTTCAACGATCTCTGGTTTACTTATATTGAGCAACTCTATCAAACCTTTGTATCCCCTCTTGAAAAACTCCGTGCCATAAGCGCCATCTAAGAATAAAACCTTTTCCCTCAACATCTGCAAAAATTCACTTCTCTTCATTGAACCACCCCACCATGCACGTCGTGGTTTTTCTTGGAACCATAACGCCACTGTCTAAAACCGTCACTTGATCAACTCCCAAAAATTCTTTAACTATGTACTTATTAATCCTCAGATCAACATTCCCATAACCTGGAGAAAACCTCATCGTACCCATACCAAATCTTTCCCTGAGTGATTGATCAAAATTCTCGTTGAGGGTTTCAAGTGCCTCAGATGCCCAAGAATCAATTATAAAAGCATCAAAGGTTTTTCCTTGCTCAGATAACTGTGATATCAGTGTATCTACCGCTGAACCAAGTGTGGATAAAAATATCGTCATTTTCTTGATATTACCAAAACTCGATGGAATGATTTCTTTTGGCAGTATAGAAAGATCTGATGTTCTGTAATAAACAACAGGTTCTATTTTCTCAAGTGCGATCAAAAACAGTTCATTGACACGATGTATGAAATCTTCATCGAGCTTACCATATCTTGCCCCTGCTCTCGCCAAAAAGATTTTCTTATCTGGCATGCAATCGAGTTTTCCTGGGTAAAAAACCTCACTCACTTTTTTCCCTCCATGATTGATCTTTGGTTAAAAAAAGGGCGTTCCCATTTTTGGAAACGCCCCTTTTAGTACCTCCAAGCACGATTAAATGCCTGGAGCACCTCCAGGGGCATGAATGCACATTATCATAACTATCACGTTGTTCTCAAAGTGAATAAATATACCAAGACTTTTCACTGCAAAACCTCCATCTTCATTTTTCTTATTATATCTATCAGAAAATTACACCTTTATTTTTGAAAGGTAAAAAATAATGCAGCACAAAGCTCGATTGATTTTTCTTTGAGTATATGTTTTTTCAAAAGACTTTTCTTTCTCTTAGTACTTTCGAAAAAATTTCAATGCGATAATCTTCAAAGAGGTGATGTCTACTGACTAACTTTCTCTTTTTGGGACTTGAGTATATAGTTTCATGTCTGACAGTATTGTTTGCCATACGATTTCTGAAAAAAGAAGGATTATACGTAGCCCTTGCTACTCTGATAGTTGCATCAAATTTAGGAGTGGCAAAACTCTTTAACCTCCTTGGTCTTGAAGTGACGGCTGCAAATATGAGCATGGGTATGGCTTTCGCTGTCTATTCGATCATCACAGAGATCTATGGACAAAGAGAGGGGAGAAAAGCCATCTGGATAGGTTTTTTTGCTCAATTCATTTTCGTATTACTTGGACTTGTTTATGTAGGATATATACCTTCTTCAAACGATGTAGCTCAGGGTTATCTTTCAAATGCCTTTGCCTTCACACCGAGAATAGCTCTTGCCAGTTGGATTGCTTATATACTCTCGGGCTATTTTGCCGTCTGGATACACGATAGACTGAGAACTAAAACAAAATTGTGGATGAGAAACAATATCGCGACAAAACTTGGACAAATCTTGGACAATTTCGTTTTCGTGAGTTTGGCATTCGTAGGAATATACGATTTCAGAACACTGCTAAATATATACCTTACAACCACAGTTATTGAGTTTGCACTGGATTATGTCGATACGTGGGTTGTGTATGCTGGGGTCAATATGCTAAAAAAAGATATACTTGGCAAAAACTGATTGCCTAATTTGGAGGTGATAAGGTGATAACTCGCGAAGAAATACTCTCACGAGAAAATCTGTGGTACAAGGTTTTGGTAACACTTGTTTTCACTTTCCTAACGGGCATTGCAGCTCAGATCAGAATTCCTCTTCCATTCAGTCCCGTGCCAGTAACTGGTCAAACCTTTGTGATTTTGCTCGCTCCGTTGTTTATAAACAAATTGGCAGTGTTCAGTCAGATACTCTATGTACTATTAGGTGTGCTTGGCATTCCATGGTTCTCTGGAAATAATTCTGGTTTTCATACTCTCATCGGACCAACGGGAGGTTATCTCATAGGTTTTATCTTTGCATCGCTGTTCATAAGCCAAATTTTCAAGCCAAATAGGTTCAAAGTGTTTAACACTGTGACAATACTTCTTGTTGCCAATTTTGGCATTATATACAGTTTTGGTTTAACACAATTGTACTTGTGGTTTTCGTTCAAGCAGGTTCAGCTGAGTCTTCCAAAATTACTTTCGATGGGATTATTGCCATTCATTCCCGGTGACTTGATAAAAATCATGTTGGTCAGTGCGACTTATTTTGCTTTTAGAAAGATCACAAGGTGAACCCCATAGGGGGTTCACTCTTCTACCGGTTCGAAATCCTCCTTAGAAGCACCACAAACGGGACACACCCAGTCATCAGGGAGATCTTCAAATGGTGTTCCTGCTGGGATATCGTTATCTGGATCCCCCTCAGCCGGATCATAGACATACCCACAAATTATACATCTGTACTTTTGCATCTTCATTCCCCCTTTAAAGGTAAGTGGTTTATGCACTTTGAAGATCTCACAATAAAATTGTACCATATTCAAAATTTAATAGTAGATACTCATAAATAGAAACTTTTAACAATGAATTTTTGCAATCTCGATGTCAATATACGTGTTTTGTACAACAATTCTATCATCTTTATTTGCTTTATCGAATTCTTCTCAAAAGGATTTTTTGGTTTTATACTTTAATTGGTGATGAAAAATGCAAATAGACAAGATCACTGATGACCTCCTCAAACCTGACTATGAGAAGTTGTCTCTTGTGAATGTATCAAACTCAATTCTGGCTCATTTTGGTTGCAAGATTCTTCATCCCATCTATCCATTTGAAGAATTGGCACCTGGTTTGTTCGAAAATATAGATAAAATCATCATATTTCTGATAGACGCACTTGGGCTAAACAGTTTGAAAAAAGTCCTTCAGAAAGAAGAACTTTTCGACCAAAAAAATATCTTATATGCCACTTCTGTTTTCCCAACAACGACAAGTGCCGCCATTTCTTCATTATTGACAGCATCTACTCCTATTGAACACGGTATCTTAGGATACATCCTATACCTCAAAGAACTTGGTGCTCTCGTAAATATGATAGAGTTATCCTCACCAACACTTGGCAAAGTATCATCGAATTTTTCATCAAAGGAGATTCTTTTTTCAGAAACGATCTTTGAAAAGATTCTCAACATTGGAGTCAAGGGATGTGTACTCACGTCAAAGAATATACGTGGCTCTGGGTTTTCAAATCTGATTCATACAGGAGCTTCGGTGAGAAGTTATCAAAGTTTTGGAGACTTGTTCTCTAAACTCAGAGAGATGCTCCAAGAAGATGGCAAGGTTTTTGGGTTTGTCTACTGGGGGTTGCTCGATTCAATCGGACATAAAATGGGAGTGGATTCACAAGCATTTGAAAGCGAGCTCTATTGGCTTTTAAAAATGATTCATAAAGAGGTGATCCCTGTTTTGGGAAATGATACTCTTTTGATGATAATGGGAGATCATGGACAAATTGCAACACCTTGGGAAAACGAAATTTGGTGGTCTTGGAAGGACGAGATCTCATCATTTTTAATGGTTCCACCTGGTGGCGAGATGCGAATGATGCACATATATACTCGCCAGCCAAGAGAAGTGATAGAATACATTCAAAAGACATACACAAACCAGGCGATGGTTTTGACCAGAGACCAGACCATACAGATGGGGTTATTTGGTGGTTCTTACTCAAAGAAAGAAAGTCTTGAGAGAATAGGTGATGTCGTTTTAATAGCAAGATCGAACTACTCTTTTTATTTCAAATTTACAGGTAGGGAAGAGAGTTTGAAATCAAAGCATGGTGGGCTGAGTTTCGATGAATTAGTAGTTCCTCTTGTTGTTTTTAGGAGGTGATTAATTCTTACTGAAGAGTCCAACTTATGGCATTGTAGATGTTGAAACAGCTAAGAAAATCATCTACGATTTCAAAGAACACAGTCCATTCAAGATATATATTGGAACTGATAGTGATGCACGAGATGGTGTTGTCACTTTTGCGACTGTTTTAATAGTCTACAAAATCGGCGTTGGTGCAACTTATCTGTATACTCTCAAGAGAGAATATAAACACTATGACATGTTCACACGATTATTCCAAGAAACCTATCTGAGTTTGGAAATGGCTAATTTTGCCAGAGAGATGCTCAATTTGACGAGTCCAGAGATACACATAGATATCGGTTATGACGGTGCAAGCAGAGATGTTCTCTCGACAGTAGTGGGCTATGTCAAAGGAATGGGATATCCTTATAAATTAAAACCTTGGGCCTTTGCCGCAACAAAGATAGCACACCGTCATACAAAGTAAATGAAGGTGTAAAATATTTAAGGGGGTATTGTATATGCGCAGAATGTTATATCTGTTTTTTATTATTGCCATTTTTGCACTCACTGGTTGTCTCTCTTTGTTTGAACCAGATGTTGGAGAATTCTCCGAAAAGGTTGTCAAAAACATCAACGATTATCTGAAAAACAATGTAGATGCAAATTACCTAACGGCTTATTATGTGCATATAAATGAACCAGCAACAACTACAGATGCGCTATATTACTGTAATAAATTACTCGATTTCTTCGATAAAAACGCGAGCGAGATCAGTCTTATTTCTTATGGTGATACTGGACTCAAATCTTTTGAACTAAAACAGCCTCCAAGTTGGGTTGAAAAGGTGTATGTTTTGAACTTGCTCATGAAAACTGCTAACGGACTTCAACCAAACTCATGTCCAATGCTTTTAATTGATGGTAAACCTTACTTATTGACTGTTTACGCTTCTGGTACAGAGATCGTCTCTTATCCTTTGTTGGGAGAGTGATGTTTATGAAGAAAGCTTTAATATTTTTTGTGATAATTCTTTCTACAATCCTCTTTGCGTCCAATTATGGGTTATATCATGACTCAACACCTGGTAGGAACACTGCCATAGTGGTCTCGAATTTAAGCGATGAAAACGCGTACTTCAGAGTTGTGGTTTATGACTATGAGGGAAAGGAAATATGGAAAGATACCTTCAAGTCGAAACCTTACGAAACAGTTCATATAGATCTTGCACAGAAAATACCACAGAGTGATAAAAACTGGGGATTGGTACTCGTTCAATGTGATCAATTACTCTACATCTCTGTTCTCTATAAAGATAGAGAAATGCTCTTTTCTCGGAACCACGTTATAGAACCTGTTCAGGTTTCCTCGGATGCAAAATATTACTGGTACGGCATTAATTATACGAACTTTGGCAACGCCGAAACTGCTTTCGCTTTGATGAATACTTCCAACAAAACAAATGATATATATCTTTGGGTGTACGATTATGCGGGGAATGTCATAAAAGAGTTATCGGGTAACATTTCTGCTAAGGCTTCGGCTTATGTGGATTTGACAAAAGAGTTGAACAGTCAAACCTCTGGTGTGATAGACATCAGATCTACCGAGCCAATTGTGATTGGTATAGAGTATTATCAAAGTGATGAAATTTGGATGATAGAAAATATCGTTGATTGGTACACAACGACAAAATGGTGAGAATTGGAGGTATTCTATGAGAAAGTTAACCATTTTGGTCTCTCTATTTATTCTATTTATTTCTATATTGGCATGTGCAAGTTATGTTGTTGTAGTCAGAACGGAGCCCTTTGCCAATGTCTATGTGAACGGAATATACGCAGGTATATCTGATATAAATGGTTTTTTACAGATAACCCTGAGTTCATCTGGAGAACACAGAATAACTGTGAGTAAGAGTTGGTATCTTGTTTTTGATGGCCTTGTATATGTATCTCAACCTGGCCAAGTTGTCGTTTATGCGCCTCTCAGCAGAGCTGGTAGTTTGAGAGTATATTCAAATGTTTATCCGGTCGAGGTGTATTCAGAGAATAGATTCCTTGGAAAAGTTAACAGCGTGAAAGACACCGTTTATGTTCCCGAAGGGAGTGTCTATATCACCTTCAAAGCAAGTGGATATATACCAGAAACAAGATTGCTGAACATTTCATATTTGAAGGAAACGAGTGTCAATATAAACCTGATAGAAGAAGTCTTATCTGTCAGTTTGAAGGTGGAACCAAAAGAATTTTCTCCAAATGGCGATTGGTATAACGATACTACAACTTTTTACGTGTATCTTTCAAAACCTGCCCAGTTGACAATCAATATCGTTGATATCAATCAAAACACCGTCTGGCAATGGAGCGGAAAAGGTAAACCTGGCTCGAACCAGATCTCTTGGGATGGAAAAGACATACCGGATGGTGACTACACAGTCAAAGCAATTGCTCAGACAGAAAAAGAGAGCTTCATCGCGACCGATTCTGTGAGAATAGATAGATCTCATTACACCAACACCAAAGAAATAATCCTGACAACCACGTTCATAGCGGTTGGAGCATTGGTTTTCATGTTCTTGATCTCATCAGGTCTATGATCTTGTAAGTTGATGTAATTGGTTTGGCTGTGACCCTCTTTTTTTCATCGGTTTGAATCCAGCCATTCATACCGAGTTGAAGTGCTCTCTGTACAGACACTTCATATTCTTCTTTGGTGAGCTTTCTCGCAATCAATTTATCAAATCTGGCATTGAACAGTGGATTGTATTGAGACATCAAAGAAATTGGTACAGTGGGTGACAGAGAATAAAAAACAAAATCAAGAACCTTTTGAGTACCTCCTACATTGTTTGGAAGTACAAGATGTCTAACTATAAGACCTTTTTTGCTATCTTCTTTAAATGCTCCAACTTGTCTATGCATCTCTATGAGCGCCTTGGTAGCTACTGTATAGTAATCTTTTACACCAGAATAAATATAACCCGATTCATCGTCCGCATATTTCAGATCAGCCAAATACACATCAACAATCCCATCAAGAAGCTTTAAAGTCTCAACGGATTCATAACTACTCGTGTTGTAAACAACAGGCAAACTAAATCCTTTTTCACTGGCAATCTCAAGAGCTTCCACTATTGACAAGATATGTGGTGTTGGAGTGACAAGATTCAGTGTCTCTGCACCATGATTCTGTAAATCCAAGAAAATCTCGGCAAGTTCTTGAGAAGTTATTTCCACACCGTTTGCCAATTGGCTGAAATTCATATTCTGGCAATAAATACAACGAAGATTACACCCGCTGAAAAAGATTGTACCGGCACCATTTTCTCCACTAATAGGTGGCTCCTCTCCAAAATGTAGAACCACACTCATCAACTTTGGCAGATTACCGATCTTGCACTTGCCCACACTTTGATATCGATTAACTCCACATTGAACAGGACACAGATCACAATGATACATCTTTTCTCTCAGTTTATGAATGATCTCTGAAAATTTATTTTTGATACTCGATCACCGCCGAAAGATTTGAGAGTTTTTGAACAATGTCTTCATATCCTCTGAATATTTGATCTACTTCGTTGACAGATGTTGTACCATTTGCGATTAAACCTGCGATTACAAGCGCAGCAGCTGCCCTTAAATCAGTTGCACTCACCTGAGCGCCACTGAGTCTCTCAACTCCATAAACAATGGCAGTCCCATCACTGACTTCGATCTTTGCTCCAAAGCGTCTCAGTTCATCGACGTGTTGAAACCTTGATTTAAAAACAGTTTCAATCACAGTTGATGTGCCCTGTGCTTTTGAAAGAAATACTATGATTTGTGGTTGCAAATCAGTCGGAAAACCTGGGTATGGAGTTACCTGAATTTTTATTGGATCTGGTCTTCGGTCCATCGAAACTCTTACCTTGTCTCTATCTAACTGCGATAGACTCACACCAGAATTTTTGAGTACATCGAATAATGATATTAAATGTGAAACATCTAAACCTTCTACTATAGCATCCCCCATTGTAGCCGCTATTGCTATTATGTAGGTACCTGCTTCAATTCGATCGGGTATTATCTTGTGTATGCAGCCATGCGCCTTCTTGACTCCAAAAACTTCTATTCGCTTTGTTCCAGCCCCCAAGACTCTGCAACCTGCTCGATTCAGAAAAATCGCCAGATCTTCTATTTCTGGCTCCATTGCTGCATTTTCTATGACTGTGTGAGTCCCATCCAAAATTGCCGCGGTTGTCATTATGTGTTCTGTAGCTCCAACGCTTGGAAATGGCAGAGATATAATTGCTTCATCTATCTTTTTCTCCATCTCAGCAGTGACAATACCGTGTTCAATCTTGATTGAAAAACCAAGTTTCTGTAAACCTTCAAGGTGATAATCCACTGGTCTGACACCTATCGAACAACCACCAGGTAATGAAACCGAAGCCTTTTGAAATTTCGCCGCCAAGGGACCCAAGACATTGAAAGACGCCCTCATTTTTCTAACGAGTTCGTATGGTATATCAGTGCATGGATTGGTTGGGGGATCGATTATGGCTACTCCATTCTCGAAAAAAACTCTACATCCAGCCGCACTGAGTATCTCTATCATCGTGTGAATATCCATCAAATTAGGTACATTTTCCAAAACAACCCTTTCATCACATAAAAGAGCAGCGGCAAGAATAGGTAAGGCAGAATTCTTAGAACCAGAAACTCTAACTGAACCAGTCAACCTGACGGGTCCTTCAACGATCAATTTACCCACTTATGATACCTCCGATTGAAGTTGTTGAATCATCTTCTCCAGATCTTCTCCATCGTTCGGGTAGACTTTGAAAGATACCTTTGTGTCAACTCCTACACTTTTCTTGAGCGAATCTTTGATTCTCTCAAAAACTCTTTGTGCATTTTCTTTGTTGACATCTGTTAAGAGAACGACAAATGTATCATCGGAGATCTTTCCCACACTGTCCATTGGAACTCGTACGACATTCTTCAAAAGTCTCCCAATCGATACGAGATGTTTCTCAAATTCCTCGTTTTGCTTACACAATTTGATCATGACAATCGCATAACCTCTGTTTTCTTCAAAAGCTTTTTGGTGATAATAAGATATCAAACGACTCATGTGCTCTTGAGAATAAACTCGTGTGACTGGATCTATTATCCTACTGGTGCCTATGTCTTTAACAAAGTCGTCATACAATTCGAATTGTTTTTTTATGAATTGATTGTACTCCTGAAGCATTTGCTCCATTTGTGCATCACGCATTCGATAATACTCGAGTTGGTCCTCGAGAATTTTGATCTTTTTCAACAAATCCTCTCTCTCGTCCATTTTTACTCCTCCCATGCTTGGAATCTCTCATGGTATATAATAACATCAAAGAGGTCAAAGTTAATGTCTGTTTAACCGCACAAGGGGAGGGATTTTTATGAAATTCACTGCTGTGTTAATAATCGCATCTTTTGCTTTCATATTATTCCTATTTGCATGTGGAAGTCCATCGGTTTCAACTAACAAAGCTCCACAATTTGTTTCATCAAATCCTTTAAATAACGCTACCGATGTCAGTACAGATACAACCCTGAGTTGGACATTCAACGATCCTGAAAACGACTCTTTGACATATGAATTGTTTTTTGGAGAGAACAAGAACACCGCTCCATCGATATACAAAGGTTATAGCAACTCTTATAAACCAAATCTTGAACCATCTAAGACTTATTACTGGAAAATAATAGCATATGATGGAAAAAACACCCCGACTCAAGTTGGCTCGTGTTTTCTACTCTTAAAGTGAACAGACAGCCCAACAAACCAGAACTCATATCACCTGTTCCATCCTCAGAGAATATCGATTATGCACAAGTTGTTTTTCAATGGAGATGTACAGACCCTGACAAAGATGTGCTGAAATTCGAAGTATATCTGGATGGCTCTCTTTTGGCAACGACTACAAATTATCAATACACAAAATACAATCTTACGCCAGGAAAAACTTATACATGGTTTGTCAAAGCCTTTGATAGTCAATACATTGTTCAAAGTGATCAAGCAACATTCACGACAGCTCAAAGTGGTCAAAACAGAGCACCGACTGTCCCAAAACTCATTTCACCTCCAGATGGAGCCCAATCTGTGAACATACCTGTGACACTACAATGGGAATGCTCAGATCCCGACAATGATACATTGAGTTATGAAGTCTATTTGAACGATGAGAAAAAAACAACTACCACACAATCAAGTTTTGAACTGAGTGCTCTTTCACCCAACACAACCTACAGATGGTACATCAAAGCTTTTGATGGAACCAACACAACAACGGGACCAACTTGGACATTTACCACAAAAGGTATACCAAACTCTCCTCCATCAACACCTACCAATCCTAATCCAAGCGATAAATCATCGATCTCTGAAACAAGTGTGACTTTGAGTTGGGAATGCTCAGACGATGATGGAGATGCACTTTTCTATGATCTGTATTTTGGAGAGAGTTCAAACCCACCTCGAATAAGAGAGAATTTGACAACTCAAAAGATGTTGATACAAAACCTTGAGATGAACAAGAAATACTACTGGAAGGTCGTGGCAAAAGATGGAAATAGTTCGACTGAAGGACCTGTTTGGAGTTTCTACACAGGTTTTCAGACGTCCTTCAGTAAATTATTAGCTTTAGCGAATGGCATCTATGAAGTTGATTTCACACAAACGACTGTTTCACCGAAGAATATATCTACCATAACTGGGAATGACTTTTTCTATTACGATAAGACTATTTTCGTGATAGGTAATGAACTCTCGATTATAAGTGATTCAACTGTGGCAACGGCTTCTTTTGCTGGAGAAAATATCTGGGTTGATACACTTGCTCCTATTCAAAAGATCGTTGCAGGAGAAGCGTTTGCTTGTATAACAAATGATGCAAGTTTACTCATCTTAAGAGTAACAAATCAAAACGCTTATGAAGAATCATCTGTGCAATTGAATCAACCATCTTCATTATTCGTCCTTGGACAATACATCTATCTCTGTGACAACGATGGATTGAAAAAAATCGATGCTGTAGATCCAGCTAATCCTGTGTTGAGAAAGAGTTATTCATGTACAGCAAAAGATGTCTTTGTTGTTGATGATATAGCATATTTGTTGACTGATTCGAAAATAATCAAGCTCAACAGTATTGATTTATCAGAGATCAAATCAACAGATTTCGATGATGGAAAAAAGATCTATTTTGATTCAGGTTTTGTTTATGTATTGAGCGATCAAAAACTTACCAAATTCGACGAAGATCTTTCCAAAATAAAAGAGATCGACCTGAGTAATGGTAAGTCCCTTGTAGTGAGTGGGAGTTATATCTATGTGGCAACACAGAGTGGTATCAAGGTCTTGGATAGTAACCTGGAACAATCCAAATCCGTGGATCTGAATGGTATAGTGGAGATCTTGTTACCCAAATAAATAAAACGTTGAGAGTTCTAATATATTTTTAATATCTGTGTTCAGATAATGTATTTAGTCCAATTCATCTAAGGGGGGATCAAAATGACCAAAAGATTTATATTGGTTTTGCTTGTGTTGCTGGCTGTTGTCAGTTATGGTATACAGTTTAAAAGGAATATCGAAGAGCGTATTGAAGTTATGCGCGATGGTTCTGCGATTATCAAAAGAACGGAATTTATTCCAGAGTCAGAGTTAACAAAGCCATACATAACCCACTATGAAGAGATGCAAAAAAACAAAGATGTTTTCAACAATTTTTTGAATGAGCTCACCAAACACTATTACTTACTATACGGCACAACTCCTTCTTTCACAATGAATGATATGAAAATCACTCGAGATTCGAAGGGTTACACTTGCACTATAACAATGAAAGTACCAGGTATTGTCAGATCACAAGGTGGTTCATTTCTCATCATTCGTAAAGGTTTTGAAAATGAAAAACTCGCAGAGAAACTGATGCCAAAGTATTTCGAGAACGAAATCGATGGAAAAATCTTTGAATCAGCTTTCCTGCAATCAGAAAAGAATTCTCTTTTGACAGAACGAAAAGTCGAAATTGTACTACCAAGTGGCTCACAATTGGAAGACATAAAACCTAATTTCTTCTCAAAATCTTTATCAGACAGTTGGTCTGTAGACATGGGAGGGGGCACAACTTACAAAGCTGAACTTAAAAAAACAGAGACAGGTATCTTAATCTCAGAAAAAATAGTAACAAATGGTGGCATACCCAAGAACCTCCTTGATGAAAAAAGAAGTATAGAGGTTTTACAGGCTCTTAGGGACTACACTGCTTTTAGTTTGGTTTTCTCTAACAAAGATATGAGTGAAAAGAATTTGACCCAACCTGTTGCACACAAAATCTCAAGTGATTTTTCTGGATCTTGGAGTTTCAGCGTCTCTACTGGAGAATTGTTATCCTATACCTTCACCTACCAGACACTCTCAGTGACACCAAAGATAACTGTTACCCTATCTTTTACGGCATCGTTGTTATGGGAACACGAATGGGTGAGAACGGGTTGGCTCAGTTGGAGTTATAGGTTTAAAAAATTTGAAAGTGTCGTATCTCTCACTCCTTCTCTCACTCCTTCTTTACAGGTATCATCTGGTGGAACCGTTGAAAAACAATGGTCTAAAAATCTTTTTACACGAGGAAAGACCGTGACATTTTGGGTTGGCTATGTACCTGTTGTACTCTATCTTGAAGCAAAACTCGATGCCGAAGCAACCGCGAAGATCTATGGCTCGATAGGCTTCACCACTTGGGCTACATTCAGTGTAACGACATCGCTCAAAGTTACCTATCAAAATGGTTCTTGGAGTAAAACCCCAAGTTATTCAACCAGTTATTCTGGCGTGAATTTCCAAGCAAACGCAAAGATTGGAGCTGAAGCAGAAGGAAAATTGCCTTTCACTTTGTCTGCGTACGTTTATTATGTTGCAGGACCATTTGTGAAACTCACCCCTTGGATAAAAGGGGCAACATCGGCATCTGTCGGTAGTTCGAATCAGGTAGGCTATACGATAACAGGCGGATTAACAGCCTCTGGTGGTGTTCAGATGGCAGGTTGGCTGAAAGATCTTTGTGGAAATATACCATCAATCAGTTACGATTTTTGGGAATGGAGCAGAACACTTGCGAGTGGCACATACACTTTTTGAAAGCCAAAGACTTCAAGAAATGACAAAATGGGCGGGGATGTGACACTCCCGCTTTTTTCATTTTGTCAAAGATTCGTACCAGGATACTTAACACATCTGGTGTATAAAAGTTTGTATGGCGAAATATTCGAATCCTTTCAGAGCACTGAAGAACAGAAATTATCTAATGTTCTGGGTACCACAGAGTATATCATTGATCGGAACATGGATCGATACGACGTTGCGTGGCTGGGTCGGTGTGAATATTTTGCCAGAGAGCAAAGCGTCGGGGTTCATCGGTCTGATAGCCTTCTTGAAAGGGTTTCCCACTGTGATACTCTCTCCAGTGAGCGGAGTTCTCATCGACTGGTTTGGACCAAGAGAAGTACTTTTCTTGACACAATTGGCTGATACGATCAATGCTTGCTTTATGGCTTATCTCGTCTATAAAAATATCCTAACACCATTTCAACTACTCATACTCAGTACTCTTATGGGGGTTTCTGCTTCTTTCTATCTTCCTTCCAGAAATACCTTTATTGGAAATATAGTTCCAAAGAATTATCTTCCAAATGCCCTTGCTCTTCATTCAATGATATTCAACATGGCAAGAATGATAGGTCCATCGATAGCGGGCTTTGTCGTGAAATATTATGGTCTTAGCTTTGGTTTTTTAATCAATGCGATTTCATTCGTACCACTACTGATAGTATTGCCAATGATACCATCAAAACATGAGACCATCAACAACAATGACAAATCATTTTTCAAAGACCTTGTGGAAGGTGTACGCTTTGTCTCTAAGAACAGAACAATGAGTTTGACTTTCTATTCGTTGATCGTTTATGCACTCTTTGGTATGCCTTACAGCATGTTGATGCAAGCCTTCGCAAAAAGTGCTGCAAAAACAGGTCTTGTAGGTTATGGTTTGATGATGGGATCTATGGGATTAGGAGCACTTATCGGAGCCTTGGTTGCAGGCGGAATGGAACCAGAACATGTCATATCCATTAGAGAAGAATATTTCATATTGATCATTGGCATGAGTACATTGATCAGTTCCATATATCCCCCAGCAGCATACGTGATGTCCTTTGTGAATGGTGCAGGGCAAACGATATTCTTCAATATCACCAATAGCAGAACTCAATTTCTATCACCACAGAGTATGCGAGGCAGGACGATGTCATTGTACGCTTTGATAAACAACGGTGGATCACCAACAGGCGCATTCATTTTTGGTCTTGTTGGGAATATCATAGGTATCAAAAACTCATACACTATACTCGGTGTTGCCATGATAACGTACTTTATCCTCAAAATATGCTTAAACAATAAACCTGAGAATCTCAGATCAAATAACTAACACCACTCACAAGGATTGTGGCAAAGACAATATACCTCAACCAATTAATACCCTTTTTCAAGGCGAATTTAACTCCAAGATATGCCCCTACCATGCTACCCAATCCAAGAATCAAACCCGCCAAGAACATGACCTTTCCATTCAGCAAGAAGATGATCAATGATATAGGTGTATATAAAAGAACAATGAAGACCTTCAGTGCATTATTCTTTACCAAATCCAAACCCAAAAGTGCCGCAGTGAAAAATATGAAAAAGAATCCAACACCAGCTTGTATAAAACCTCCGTAGACACCTATACCAAAGAATGCAATGGCTGCTAAAAAGGGATTGATCTTTTTATTAGGCTCTCCACTCCACATTTTCGGCTTGATGAAGAAAAACAATCCCATAATCAAAAGCAAAACTCCAACAATTTTTTTGAGAAGGTTCTGATCCAGGTCAACCACGATCATCGTGCCAACAATTGAACCTACAGCGGCTGGTATTCCACACAAAAGTGAGAGCTTCACGGGAAGTACCTTACCTTTCTGGAAATTCCTCACCGCCACTATATTTTGAAGAAGAATTGCTATTCTATTTGTGCCATTCGCAACATCTATCCCCATTCCCAAAAGAGTAAGAAGTGGGAGCGTCAAAAGGCTACCACCGCCAGCTACAACATTCAAAAAACCAGATGCTATGCCCGACAAGAAAATGAGGAAATACAACATAATATCACCTACTGCTTCACAAGAACTGTGAGAAGTTCTACGAGTTTTTCAAAGTCGTTTAGAGATATATACTCCGCCTGAGAATGTAGATATTTCACTGCCAATGCTATTGGCACCATTTTTGCATTGTTTTCAATCGCTACAGATCCATCCGTTCCACCACCGGTGATACCAACTTGAACAGGTATACCGTATTCCCGTGCCACACCGAGAATCTTTTTCATCATATCGTAGCTTGCTATCGCACTGTTATCGACCATTCTAAGGACAGGCCCTCTTCCACATGCAACATCACCCGTTAGAGATGAACAGCAAGCAAAAGAATCTATCGCATAACAAAGATCTATATCGTGTTTAGACACAAATGCCTTCGCACCTTTTAGACCTATCTCTTCTTGAACGGTCCAAACGAAAAATACTCTTTTCTTGAGATCTTCTTTGACCACATTGTTAAGAACACGTAATAGTGCAACACAGCCAAATCTATCATCAAGAGATCGCATTGACAAATATTTGTTGTTCAAAATGCTCATATGTTTTTTGAAGACAGCAAAATCCATCACCTTCACACCGAGTTCCTCTGCTTCTTGTTTACTGTGTGCACCAATATCTATACGAAGATTGTCCGTTGATTGATTCATTCCAAGATGTGGCGGTGTTACTCCAATTACACCATCGATAACGCCTCTCTCTGTCACAACATCAAGATGTGCGCCCAAAAGCAGTCTGTCATCGAATCCACCTATTTTCCTGAACATGAGTAAACCATCGGATGTGATGCCTGTGATCATCAAACCGATTTCATCCATATGGGCCATCAAAGCAATGTTTTCTTCTCCATGACCTATTTCAACGATGAGATTTCCTATGTTGTCCACGGTATAGTTGATATTCTCAGGAAGATGTGAAATGACAAGTTCTCTAATCTTTTCTTCTCTACCTGATATACCTCTTGCCGAGCAAAATTCGATTAATTCTTTTAAAAAGTCGTTTTCTTGCACACAGATCACCTCAAAAAATATTATACCAATTTGTTCGCTCAAGGAACGTTTTTATTCCATTTTCTCGATGGTTAGAAATGAACGCCTGAAATACTTTCGAATAAGAAAGATCAGAATAACAGTCAATGAAATCGGAAGGCAAATACCAACCAAATCAACCAATATCTCTTTTCTGAGAATAGTTAAGAGTGATTGTCTGTTGTACATATACATGATCAACGGTAGAACAGACCCGGCAGCCATAGCAAGAACAATGCCTTCAATGGCAAAGATGTGGGAAGTGTTCAATATCCTGGCTGGATTACTAATCGTATTTTTCTCCTTTTCTTTCATGAAAAAACCGATGCCTAAAATCGATGCAAACGCATACATCACAAATATAATAGGAACGATGAGATAAAACGTCAATGAAAGTTTGAAGTAAAGTTGCAAAAAAAGAGCCAAAATAACTGTTATCAATGAATAGAGACCTGCCGGTATGATCATCTTGGGCATCAAAATTTGCGAATTAGTCAATGGCATGATCTTTGCAAGTGGCCAAGCCATAAATTCTTGCTTCATAAGCATCGCTGAACTCATTGAAACATACATAGTGCTTATAACTATCGATATGAAAAGGGGACTCACAAAAGACCTTGTTGTGAAGACAAAAATCAAACTCACAGCTATTGGATAAATCAGCATGAATATACCTTGTTCATATCTAAAAAGAAGCTTGAGATCCTTTGAAAAAACACCGGGTCGATGAGTTGTGTTTTCGCGTCTCCTGAGATGTGTTATCTCTCTATTTTCAAAGGTAATTCTCTCTGATATTTTCAGCGAAATAAACCACAACACAAAAATCGCGGCAAAAAGTAATATCACATATAAAAAGTTGTCCAGAGCAAGTATCGGCCAAACAAATGGATTAAACCCAGAGAAAACCTTCAGTCCGGTTTTTATCAAGAGAGATAGAGTGTTGGCATTCATGCTTTTCATACTGGGTAAAGATTGAGTAACAACGAGAAAGAGAACCACCGTGAGCAAGAGTGAAAAGACATTCATTTTTCGTGCCGTTGATCTTTGCATCCAAAGACCCAAAAAGGAGGCGATAAAGATTGAGATCAAAAGGAGCATGAAACACATCGCAAAAGAGAGAAATATCGACATGAAAAGATTCTTTCCAGTAGCCACGGCATATGCCGGTATGACAAAGAGATACATCACTACTGTAAAAGACTGTACAATAAAAGTAAGAACCGTTTGGTACAACACTATCGTTGATCGCCTCACAGGCATAGTTAAAAGAAGCTGTATCTCTTCATTTTTGACAAAAGAATTCACCAAACTCGGTACAAAAGAGAGAATAAACATACCAGCCATTAAAACAGACCAGTTAGCAACAAAGATTGTGGCAAGATCGCTTTGATCAACAACTACATCTTTTGCCATTTTGAAAAAATCAGCCAAGAAAAGCCCAAGTGGTAAACCGTATGCGGCCACAGCTACTACAGGGAAAAATAAATTGGAGATTGGTTTTTTCATCCTACCACGTGATTTACTTGAAAAATTTGTCGATCCCGCTAAACCATATTTCAAAAGTACTATCAATTGTCTCATCTTTCAAAGCTCCTTTACGATAGCTTCGATATCTTCGCCATCGGCAGTTAACTGGAGAAAGATGTCTTCAAGGCTTGCTTGAGTTTTGTTTGCGACACTTCTCAATTCGGCTAAGGTCCCCTCTGCTATGAGCGTACCTTTGTTGATTATTCCTATTCTTGTACACATCTTTTCTGCAATCTCAAGAACATGAGTAGTCATGAAAACTGTACTGCCCTCAGAAGAATATTTTTGTAGAAGCATTTTTAAAATCTTTGCCGATTTCGCATCTAACCCTACCGTTGGTTCGTCAAGAAATAATATTTCCGGTTTTCTCATCAAAACACTCACCAGATAGAGTTTTTGCTTCATACCATGTGACATGTCAGAGATTGTTTTATCAAGATAATTCACTCCAAATACTTCACACAATTCGTTGATTCGCTCTTTGATCTTTTTCCTATTCAACTTGTAGATCTCAATTACAAAATCAAGGAATTCAAATCCTCTTAAATTCGGATATATCCTTGGTTCATCTGGAACAACGCCAATTCGACTTTTTATCTCTATCTCTTTTTTACTCAGATCAAGACCAAGTATCTTGATCTCCCCATAGGTTGGTTTTAGTGTACCTGTAAGCATTCTTATCGTCGTTGTTTTTCCAGCACCATTTGGTCCCAGAAAGCCGTAGATTTCACCTTGATTTATCGACAGATTCACACCATTAACTGCTCTGAAATTACCAAATTCCTTGACCAAATTCCTTGCTTCAATAGTAATACTCATGTCATTGCCTCCTATAATCTCTCCGCTGCCAAAGTCGCGAGCTTCGATCTTTCTCCCTTGGTAAGGGTGATGTGTGCGACCAATGGATCTCCAATCAATTTAGAAGCAGCATAGACAAGTCCATTGCTGTCTTTGTCAAGATATGGCGTGTCGATTTGGTATGGATCACCAAGGAGTACGATTTTTGTATCTTTCCCGGCTCTTGTGAGTATTGTTTTTACCTCATGTGGTGTCAAGTTTTGTGCCTCATCAACGATGATATATTGATCCGGTATACTCCGTCCTCTTATGAAACTCAGTGCGCTCAATTCCATTATTTCTCTCTTCAGAAATTCTTTGAGACTCATTTGAACACAGTCAAAAAGAAACTCAAGATTGTCCATAACTGGTTGCATCCATGGCTCGAGTTTTTCTTCCAATGAACCTGGAAGGTATCCAACATCTTTACCCATCGGAATCAAGGCACGTGTAACTATGATTTTTTTATATTTCTTTTCCTTCAAAGTTTTCTCAAGTGCGCAGGCAAGAGTTATTAAAGTTTTACCGGTACCTGCTATCCCAACGAGTGTTACCAGATTCACTTCATCATCAAGCAAAGCATCCATTGCAAACAACTGTTGCTCATTCAAAGGGCTTATCCCCCATACAACAGTAGATTGATCTATCGAGAGCCTTTTCGCAGATTTGTTTTTCACTTTGAAATATCCATTAACTGCCTTGATGTATTCATTTTCTCTTGTATCAACTGTTTGACCTTCTTCGATTTGCTGATTCAACTCTCTGTATCCCGTAGGCAGAGAAGCGAGATCTGATCTATCTGTTAAATAATCCTGAGCTAATATACCGAGTGCCGAAGCCTTCACTCTGAGACTTATATCCTTACTGACAAGAATAGTTGGTATAGAGGAAGTTCTTCCAAGTCTCAAAACATAAGCTAAGATCCAGTTATCAAGATATTTTTCAAACAAAAATTCTGGTGCTTCCCTGCGACCGTCTGTTATCGTCATTACACTGATAGAACCACCACTCGACAGTTTTATACCCTTTGAAAGATCGCCCATCGTCCTGAGTTTGTCCAACTCTCTTATAACTTCTCTTGCTGATCTACCAACAGAATCGGACCTTCTTTTGAGTTTGTCCAACTCTTCCAGTACCGGCAAAGGCAGTACGATGTTGTTATCTTCAAAGGAATATATAGCATGAGGATCATGGATCAAAACGTTGGTATCAAGAACAAAGTTCTTCACCATTCCTGTCCCCTCCAATTATGAAGAAGTTCTAAAACCTGTGGCTCGGTGAGTTGATTCAGCATCTTTATAAATACCTTAGCAGTCACAAGTGCATCGTCCAAAGCTCTGTGAGTTGGTTTTTCATATCCAAATTTCTGCGCAAGCCAACCAAGGGTTTTTTTCTCTCCGAACAAAACCATTGACATCTCGCGTGTGTCTATGTAGTTAACTGTAGGAGGGAAAATACCTATCTCTTTGGCTGAGATATCTACAAAAGTCAGATCAAATTCGGCTCTGTGAAAAACCATAATGGATTTTCTCATGAAGGTTCTCATTTTTTCAAATACCTCATCGATCACAGGGGCATTTTCTATATCTTGATTGCTTATTTTATGAACCCTCTCAACAACAGCAGGTATTTTTATCTTTGGATTGACAAGCGAACTATATATAGATCTGTACAAAATTTTCTGCTTGTAAACAGGAACTATGGCAATTTCAATAATCCTGTCGCCACCCAAAGGATCAGTACCAGTTGTTTCAGTATCCATCACACAAAAAAGTCTATCACGTAGGTTCAAGTTTACCTTCCTTTCACGTGTACATCAATCTGTGGAAATGGAATGGTAATTCCCTGCATTTCGAATTCTTTCTTTATTCTTTGTGCGAGTGCGTTCAAAGCATCAAAATAATTCTCCCTTTTGACCCAAAAAAGTAACTCAAAATCAATTGAAGAACTATTAAATCCACTGAAAACTATGGAATTACTGACATTTTGTTTTTCAACAAATGGCTCTTCGTCAACACATTTTTTGAGTATTTCAAGTACCTTCGTTAAATCCGAATTGTATGCCACCGAGACCTTCATCGACAGCCTTCTGACCGGTCCAGGCCAATAATTGGTTACTTTCTCACTCCAGACCTGCCTGTTAGGAATGATAACACTCTTCCCGTCAAAAGTCTTCAAGATGGTGTGATTGTAATTAACAACTTCCACTATCCCGATTGTACCGTCTATTTCTATTACATCCCCTTCTTTCAATTTTCTCGTGATTAACACTAAGATTCCTGACATGAGATTTGACAAAGGTTCTTGAAAAGCCAGACCAACTATAAATCCAGTCACACCAAAAGCTGTCAGGTAAGGTAACAAACTTATGTGCCAGATATTCAAAAGAACCATTAGAACAATCAGTGTTATAATTGTTCCAAGGATCAACTTGACAGTGTTCTTCATCTTGAACTCTTTACCAAGCTTTTCAGTACTCTTGATTATCATTCCATATAAAACACGATAAACAATGTAACTGATTGCAACTGATATCACAGAATTAACGACTCGTAGAATAAATTCCTTGGACATTTTCTTGATCCTCCTTAGTCTTATTATCTATTAAATTGTACTATATGGAATCTTGAATCTCATTTGATCTGAATTCTGAGTTATAATAAATATCAGTATCTCTGACTGTTTTTCAATATAGGGAGGATGAACAATCCACAATGATGCCACAGATGTCCACAAATAGAATTCACACATTTATTTCGAGTTTTATAAGAGAATCGAGCAATGCAAAGGACCCAGAGTCACTCCTTCTTTCTCTCATAAAGATTGTCCAGAAATTCGTCAATTGTCAATGGGTGGCTATACTGGATAAGGATTTTAATTTGAGAAAATCCGATTCGAGCAACATATCACTTGAACAGGATTTACTCGACATGATCAAATGGTCTGTTGAGAAAATGTCGCCAACTTCCTTGGTAAAGGGCCAATCAACGATCTTGATATTCCCATTAGTAAAAACCAATAGAGTTCTTGGTGTCTTGCTTGCAGCGACAAATGAAGAGCCGGTCTTTGAAATTTTTGAACTAATCCGTACCCTTGCGTTTCTTTCATCAGTAGTACTTGAAAACCTCGATCTGTACAAATCACTTGAAAAACAACATGCAGTAGTTGAAGAAACCATGAATTACATGCAGCGGATATTCAATTCCTTTCCACAGATAGTAGTCGTTCTCGATTCTCAGCTAAAACCAATCTTTTCAAATATACAGTACTTACAACGTGAAAAGGAATCAAAATTAACTGATGCGATAGAAAAAGTTGCAAAAAATGTGTTAGCAACTAATTCTCGACAGGTGAGCGAGATTGAATCAGAAGGAACTTTTTACTCATTAATCGCAGAGAAGATCGAATATGAAGGTGAGACACAGGTACTGTTGTCCATTACGGATGTGACAAATACCAAAGAACTGGAACGGCTCAAAGCGATCGACAAACTAAAAACAGATTTCGTTGCAAGTATATCCCATGAACTCAGAACACCACTCGCAGCAATTAAAGCCTATTCAGAAACAATGCTCTCGAGTTTGAGCGATCTTGATAAAGACATTCTCAATGACTTTCTTCAGATTGTGTACAAAGAGAGTTTGCACTTGGAGAGTTTACTCGACGAACTCCTTGATTTTGCCAAGATCGAACAGAAAGCCATGAGCCTTGAAAAAACAAAATTCAACTTGGCAGAACTCATCCAAGAAGTTATACAGTCGATGACAGAATTTGCAAAAAGCAAAAATGTAAGACTTGAATGCGATGTAAGTGAACCGATCTTCATACTCGCAGATAGAAAGAGAATCAGACAGGTGCTGATCAACCTTGTAAGCAATGGTGTGAAATATTCTAAAGAAAATGGAAATGACAAATTTGTGAAGATCTCGACGAAAATTGATAATGCGTTTGTTATAATTTCAATCTCTGATAATGGAATAGGTATACCAGAGGAATACCAACAAAAGGTTTTTGAGAAATTCTTCAGGGTGGGCTCGGCACTCGATTATAGAACGGAAGGTGCTGGAATAGGATTGACGATAACAAAAGAAATCGTTGAGTTACACGGTGGAAGGATTTGGTTAGAGAGTAAAGTCAACGATGGAAGTGTGTTCTATGTTCAGTTACCCTTGGGAGAGTGAAAAATGGAGTTACAGGATATCTTGGTAAAGATAGATGAACTTCCAACACCAGATCCAATTGTTCAAAGAATTGTATCAGTCGCATCAGATCCAGATGCGTCTGCGAAAGATCTCGCAGAAGTCATCAAATTGGATGCGAGTCTAACGGTTCGCATATTGAAGTTAGTGAATTCAGCTTATTATGGTCTTCCACGCAAAATAGCTGTACTGAACGAGGCTATAATGATCCTTGGTTTCAAAACTGTGAGAAACATAGCTTTGAGTGTTTTCACATACAATTCTGTTCTCAAGAACAAGAGACGTTCTACCATCGATCATTATCAACTGTGGAAACATTTCATAGGTGCCGCAGTAGGATGTGAACTTCTGGCACAGATGGTGGGATATCCCAACAAAGAAGAACTGTTCATATCGGGATTGTTACACGATATAGGAAAAGTAGCACTTGACTATATATTTCCTGAAGCCTTTGGTGCTGTTACAAAGCTCACAAAGACTTTGCAGATTTCTTTCACACAGGCAGAAGATAGACTGAACTTGCCAAATCATTCTATCATCAGTGGCAAAATGATAGAAAAGTGGAACCTTCCCGAGATCGTTGTTCATTCGGCGAGTGGTCATCATACACCAAATAATTTTTCAGAATCTGTTTACTCAGATGTAGTAGCAATTGTTCATATAGTTGACTTTCTCGTGAATTTGATGAGATATGGCGATTCTTACACATATGGTGGCTTAACGCTCTCACCTTTCGCGTTGAATGTATTGGGAATAAAACCAAGCTTCTTGACAAATTTGGCAGATAAGCTAAAAATTCGCTTAGCAGAAGCCGAAGATTTCTTGAAAATAGAACAGGAGGTGTCCTAAATGAGACCTGACTACAGAAAGGCTATGTTGGAATCTGAAATCACAAAACTCATAACCGAAGCACTTCGTGAAGCAAAAGATCCCAAATTGAAAGATTTGTTGATAACTATCTCTCGCTCAGAATTATCAAATGACAAAAGATTTGCCGATGTCTATGTGAGTGTTATGGGAGACAAAGATGAGCGCATCAAAACTGTCGAGTACCTGAACAAGATCAAAGGATATTTCAGAACGTATTTAGCCAACAACTTAGATTTGTACACAGCTCCTCAGGTGAGATTCAAAGAAGATCCTGGTATAGAAGCAAGTGTGAGAATACAAGAGATTTTGAACAAAATCAAGGAGGAGAAAACCGAGTGAACAAATCTGGAGTCCTGCTGGTGGACAAACCCGAAGGCCCAACTTCACATGACATCGTTAATGAGGTCAGAAAGAGATTGAAAATCGAAAAAATTGGGCACGCAGGAACTCTCGATCCATTTGCAAGCGGATTGTTGATAATTGGAATTGGCAATGGAACCAGAATTCTTGAATATTTGATGAACCACAACAAGATCTATCGTGTGAAGATGCGCTTAGGTATCATCACAGATACTTTCGATATCACCGGGCAAGTCATGGAAGAAAGATCAGTTGATTGTTCAACCGAGCAAATATTGAATGTAATCAAGTCCTTTGTTGGAACATATAAACAGGTTCCCCCTGCTTATTGTGCCAGAAAATACAAAGGAGAAAGACTTTACGAACTTGCAAGACAAGGCAAGATAATAAGGTTACCTCCAAAACAGGTGACGATATACAAGATAGAAGATATCTCAATAGATGGAAACGACATCTCTTTCACAGCAGATGTTTCTGCTGGTACGTATATACGTTCACTATGCATGGACATCGGTTATGTACTCGGTTGCGGTGCAACAACATTGAAACTCAGGAGGATCTCCATAGGACCATTCACGGTCGACAAAGCTATCGATATTTTGAAAGCCGATCAACAAGAAATACTCAACAACTTGTTGGATTTGTCGAGAGTATTAGATATGCCAAGGGTTTATCTGAGAGATTGTGGTTATGAAAAAATTATCCATGGTAACACACTCAAAGTTAAAGATTTGAAAAGCTTTGAAGACTTTCCCAAAGACTCCTTGGTACAAGTGATTTACCAAGGTCAATTAATCAGCATAGCAAAAACACAGCGCAATTCTACATTTGTGAGAACTCTAATTGAACAGAATCGGAATGAACCATTACTCAAACCGATCAAAGTTCTAAAGGAGAATTGACGATGAAGGAATACGTTATAACCATAGGAGTATTTGACGGTGTCCACATAGGACATCAACAACTACTCAATAAGGTGAAAAAAACTTCGGTAGAGCATGGTTATAAAAGCAAAGTTTATGTCATTTCTTATCCCTTTGAATATTTTCTTGATGATTTTGATGGTCTTATAATGCCATTGACTGACAGAGTCCTACAGATATCGAAATATGTCGATGAAGTCGATGTGCTCGACCTTCTTCAAATCAAAGACATGCCAGCGGATGTTTTTTTTGACAAATACATAGCAAAGAACTGCTCTTTTTTAATAGTAGGGGAGGATTTCAAGTTTGGAAAAAATGCTTCAGCCGATATAACGAGATTGAGAGAAATGTGCAAAGAAAGCGAAATCCAACTCGAGGTTTTCCCGGAGGTTTTTGATTCAAAGAACAGACGAATAAGTAGTTCTCTGATAAGGAAACTCATACGAGAAGGTGAAATTGGGGAAGTTTCAAGACTACTCGGTAGAAATCTTTCGATCTATGGATTTGTGGAAAAAGCAAATGAAGAAGCCTTGGAAAGTTTTGTTGTTAAAACCGACGAGAAAATAACAAGACCATCAATGGGTACTTTCAAAGCATTCGAAAAAAATTTTCAGGTGAATGGCATGGTGAAATTCGACGATGAGATAGTCTTTATCTCAAAAGATCTCCATGCAGCTCCTGGTAGTATTTTGGAAGTGGTCATACTCGGTCAGCAAAAGGGGGATGAGAAATGACAATTGGAGTTGTAACTGGTACAAGTAGTTCGAGTCCGTACAATTTTTTTGTCAGACTCCACCAAGAAAATAATCGACCCATCCACATGGTCCAGATAGATGATGTCGTTAAAGTCATTTTTTCGTACAAACCTTATGGTGAAATAATCTATTATGGCATAGTTACAGAAATCAATGCACGATGGGACTTTGGCCTTGTTTCAGGTTATGAAGAAGAGATAGCACTTAAAGGTTTGTTACCAGCCTTTCCAATTTACATAGCTACAGTAACAACAACGCGTATGTTGAGAGTTGAAAAAGGTAAAGTGACATCAGACGCTCCACAAGTACCCCCACCACCAGGTACGGAAGTGTTGATAGCTGAAGGTGAAGAAATAGACATTGCTCTTGGATTTGACGATCTAATCAAACAGAATATGGCTGTTCCAATAGGTACTTTTAGAAACGGAAGGCCAGCCTATGTAGATGTGAGATATATCCTTGGAGAAAACGGTGCACATATAAATATCTCTGGACAATCTGGTGTGGCTTCGAAAACCTCTTATGCGACGTTTTTGGTCAGATCATTCCTCGATACAGGTAAAAAGTTAAGAGAAAAGAATGAACTCATGGGATATCTATCACGCTCGAGATTTATCATCTTCAATGTCAAAGGAGAAGGGTTACTTTTCTTAGATAAATGGTCAAAAGACTGGAAAAACCTTGAAAAGGAAGAACAGGGAAAACACTGGAAAAAGATGTATGAATCAATGGGTATCGAACCAAAACCATTTGAGAAAGTCTTGTTTTACGCACCAAGAAGATCTAAGAAAAACATGGCACCATGGTCAAATAAAAGATATGACAACATCTTCTCATACGGTTGGGATTGTATAGATATCTTCAAAATGGGATTATTTGAACTCATGTTCGATCCACAGGAACTTGAGATCAACCAAAACCTTCAACTTGCTGTGACCACCGTACAAGAATTTCTCTACGAAAGACTTGAAAAAGCTGTTGAAGAGGCAGCGAAATTTTGTCATAAAAATTCTTGTTTTCCTTCCACAACAGACGATGAAATAATTCTTCGAACTGCGATTGCAAATGGATTTGATATTGTAGCACAAGGCAAACTTCCTGAAGGAATAGATGATCTGATAAAAATGTTCTCAGAAGATTCAGATAAAGAATTTTCAGATAAAATGATGCAGGAGCTGAAGGGAAAATCAACCATTATGGCTATGATAAGAAGACTCAAATCGATCAAGAACATTGGTATGGACCTTATTTGGATTCCTACGAGTTTTCTCTCGGCAAAAGTTGGAACCACTGAAGAACACAAGATAAATTGGGATCATCCCGGCCAGGTTACCGTGATAGACATTTCAAAACTCAGACCAAGAGTTCAATCATTTGTTGTTGGGGCGGTACTCGTTGAAGTGATGCGTTCTCGTGAAGAAAAAACCGACCAAGATCCCGTCTTCATATTCCTCGATGAACTGAACAAATACGCTCCAAGGCACGGTGGGGGACCACTTGGGAATCTGTTCAGAGATATAGCAGAACGTGGTCGCTCTTTCAGGGTGATAATGATCGGCGCAGAACAGACGGCCTCCGAAGTCGATTACAGAATAATAACTCAGTCATCAACAACAGTTGTTGGAAGGCAAAAAGGAGCAGAGTTAGAGAAGCCCGAATATGCACACCTGACTGTTGAGCAAAAAGAACGCGCAGCGTTGCTACAACAAGGAGAGATGATCGTTGATCAGCCATTTATGAGAATACCAATAACCGTTAGCTTCCCTCTACCTGCTTGGTGTACAAGAGAAGATGGATATTACACCCTTAGCGAAGAGAAAATCAAACAAATAGAAGGAAAACTTTATGGGTGATAGAGAATGGTACTAAAAAACGTATTAGTCTACCAGAATGGTGAATTTGTAAAAAAAGATCTGCATGTGGAAGGAAAGTTCTTCGTTTCAAATTCCTCTGGACTTATTTTTGACTTCTCGGGCATGTATTTAATGCCTGGTTTTGTAGATTCCCATGCTCACATATTGGGTGTAGGTCACAAGTATGGTTATCTAAATCTTGAGCAAATAGATTCGCAGGAAAAATTGTTGAATCTGATAAAAAACTGCAACGATGCAGTTATCAAAGGTAGAGGTTGGAGTGAGCAAATTCTTGGAGGATACCCTGATAAAAATTTATTGGATCAAATAAATAAACCTGTAATACTCAAAAGAAGATGTGGCCATATAGCGGTGTTGAACAAAGCTGCGATGAGTGTTGTTGGAATATACAAGAACGACGGAATCTTCAAAGAAAATGAATTAGATCTGATAGAAGAAAAATTGAAAGATGAAAATCCCGAAAAGTTTTTCAAAATAGGTGAACAGAAATTTCTCGAACATGGAGTGACCTTTGTCCATTCCGATGATCTTCATGGAATCAGCTGGGATCAATTAAAGAAAATACTCATGAACTCAAGAATTAGAATCTTTGAGAAACTCTATTTTCCTACAATAAATGACCTAATAGAATTTGATGATTTTGGCGACCTCACAGAAAAAGTTTATGTGAAGGGTGTGAAAATCTTTGCAGATGGTTCTCTTGGTGGCAAAACAGCCTACTTGAGTCTACCCTATCCAGATGAAGTGCAATACAGAGGTGTTAAATTACTTGACTCCGACCAGATAGAAAATTTTGCGAGAGTAAGTAGTCAAAAAAATCTTCAACTTTCTGTTCATGCGATTGGTGATGCTGCTGTTCACGAAGTCGCTGAAGTGTACCAAAAGTATCCAGGTAATAGGATTATTCACGCACAGCTTGTCAGGAAAAGTGATCTACCTTTACTGAAGAAAAGTTATTTTAGTATCCAACCTCATTTTGCCTTTGAAGACCAAGAGTTAATCAAAAAAAGAATTCCTCAAGATCTCGATGTCCTCAAATATGATTTTCTCAGATTTTTCAAGGAAGGTTACAAAATCAGTTTTTCCACCGATGCACCTGTCTCACCAGAAGATCCAAAGTATGTGATTGAAAAGGCTTTGAAAATGGGGTTCAACTTGAGAGAAGCGATTGAACTTTACACAGTTGCCGGGGCAAAAGCCGCTGGGTTTGATAATATAGGCAGGATCGAACAAGGATATCTCGCTGACTTTGCAATATATGAAAGAAACCCTCTCAAACTGGAAGATGATCCTATTGCAGTTTACGTTTCAGGTGAACTCGTCTGGAAAAAATAAATGGAGCAGGCGGTGGGACTCGAACCCACACCCTCCGCCTTACCAAGGCGGCGCTCCACCTCTTGAAGCTACGCCTGCTTACAGTGTTCAGTATAACAGAAATACACTTTCTTTTCAAGAGCCTTATATAATTATCCTGGTGGGTGAAAAATATGAATGTGGTTCTTGCCGCTGCAACAAGTGTGGCGCTTGTTCTTTCTGGTGGAGGAGGAAGAGGAGCCTATCAGATAGGGGTTTGGAAGGCTCTAAATGAACTTGGAATCGAGATTGCAGCCGTTTACGGTACATCGGTTGGAGCCATCAACGGTGCTTTGATCGCAATTGGTGATTTTGAATTTGCCGAGAAAAGTTGGCTTGATATTACTTTTGAAGACGTGATGGATATACCCGAGAGCGTGAAGAAAATAATAACTGGTAGATTCACCGATCTGACGATCCCAGAAGCAATAGATGCAGCTAAACAACTGATAAGTGAGGGGGGAATAGATATAACACCTCTGAGAGAAAAAATGAAAAACCTACTCCCTGAAGAAAAGATACGTACCTCAAAGGTACACTATGGTCTTGTTGCTTATTCTCTTTCTGAATTGAAACCTTATATGCTTTACATAGAAGAAATCCCACAAGGAATGCTGGCTGATTATATTCTATCAAGTGCCAATTTTCCACTTTTTAAAAGAGAAGAAATTGGGGGTAGACTCTTTGTTGACGGTGGTGTGTACAGTAATATACCAGTCAAGATGGCCATAGAAAGAGGTTATGAGAATATCATAGTGGTAGATATAGGTACAATAGGTGTGGCCGATATACTTGAATACATAAGAATATTCAGTAATCAGGGTAGGATAGAATACATACGACCAAGAGAACATTTTGGAACAGTGCTCACCTTTGATTCTCAGGTTTCAAAAAAATACCTAACGGAAGGTTACTTAGACACTCTTGCCCATTTTGGAAAACTCTTTGGTGAGAGTTATTACATAAGTGACAATGAGGATCTTATACAAAAATTATTCATAAATCTAAGGTCGGTCGAAAGAGACATAGCAGCGTCATTACTTGGAATTCGTTTACCAGTTAACCTGTCAGCACAAGCTCAATACGAAGAATATATTCTACCAAGATTGAGATTGGAAACATTATCTCCCTTTGCGGAACCAGCGTTAGTCTGTAGAAAGTTACTCGAAGATGTGGCAAAATTTCTCAAAGTTGAAAGATTAAAGGTTTATACATCTTATGATTTACTAAAAGCTATAGTGAGCGCTTCATCCCCTTCAGGCTTTTTGGATACCATCATGTATAAGACCAGATACAGAAAACTAATTGATTTTCTAATCTTTTTGTACAAAAACAGTCATATACCCCATTCGCAGGAAGTTACTCCATGATTTTTTAAAAAATTTTCATCGTTGGTCAATGCAAGATTGAATTTTTCTACTAACTCGGGGGAATTACATTCATCTGCACCGTTTATCTGGTATTGCAAGTAGGATGACATTAGATCTTCAAAAACAATTTTGGCATTCTGACCAACGAGTTTTCTTAGAATTCTCATCTTGCTTTTGAGAATTTTGAGATCTTGCATCTTGCGTGATGCCATTTTTGTGCCTCGCTTTGGAACCAATGGATTGAACGACAACTTAATCTGTCTGTACCCCATTTTCTTAACGTCATCAACAAAATCTGCAATTTGATTTAGTTCTTGCTCATTCTCTTCATCTAATCCGTAGATCATGTACATCTTGACTTCATCAAACCCCACTTTTTTTGCTCGCAAAAGAACGTCTAATATTTGCTGGTCTGTGAAGTTTTTACCAAGTATCCTTCGAATCTTGTCATTGAATGATTCAGGTGCTATCGTAAAACTCTGCTGATTCAATTTCAGGAATCTCAAGAACCTATCGTTCAATCTATCCAATCTGAGTGAGGAAAAGGAAACTTTCAACTTCATTTCCTCGAACAAAGGTATCATTTCATCTATCCACGGATAATCTGTTACATTGGAAGCAATCAATCCAACAAAATTAGAACCTTTAAGTGTTTCCTTGAAAATTTTAGGATCAAGAAATCTCACTGGCTTTTTCAACGCACTCATCATACAAAAATTGCAACTCCAAGGACATCCACGTTCTATCTCTATGAGCAGACGATTTGCAAATTCTCCTTCTGAACAAATCAATGGGCTTGATGGAACTAAAATGTTTATATTATCAGATATTGCGATATTCTTTGGCATTATTCCATAAACTGGTACAGTGGCAAAATTGAGCTTCGAGATTCTTTCAATTAATCTTTCTCGATCTTTGTATGCGAGGATTTCCTGCAAATCTTTCATCATGGCTTCAAAATCACCATGCAAAATAACATCTGCCACAACCCTGAAGATAGGAAGATCGGTGTATGTCAAGGCTCCTCCAAAAACAATCAGAGGGTCAAAGCTTCTCCTCTCAGTATTGAAGATGGGTACAGCTTTCTTTTTCAAAAGCCAGAGTACATTGAGAAAGTCATTTTCAAAGTGCATCACAAAAGCCCAGATGGGAAATTCATCGAGTGGTGTTTGTGTGTCCAATGAATAAAACTTGCTGAAGCTCTTGTGGAGAAAAAACCTTTCACACCTCACCTGTGGGATTTTGTTGAACCACTTCCATACCAGATTAAAGCCAAGGCTCGAAGCTGCAACTTGGTATGTATTTGGAAAAATAAGGGCAACCCTTAGGTCGCCCTCAAGATTTATGTGCTCTACAACTTTTTCGCTCAGTTTGAATTCCCTAACAGCATTGAATTCACTGAAGGATTTTGCATCACGAGGTCTTCTCAATAGAAGTCCTCCTGAGATAGTTCCTGGAGATTACTGCTCTGATAAATTCTGCTTCCAATATCTTCGTCTCGCCCTTCATGATAACCCCACGCAGCTTGATCTTGTTATCTACAACATCAATCACCTTGACACCAACTGCGAGCCTTTCTGAAACATGTATTGGCGTGATGTGACGAATATTTGCTTCTACAACAACCGAAATCTCGTCTTGGGATAAAAATGGTTGTATCAAATCGTATGCGATGTGGAACAACAAAGCGCTCAAACCAGAAGTACTGGCAAGAGAAAGCAAACTCATTTCTCGATCTTCATCCCAATGGCATGACTCGTCGACTACTATATCAACTGTTTTGCTCTTTCCGCGTAGCTGCTCCAAGTTCGTCATGGTTCATCATTTCCTCCCCAAGTTCGCTCTTCAAGATTCTCCTCAATTCCTCACCTTCAAGAACTTCACGCTCAAGAAGGAGTTCAACCAATTCATCGAGTTGTTTACGATACTTAGTTAACATCTCCTTTGCCTTGTCATAGCACTCGCTGACCATCTTTCTCACTTCGTCATCAATCTCGCTTGCCACTTCTTCACTGTAGTTTCTCATTCTCGTGAGTTCTTTGCCAAGAAATATCTCTTGCTCGGATTTGCCCCATGCCAATGGTCCAAGTCTGTCGCTCATACCAAACTGACAAACCATCCTTCTTGCAAGTTCTGTTGCCCTTTCAATGTCTGAAGCTGCGCCAGTTGTGACTTCTTGAAAAATGAGTTCTTCAGCGGCCCTTCCTCCAAGGAGACTGGTTATCTGATCCAGAAGTTCTTGTTTGGTGACAAGATAACGATCTTCTGCAGGCAATTGAAGTGTATAACCAAGCGCCCTGTAGCCTCTCGGAATGATGGATATTCTATGAACAGGATCGGCATTTGGTAATAGGCTTGACACAATAGCATGTCCAACTTCATGATATGCAACTATTCTTTTCTCTCTTTGACTTATCACACGTGATTTTCTCGCTGGACCAGCTATGACTCGATCTATGGCTTCTTCGAAATCAGCCATTGCTATCTTTTCCCTGCCATCTCTTGCGGCTAATAGTGCGGCTTCATTTACAAGATTTTCAAGATCTGCGCCAACAAATCCCGTTGTCCTCTGTGCTAAAACTTTCACATCTACATCTTCTGCCAAAGGCTTGTTTCTTATGTGAATCTTGAGAATCGCCTCTCTTCCTTTCACATCCGGCGTGTCCAAAACCACTTTTTTATCAAATCTCCCAGGTCTCAGCAGAGCAGGGTCAAGGATGTCTGGTCTATTTGTGGCAGCCATTACAACTATTCCCTGTCTAATATCAAATCCATCCATTTCTACGAGCAACTGGTTCAGGGTTTGCTCTCTTTCATCATGGCCCCCACCGAGACCTGCGCCTCTGTGTCTTCCAACGGCATCTATTTCGTCTATGAATACTATGCAGGGTGAATTCATCTTAGCTTGACTAAATAAGTCACGAACACGAGCCGCACCTACTCCAACAAAGAGTTCTACGAAGTCAGAGCCGCTTATGTGGAAAAATGGGACGTTGGCTTCTCCTGCAACGGCTCTGGCAAGCAAGGTCTTACCCGTACCAGGTGGCCCAACTAAAAGTATACCCTTAGGCATCCTCGCTCCAATCTTTGCAAATCGGTTGGGATCCTTTAAAAATAGAACGGTTTCTTTTAACTCTTCTATCGCTTCATCTACGCCAGCAACATCGTTAAAAGTGACACGACCTTGACCGGGTCTACTCATCTGGGCTCTACTCTTTGTAAAAGTGAAAGCTTGATTATTCCTGCCAGAGATTGTCCTCATCATGAAAAAGAACATAAACAGCAGAAAACCGATAAAAATCACATTTCCAACGACATTGATCCAGAAAGAGCTACTTACACCTTTTTCACCAGTCACCCGTACGCCTTTTTCACTGAGAACTTTTATGGTCGCGGAATCTTGGCTGAACCAAGGTGCGTATATTTCGTAATACTCACCACGTTTAGTCGTTACTCTAAGCATACCGTCATCCCTTATAACCACTTCAGCGATCTTTGTGGGTTCTTCATATGACATTTGTATGAAATCACTGAAACTCATTTTCGAAGGTGTTGAGCTCTCAAAATAAAAAGATCTTACAAGCCAGAAAAGCGAGAGTATAACCAATGCTGCGAATATCAACGATATATAATTTGGACGATTTCCGTTCAAACTTTTTTCCTCCTTTCACTTCTCTCTTTAAGTATACAACTGTATGGATCATTCAGCAAATTCAAAACAAGAAGATTATTTTTCTTTTCTCTAAAACTATTGTTTAGATAAACACCAGGAACCCAAATTATCTGGTTTTGGATACAAACTATAGGTATTTCATCCCTCAAAAATTGTGGTACTCTTGAATCTATAAAAATGTCTTTCAGTTTCTCGTTGAATACCCTGTCTCCTTTCTTGCGCGTTCTTATGATCGTATAATGTGGATCGACAAAGATATAATCATCTGATTTGATCTCTCTTGAAAGTTCAAAGATCCATCCATTGAAATTGTACGTTCCCTCGAATGAAATTTGTAGCTCCTCAACAAAGGGGCGTTTTGTCTCAATACTGATGAATTCAAAACCTTTGCTCACTCTGATCTCTTTGGTTAAATCAACGGCCCATGAACTCTTATCTAAACTCGATACTATCCGATCTATTTGCCTGTAATTAATCTGTACATGAAATTTTTCAAGACAAAATTTGATCATCTCCACTATTTCAAATTTGTCCATCCCATCTAAGTCGAGAATAATCCTATTTTGAAAGTTATGTATTCTATCTGCGTATCTTTCCAAGATACCAGAAATGTGATCTTTAAGCAAAATGGCGGAAAAATGGATTTGTCTAAGTGTATTTTCTACGTCATCATTCAAGTTCTTCAGCAGTGGTAGTATTCTGTGGCGTATATAATTTCTCGTGTATGATGTATCGAGATTTGTCTCATCTTCAACGTGTGAGATAAAATTTTGTTTTGCATACGACTCAATTTGCTGTCTTTTGAAATACAAAAACGGCCTGATTTTATACCCATCTTTTGGATACATGCACACAAGACCTGTGAAACTCGTACCTCTTGCCAATCTATATAAGATAGTCTCAGCAAGATCGTTCAAGTTGTGACCAAGAGCCAGAAGATCAGAGCCGGATTCTCGCAAAACCCTTTCAAAGAACTCGTAGCGTAGAATTCTGGCTCCTTCTTCTATGCCGATCTTTTTTTTGGCACAAAAAGCTGGCACATCTACCCTATCTATGTAAAGTTTCACACTCAATTTGTTGCAAAGATCCTTTACAAACTCTTCGTCTCTTAAGGCACTCTCGCGAATCATATGATTTAAATGAGCCGCACATAACTCGATCTTTAGAAACTTGCGAAGTTTTATCAGCACATGTAAGAGGCTTACAGAATCTATACCACCAGAAAGGGCTACTAAAACTCTCGAATTGGGTGTAATCAGTTGGTGATTTTCAATAAACTTGAGAACTTTAAGTTCAAATTGGTCAAGAGGCACATCAACACCTTCTAAATAAAAATATGGAGCCAGCGAAGGGATTCGAACCCCCGACCTACGCATTACGAATGCGCCGCTCTGCCGATTGAGCTACGCTGGCTCACATAGACGTGCTTTGCAATAAAATTATACAGTCAGCACATTGAAAAATCAAGTTTGTGGCAGACCATTTAACCTTTGAATCACTGAATAATATCTATCTTTGACACCATTTCTGCTGTGAATTGTGCAAGGTCTGTGATCCTAACTTTCTCAAAGCCATTAACATAAGTATACAGGACATCACCGAGTGGCGATATCCATCTATCCGGTAGTTCACGCGCTCCTTTCATCACACCAAGGATCGTTCCTACCTCACCAGCATTACAATCGACGTCATATCCCAAGGCGGAAACTATACGCATGGTTTCATCGAAATCACCTTCGCCATACCATAGAGAGGTTATAACACAACAAAGATTGGGATACAAATGTATCCAGTTGTACTTCTTGAAATTCTCTTCTATCAACGACCTGACATATCGCCATGAATTATTCTTCTTACATTTTTCTATGATATCGATTAAGATGTGTTCAAACTCAGTGTTTTTCGGGACGTATTTTATAGATTCTTCAACGAGTTTTCTCACATTATCTTGAACGAAAGCAAGTGAAGTCATGACCGCGCTGTGTATCCCACCGTATACTCCATTCCCCGAATGTGAAATGCAGGAATCAAGATAAGCGAGATAAGCAGCCTTTCTTGGTTGTCCAGGACACACTAAACCATGAACCATACATCTCATCTGAGCGCCTATCCATTCTTGAAATGGATTGTTAAACCAACCAGATTCTGGTGGGAAGATCCCCATCTTTAGATTTTCCAGTGCAATGTATTCGGCACTCCAACCGAATGGAATTAACTCAAGCCATTTCAATGCAATTTTGTCTGACGTTAGCACATCGTTTTCTTTCAATGCTTGCAAAAATGCTATCTCATAAGTTATGTCATCGTTGTACGTATCTGGCGTTCCAATGTAATAACCCAAATCGTTCCCAAAAGATTTTTCGAGTACTTCTCCTCTATAACCTTCGAATCTCGTTCCCATTGAAGCACCGGCGATCTGTCCAAGCCATCCACCGAGTATTTTGTCGTGAAAATAGACTTTTTGCCTTGTTTGATCTTCTGGAAAATCCTTTGATATGGTTTCCCAGTCCAGTGGTCTATTGTATTTGTGATAAGGATGATCTTTATCAATGGGTGCTTCTCTGAGATTTTTGAATATCAAACTGGTGATAGGTTTTAACTGATCTATATGGCCATGATGGAGAAGCTGTAAACCATCTTCAAAGAGCGACTCTGCTTTTTGAACATCTCTACCCATGTTTTCGACTGACTGTATCGCTCCAGCTACCAGACATTCTGGTGCCTTTGACCCGGGAACACGACTTTTCCAAAATAATTCAACCAACTTTCTGGGAAAAATACCAAGATCAATCGATTCTGTCCACGAACCTTTTTCATCCAACGATGGTTCTGCGTTGACTCTCATCTGCGCTTCATATTCCCATGCCTTCAAAATCATCACCCCTGCTTCCTTTTTTCTTTTCCATAGAAATAAAGGACAAACAGAGTAGCTATGTAAGGAACCATCGCGGCAAATTGTGGTGCCAGTTTATAATGTTGCAATATCAGTCCGACACTTTCAAACAATCCAAAAATCAGTGACAATCCGAGTATCGCTAATGGTCTTCCCTTTACGAGTATGATTATGGCTAAAGAAATCCAACCACGACCATTTGACATGTTCTCACTAAATAGTGTGACATAACCCAAAGAAAGATATACACCAGACAAAGCAGATAACAATCCACACAATACAGTTGCAACCAATTTGACCTTAATTGGGTTGATACCAGCCGATCTTGAAGTCTCTGGATCTTCACCTGTTGCTCTCAGGTGTAAACCAAATTTGCTGTTGAAGATCAATATTTCCAGAATGAATACTGATATGAAAGCCAAATAAAGTAGAAATGGATGTCCAGAAAAAATGTTTCCAACAGAACCTAAGCGATCCAAAAACGGTATATTCCATTTTGGTAGAGGTACGATCTTGGGTGATATAAGTGCTCCTTTAACTTTAAAGGTACTTCTCAGTGCGTAAGTTGTCCACCCCAATGCAAGCATATTTATTCCTATGCCCGTTATGAACTCATCACAACGCAGATATATCGCAAAGAACGCAAACAGTCCAGCCATGAATAGACCACTGAGTAACGCGAAGACTATCCCTATAACCCAACTACCAAAGAAATAACTGCCATAAACCGCAAAAAAAGCACCTGTGAGCATCATACCTTCCATGGCGATGTTGAAGATATTAGCGTAATATGTAAACATACCGCCCAGAGCAGCAAGCATAATGGGAGTTGCGCTACTCAATGTGGCTCTAAACATGTGTAAAACCAATTCAGTCATTTTTAGACACAACCTTCCTCAGTTTTGCCATAGATCTCATCCACTGTGTATAATGCTCAACGGCACTTCTCGTACCAACAACTGCCAAAACAATTACCGCTTCCATAAACAAAATGAATTCCGATGGAACTGATGTTTCAAATTCCATTCCAATAGCACCATTTTTCAAAACACCAAAGAAAAGACTGTAAAAAAATGTCTCAATCACACTGTTGTTCGCAATGATTGCTATCATCACACCATCCCAGCCGAAATTTGCTCCTATGCCTTTCATAAATCGATGTTGTGTACCACCAAGAATTAGCAGGGATCCAGCAAGGCCAGAGAGAAATCCTGTGAAAAGCAAGACAAGTGTTGTATTTGATTCAACAGAGCAACCACCCACTTTTGCAAAATTAAAATTGTATCCCATCATCCTGAATTCATAACCATGCCATGTCTTTTTGATATACCAGTATGAGATCAAGATGGTGAATACGGCAACAAAGAAAGCAAAATTCAAACCATTAACGTCCGGCATAAAATAAATACGCTTTATGAGTCTTGTCGCCGGAACATAAGCTTTTTTATCCAAAAAAGGATAGGTTGCAAGATAAACGGTAAAATACTCTGCAATGAAATTCAACATCAACGTCGATATGAACTCATCCATTTTGTAAAATCTCTTGAGTATAGCCGCAATACCAGCCCATAATGCACCTACAAGACCTCCAATAATTACCAAAACCGATATTCCAATTGAGCTTGGTAGATTCAGGTAAACTCCGAGTATAGCAGTTATTATGGCTCCCATTAGAAGTTGACCGTGTTGTCCAAGGTTGACCACACCAGAAGCAAAAGCAACGGCAGCCGAGATACCAGTAAAGATCAGTGGTGTTGCCGTGTTCAGAGTGGAAGAAAAGGAGAACCACGATCCTAAACCATACGTATATAACGCTTTATATGTGTCTATAGGTGAATTGTTTTGTATCTTGATTAAGACAGCACAGATTATAAAAGCAGATATTATAGAAATAATTGACACTGCAATTCTTTGAAATATCTTCAACTTACTGCCCCCAACATGTAATTCCCAATTGTATGAATATCGGTTTTGCTTGGATCAAGGTGCGCTACGATCTTTCCATTCCTAATAACATAGATCCTGTCAGATAATTGTATCAGTTCATCGAGATCTGCTGAAACAAGCAAAATGCCTTTATTGGCATCTCTCATTTGCAATATCAAATGTCTAATATATTCTGTAGAAGCAACATCCAAACCACGTGTTGGTTGATCGAGTACGATCAAATCATATCCAAGCGAAAATTCTCTTGCAACAACTATTTTTTGCTGATTGCCCCCAGACAACACCATTGGCTGCTCATCTAAACTCCTATGAACAATCTCAAATCGTTCGGTTATATACTTTGCGTGGGAACGAGCTTTCTTAAAATCTATTGACAACAAACCCTTCTTAAATTCTTTTTTCAAATGATGTGTCATGATCAAATTTTCGAGTATATTTGCCTTGAGAGCAAGACCGATGTATTTTCTATCCTGCGGAACATAACAGATGAGTTTTCTTCTTTCTCTTATTGGAAGATATGTCACATCAACATCATTGACGATTATTGTGCCACTATCGGGTTTTATCGTACCGATGATACTTTGAACGAGTTCATACTGACCATTTCCCTCAATACCGGCTATACCAACGATTTCACCAGCCCTCACCGACAAATTCACATCACTCAAAAGTTCTTTGTTGGTCTTTTTCGACTTGATAGACAAACCTTTCACCAGAAGAACTTGCTTTTTTGGTTGTGACTTTTCTTTCTTGATCTCTGAAAATACAGGCCTACCGATCATCATCTTTGAAAGTTCAACTGCACTCACGTTTTTATTTTCAATCGTTGCGATGTTTTGACCCTTTCTTAAGACAGTTATTCTATCAGAGATCTTCAATACCTCATCGAGTTTGTGACTTATGAAGACTATTGTTTTTCCTTTATTCTTCAACTCCAAAATCTGTCTAAAAAGCTCATCGCTTTCCTGGGGTGTTAGCACAGCAGTCGGTTCGTCAAGTATAAGAACATCTGCTTTCCTATAAAGTTGTTTTATTATTTCCACCTTTTGTTGTCCTGCTACTGACAATTGAGACACAGGTGAATTTGAATCTATTTTGAACCCATATTTATCAATGATTTCTTGTACGCTCTCTGCTGCTTTTTTCTTGTTAATGAATCCAAAAGTTGATATTTCTTGACCAAGAATTACATTTTCAAAGACTGTGAATGATGGTATCAACATGAATTCTTGATGAACCATTCCTATACCAAGTTTTATAGCTTCCGATGGTGTTGATATCTGAACTCTTTTTCCATCAACTATTATTTCACCAGAGGAAGGCTTGATCATTCCATAAAGAATTCGCATTAACGTTGATTTACCTGCACCGTTCTCACCAATGATCGAGTGGATCTCCCCTTTTTCGAGTGAGAGATCCACTCGATTGAGTGCAACTACATTTGGTGGATAAATCTTGTATATTTTCTTCATCTGAATATATACCAAACTACAAACCTCCACAGATCATGGTACGTATGGTTTGACTAATATTGTGCCATTAGCTACCATTTCCTGTAATTTCAATATTTTTTCCACTACTTCCTGTGGAAGGATTTTCCTGGTGTATTCATCCACTGCCAAACCTACAGCCTCTTCCTTGACACCAAAACTGTATATCTTGCCTTTTTCAAATGTTCCATCCAAAATCATTTTGAATATTCTGTAAATGGATTTACCGACTTCTTTCAAATCACTCGTTATGACATGACCAGGAACCAATGGATTTTGATTTGAATCAACCCCTATAGCATACTTGCCAACTTCTTGTGCAGCTTGCAAAACACCAAAACCAGTCAGAGCAGCGATTTGAAAGACCACATCGGCCCCTTGGGCATACAATTGAAGTGCCGCTTGCTTACCTTTGGCTGGATCATCCCAAGTACCCACGTATATAACTTTGATCTGAACTTCTGGGTCGATGTACTTTGCACCCTGTTCATAACCGTAGACAAAAGATCTTATGACTATATCATCGTCTCCACCTACTGCGCCTATGATCTTCTGCGGGTTTATACCAGGCAGTTGTGTCATGGTCGTCACCATCGCAGCTACTGCACCTGCAAGAAATGCCCCTTCTTCTTCTCTGTAATCAACACTTGAAATAATACCTTTCTCGTCTTGGACAACCGTGTCGATATTAACCCATACCTTATTTGGGAATTTCATGGCGATCTCTTTCAATTCTTCCTCAAAACCGTATGAGATAACAAATATCACATCTGCCCACTGAGCCGCAGTTGTCAAACTCGGATAATACAGTGATGGATCGAAATTGCACTCGATTACCCTTGTCTGGGCACCAAAATCTTTTTCTAATTGTTGAATTCCAGCATATCCAGAATCATAAAAAGACTGATCACCCAAAGAGCCATTGATGACATATGCCACTTTCTTCGGTGCTCCCAAGATCGATATTCCTATGACAATTAACAATACAAGAAACATCTTTCGCACAATAACACCTCCCAAATTAATTTTCTCATATCTTGACTCAACGAATCAATCGAAATATCAACGCAAAACAAATCAGTAACGTTGACAGAATAATAATTAGAACATCGGCGGTTTTCAATTTTATGTCATAATAACTACTCGTTTTTTCGAACAAACCATATCTTCTGGCATCCATTGCCAATGCAAGTTGTTCTGCTCTGTTAATAGTCGAAACGACAACTGGTATGATTATCGATGTCAAACTCGATAATCTCTTTATAATTCCACCTTGGGATATATCCACACCTCTCAATGTTTGCGAAACTCGAATTCGATCTATTTCGTTCATCATCAATGGGAAAAATCTCAAAACCAAAATCACAGTGATTGAAAAATCCCTTGCTTTTCTATCGTTGAATCCAAACAGTCTGAGTAACTTTTCCAGACAATGGGATATTTCAGTTGGTCTGGTTGATCTTGTGAACACCGATACAACAAAGATTATAGAGAAAATTCTCAGAACATTTGTAATGGCAGTTTCAAGAACATGCAAATTGACGCCATAGATAATTTGAAATAAAAAAGCGAGTAACATTAGAAACCACGCACTTTGAATATCTCTGAGAAAATACGAAAGGCGTACTTTTGAAAGAATGGCCAAACACCACAGCATAGTTATTAATATGGTAAAATAAAAATAGTTGCTGGTGATAAATACACTCAATGTGGTGCATAATATCAGTAAGAGTTTTGATAAACAGGTACTTTTGTGAATGAATGAGTCATTTTCAACATATCTACCGATATTTCTGTACAGTGAAACAACACCTCCACTAAAGTTTTCTCTCATATTGACGATTATACAAAAGGAGGGTTAACAAATGCAGGAAATAGGTAAGGTTGGTGGCCCGGTTCCCTTCCAACAACCCAGTAGTGTTGAAAAAACAGAAAAGAAGACAAAATCTGAGTCCTTAGCCTCAACAGAGAGATCTGGTACCTTTATAAATATCGCAGAACTCATAAAAGGTGCGAAAGAAGCACCGGAAGTCAGAGAGAAATTTGTTGAAGAGATCAAAAAAGCGATTGAACAAAACATTTATAATATAGATCCCGAGCGCGTGGCAAAGCACATACTCAGAGAGCTCTGAATATGAATGAGTTAATCGATATCCTCTCTCAAGAGGAAAATTTGTTGTTGCAAATAAACAATATCTTAAAAGAGCATGAGCAGGCTGTGATATCAAAAAATATATCACAACTTTCCTCGACGATAAGTAATTTGGAAGAGATGTTGCATATTTTTGAAAATATAGACGAGAAAAGAAAAGATATCTTCCAAAATTTGAAAACCACCATGAACCTGCCCCAGGATTTATCTTTCTACAATTTTGCAAAAACCACGGGTGGCTTACTTTTGGAAAAACTCTTCAAAGTAACTGAGCAATTGAACAATATGGCATTTGAGATTGAAAGACTTAAACAATTATCAGATTTTCAGCTTCGTTATATGGACGTTTTGATAAAACTCTTAAATCCTCAGGAATCTCCCACATACAATGAAAAAGCCTCTTTGAGAAAAGATGCATCCCACCGATTTGAAGTAGAAAGCTAATCTTGTTCTTGTTTGTGACGATAATCATTTAGGACTGTAAAATCAATCGGTAGAAAAATCAAGAGAAGGAGGAAAAATGAATTGGCAAACCTCAGTCTCTTTGGTTCTTTGAACACAGCTCTTTTAGGTATTTACACACACAAGCTTGCAATGAATGTCGTGGGTCACAACATTGCAAATGCCAGTACAGAAGGATACTCACGACAAAGACCTATTATCGTCACAACACCACCTTTGACTTTACAATTTTCCAATATTTTGACAATCGGTACCGGCTCACAGGTAAAGGATATTCAGCGGGTCAGAGATCTTTTTCTCGATCTCCAGTACAGACAAGTCACCAATAGGTACACCTATTTTGATACAACCTATTCGAATCTCCATTATATCGAGCAACTTCTCACAGGATCGAGCGAATCTGGGATCACCAGTTTGTATGATTACTTCATGTCAACGGCAGAAGAAATAATAACCGATCCTACCAATGTAGCAGCCAAAAGAGAATTCGTAACTTCTGCTCAGCAAATGGTAACCAACATAAAAGATTTTTACCTTCGACTTCAACAACTCAGAGAAGATATAAATAATGAAATATCTCAAACGGTTGATAAAGTCAATTCACTCGTCGCTAATCTTGCAAAGATCAACGAACAAGTGCGGATAGCAACTGCTTTAAAATCAACTCCAAATGATCTACTCGATGAACGTGACAGAATTTTGGACGAACTTTCTCAATATGCAAATATCTCTCATTATGAGACAAAAGATGGCCAGACGATATTGATGTTTGGAGATCAGGTTGTGTTATCAGGCTCTGTCCAAACAGAAATAAGAGCGCTCGAAAGACCTTATGCAAAAGGTTTTTATGAACTCTTTGTTGGAAATTCAAGGGTAACAGTAGCCGATGGAAAGATTAAAGCCCTACTCGATCTCAGAGATAATACCATAGTCAAGTACATGAGCTATCTTGATGAATTTGCACTCACCCTTAGTGATAAATTGAATCTCATACACAGAGAAGGTTTTGATTCTTCCGGTAATATCACTGGTTTGAATCTCTTTAATCCCATAACCTCAACATATAGTGCAGATGATCCTGCCATATATCGAATTCTTGGAAGCAGAAAGATGATGAATGGTCCTATCTATTACGCAACAGGTTTGACAGGTTACTCAGATATCTCACAGCTTGAGAATATCACCTTCACTTCGGATGGAGAACTGACACTTTTTGATGGTAGTAATACAACATCGGTGACCGTGAGCAATGGAAGTATGGTACAAGATCTGATCTTGAACCTATCAAGTACATGGCTTTCCTTGAATGTGGGACAACACAGCTCAGACGGGATTAATACAACTTACAGGCTCTATTTTGACAGCACAATTAATTTAAGAGATGCCCTGGTAATTGACAACGGTAATGTCTTGACAAGAATGGGGTTCAAGACAAAAGAACTTCAATTATTGACAATATCCGATCTATCAAAAATTGAGTCCGGTAACTATACACTGTCATTTCAAGAGACCCTTGCCGATGGCAGTAAACTCACAGAGACACTTGATTTGACAATAGATGGATCAACAACTTTGAATGATTTAGTAGATCAAATCAATTCACAGTTGATAAATATAAAAGCAGCGATTACAAACAACACGCTTGTACTCATTCCGAACAGTAATCTCGAATTCAATATCGATAGAATCAGTATTACAGATGAAGGTGGTTTTCTCGTACAGGCACAGGCAAATAAGATTACATATTCCGCACTTGATGTGTCTGAAACATTGGAAAACATCTTTGCAGGCACAACCAATTTCGACCCAACGATGGGCTTTGATCTTGTGATAAATAACACATCTATTCACGTCGATCCCACTGTAGATACATTGCAGGATTTCGTAACTAAAATAAATTCCGCAAGTACAGGTATTGTCGCAGACTTAACCCCACACGGCGCATTCGTACTGAGAGCCGGCCGTAGTTACGAATTCGATCTGAAATCGTTCAACATAACTGGACCGCAGGGATTGTTCGAAGCCCTTGGTTTCATAGATACAAATAATGATCCAACAAATTTCAATGCCGATTGGACAACCAATTACACACTCATATCGAGAAATGAAGATTTTGAAACTGTTAGAGACAGGCTATCTTTGAGCGAACTTTTAACCGTCGATAAGCGCGAGAGTTATGAACCTTACTTTTTTGTTGATCAATGGTCAGTTTCAAATGCGCTTTTGAGCAATGCTGAGTCTCTCGCAGTCGATATTGGAAAGACCTTAGCAAATACTACGTGGAATGCCGTTAGTTTCTTACCAACAGGTGAGAGCAACACACAGATAATGAATCTGATATCTTCATCCAGATATGAAACTCTTTTGGCTGATGGTAAGGAAAGCTTTTATGAGTTTATGACTGGAATCATTGCGGAGTTGGGTGTTGAATCCGAGACAGCTTCAAATCTCAAGAGTAATACCGAACTTCTCAGAAGCGAGATAGACCAATCAAGGGAAAGTATAAAGGGAGTTTCCTTAGACGAAGAGATGACAAACATGATCAAATATCAACATGCTTTCAATGCTGCAGCAAGGGTAATCACAAGTATAGATGAAATGATTGGTAGGGTAATAGACAACATGGGAGTAGTGGGAAGGTGATTTAAATGAGAATCACAGATAAGATGATAAGTGACAGGGTTTTGAACAACATCCAAGGCAGTATTAAGAGAATCGCAAAACTCCATGATCAACTCTCCTCTGGTAAGATGGTCAGATACCCGAGCGATAATGCCGTTGTTGCGACAAGAGCAGCCAAGATTGAAAGCCGATTACGAGAACTCGAACAATACAAAGGAAACGTAGATTATGCTCAAAATATTCTCCAATCCTATGATGCTTCTCTTCAAGAAGTCAGCAGTGTTTATCAAAGACTCAGAGAGTTGATCGTCCAGAGTGCCAACGGAGTTCTCACCGCAGACCAAAGACAGGCTATATCCAAAGAAATCCAGGAAATCAAAGATCATCTCATCCAAATAGCAAATACCCAAGTTGGTACCGATTACGTATTTGGTGGTTATGAAAGCAACAAGGCACCGGTGGATGAAGATGGCAATATCGTACTCAATCCTGATTCTGCAAAGTCTCGTTTTGTGAATGTGCTTGGCTATAAAATCAATTACGGTCTAACGGTTAATGACGTCTTCTTGACAAAAAGCGGTGTTAGCGTATTCAAATTGATCGATATGACAGTGAATGCACTTGAAAATAACGATCAACAGATGCTTGCTAAGGGTTCTCTAATGAGTTTGGATTTGCTTGAAGATTCTGTTGCCAAGAGTTTAGCTCAAGTTGGAGCGAATCAAAAAATGGTCGAGATGGTCTCTTCGAGAATAGACGATTTAGACACCTTCATGAATGAATATATCTCAAATCAAATAGATACAGACCTACCAAAAGTTTTGACAGACCTATCAACACAACAAGCTGCTTTAACGGCTGCTTTAAAGTCAGCTGCGAATGTTCTGACCGCGACATTGGTCGATTTTATCGATTGAATAATTAAGAGGTGACTGAAAATGTTATACAAAACCAAATTCGGTGATATGGATATCAACGACGACCAGATTATTACTTTTGAAAATGGTATACCGGGTTTTCCAAACCTGAGAAAATTCATACTCTTGGCTCGCGAAAGTGATAATCCAATCCATTGGCTTGTGTCTTTAGAAAATGAATTTGTGGCATTTCCTATTGTGAATCCATGGATTGTGTGTGTAGATTATTCGCTGAATCTTTCTCATTTAGATATCCAAGAACTGAATATCGAAAATCAATCAGATCTCAACATCTGGGCGATATTGACGATAAAGGATGATCCAAGTCAGGCTACGATCAACTTACTTGCCCCAATTGTGGTAAACTTAAAAAACAGAAAAGCCAAACAGATCATCCAGGAGGAGAGCAATTACTCAGTAAGACATCTTGTTAAAGACGAGGTGGAAAAAAGCAAAAAGATAATTGAAAATAGCAAGACAGGGAGTGGATGATTCTGTTAGTCATATCCAGAAAAATTGGTGAAAGTTTCATGGTTGGTGATGATATAGAAATCAAAATATTGAAGATAGAAGGAGCAGAGGTGAAGATCGGTATCAGTGCTCCTTTATATGTTAAAATATACAGGTCTGAAATATATCAAAAGATCGTGCAGGAAAACAAAATCGCAGCTCAGACAAATGTCGACAACCTCAAAGGAGTGATACCGGGTGATTAAGATCGATGAAACTTTGATAAAACATCTCGAAGCTTTGGCAGCTATTGAATTGACACCTGAACAACGTAAATCTATCGAGAAAGATATGCGTGAGATTCTCGCTTACATGGAACTTTTGAATGAAGTAAATGTGAGCCTTACTGAACCAATGTATACACCAATAGAGAATCCTGTTGAATTGCGCGAAGATATCGCCAGGGAATCAGATTGTGTAGATCTGATAAAATCCAATTTTCCAAAAGAGCGGTCGGGACATATAGTTGTTCCGGGGATACATGCTTAACTGGAAACAAGCAGAAGAGAGAGCAGTTTCATACCTACGTCGAAAGGGTTTCAAGATACTGGAACGCAATTACAGAACCAGGTTTGGCGAAATAGACATCATAGCGAGGTATAGAAAATACCTCGTTTTTGTTGAGGTTAAGAGCGGATTGAGTGATTACCTACCAAGAACAAGAGTAGACCTTAGAAAAATGCAAAACATTCAACTCGCTGCAAATGACTACATCATGAATAATCCCCAAGAGTACTCTGGGTATAGAATAGATGTGATAGAAGTAACTGAAAAGGGTATAGAACATTTTGAAGGTGTACAGCCATAAGGAGGAATTTTTCTGCAAATAGTTGCCATCAACAAAAAAGCACGGGACTATGAGATATTAGAAACATACGAAGCCGGAATAGAATTGAAAGGTACGGAAGTGAAATCACTCAGAGAGAAAAATGTGTCCTTTAAGGACTCTTTCTGCCGCATTAAAGATGGTGAAATATATCTTCTGAACTTGCACATCAGTCCCTACAGATTTGCGAACAGGTTCAACCATGACCCAGAAAGACCAAGGAAACTCCTACTTCATAAGAAAGAGATTAAAAAACTGACTGGTAAACTCAGCACAACTGGTTTAACTCTCATACCGACCAAGATTTATTTCAACGATAAAGGCATCGCTAAAATTGAGGTAGCATTGGCAAAGGGTAGAAAACAGTATGACAAGCGTGAGGAAATAAAGAAAAAGGAAATCGATAAGAAAATCAAATCTTTCATGAAATATGGAGGAAGATAGAAAATTGGAATTCTTAGTGCAAGAGAACAATCAGTACAGAAGGATCGACAAATTTCTCAGAAATCAGTTAAAAAACGTCCCGCTTTCCGAGATATACAAGTTCATACGTACCGGTAAAATCCTGGTAAACGATAAGGTCGTCAGAAAACCCCATTATGAAATCGATGCGGGAGACAAAATCGACGTACTGGTTGATCTTTCCATTTACAAAAGAAGATCAAACGAAGTCGTTCCCGTTCCCTTGAAGCTCGATGTTCTTTATGAAGATGAAAATATACTGATCTTGAACAAGAAAGCAGGTATAGCATTACATCCTGGTGATAGGACTAAAAGTACTACGTTAATCCAAGGATTAATCTTTTATGGAAACAAAGAAGGCTTTCAACCACATCTGGTGCATAGACTTGACAGAGATACATCTGGTGTGTTGATAGTGGCAAAAAATTTACGCACCGCCAGAACATTGAGTCGAATGTTCAAAGAGAGACTTGTTGAAAAGGAATACATATCACTTGTTCGTGGAAGATTGAAAAATTCTGGAATAATAGATACCCCACTTGATAATTCAGAGGCAATTACCGAGTACAGGACTCTGGAAAATTTCCACGATGCGACACTTGTGAGTGTGATTCTTCACACTGGCCGTACTCATCAAATAAGAAGGCATTTTGCTTCGATCGGGAACCCAGTGATTGGAGACACTCTCTATGGAGACAAAGCAATAAACGCACTGTACAGGCAAAGATATGGCCTGAGGAGACAATTCCTTCACTGCATACGTGTTAGTTTCACTAACCCATCGGAACCTGGAAAGTTGCAGATCAAGGCTCCTCTCGGTGAGGATTTGGAGGAAGTCCTGAGGAGGCTCAGGCAGTGAAAGTCCTCCCATTCCTGCTTATTGCGTGTTTGTGCTTTTCTCAAGAGTTACTCATGAACACCTACGATAAAACTGGATATCTTTTTTTTAACGATAAAGTAGAAATGGTATTCACCTTTCAGGTTAATACTCAGATTAGTCTCAAAGATTATATAGTTGAACATTACATACCTCCAAAGATTTCTGTCGAATATATTCCACTTCCCAAACAAGATTTCTTGGTTACATCGTCTGGAAAAACAATTGGTGTTGTGATGACCGATGTAGTTGTCCCGGATTTTGTATATGAAAAACTCGTTGAATTATTCAAATCAGGCATACAGATTCAAGTGACAATAGACAGATATCCCATAGAAGTTTATTCTGATCACGTTGTAATATTCGAATTTGACAGAGAAAAGATCAAGGAATTTCTACCGCGCTTTGTTGATTATGACCTGTCGAAGATCACCAAACCAGGAAAGTATTCACTTGAACCACCTGTTTTGGATGTAGATTGGGTTATTACGAGTTATCCTGGCTTTGGTGGAGCGATTATACCAATTTACAAAAGTGAACCAACCTCGATCGAATGGGTTATCGATGGGGCACATTACAAAGACATCTGTGGTACTTTTCCCGTGGGTGAACATTTGATTGGTGCGCAAATCAACGGTAAATTGTATAATTTCGAGGTATCTGTTTCAAACCAGAAGAGCTTCAGAACACAGGAAATCTTTGAAATTGGAGAACAGTTGAATGAAAATTTTATCTCTTTGAGTGGGTTAGACTCTGATCCTTTGATGATCCCAGGTACCTTCACCTTTCTACAAATTCAACCAGATCAGATAAAACTCGTCAAAGCAACTGTCCAGGACAGCACTTGTCCTACTCTTGATATTGATGTTTCTCAAAAAGCCCCAGGTATCTTTGAATTTTCTACTTCTGTGAAGGACATGACTGCTTGTACTGTTCAGGTATTTCTCGACGGTCAAAGCCTTGAAATTACAAAAGGTTTATTGAGCCTTTCTGACAAAGATCATACAATAGTTGCAATAGCACAGGACAGTTTTGAAAATAAATCGTACGCCATTCTGCAAATAACCAGTAATCGCGAATTGAGTAAAAGTGGGATAATTGTCAAGCAACAAGAGTTGTATATAAATATTCTGGGATTCAGTTTCATTTCACCATACATAAAATGGTGGATGGCGAAAGATGTATCGGCAAAGGTGATAACAGATGGATATGGTTACACGATTGAAACGTATTAGTAGTTGGTTGTTTCTATTGATTTCCATTACTTATCTCATATTCTTCATACCTGTGAGAATCAACAGCGACAGAAAAGCTATGAATTACAGCGTGGGTTTTACTTTGGATGATAAAAGAATCGTACTACAAAATGATGAAATCGTTTGGGTCATTGAGCCAGGAGAGAAATTGGAAGATTATATGAAGTATGTCATCTTCAAAGGCGATTTCAGCCAAATAGATCCAGCAAGTTATATTCAGGATATTGATAGATACAAAATCTTTGTTGGAATACTTGAATTCAACGAGAGCCTTCCTTTTGCAAAAAGATTGGCAAGCCAGAGATCTCTGAAAGATCTCATCTTTCGGGTTCACACAGTCAGACAAGAAGAAGTCGACAAACTCGGTCTTGATGAAACGATGATATATTACAGATTGCGCAGGGCAATTTTGGAAAGAAGCATTGATCTACTTTGGATACAACCTTTAAACAATGTGAATATGCAAACAGTTCTGGAAAAATTGGAAAGGCAATTTGGAAAACCTGTACCTTCCCCAATGCCACAAAAAGATTTCCAGGCACTGCGTTTTATTCCATTTCTCGCAATTTTGTTTGCATTAACATCTTATAAAATAGTAGCCGTATTGCCTTCCATAGCAGCGCTACCATTTGGTTTTTCTATCTCTGTTTCGGTGGCTTCGATAATGGCAACGGTAACACTTCATTTCTCAATCCGAAAGAGAGAATTGCTTCCTCTGTTCTATCTTCTTTTAGGTCTACTGACCTATGCAACATTATCGGACTTCAACCATATGAACGATTTAGATCAATTCAGGGGCGTGAAATTATCACTGATAGCACTCCCTGCTACCTTAGTGATAATAATTCTTATAAGACATTGGAAGTGGCTTAAGAGATATATACCATACCTTCTTGTTGCTGGTGGTTTTTTTGGGTTCTATTATATTTCCAGATCGGGAAATATCGCATTCGTTCCGGATATGGAAAGAAAATTAAGAGATCTTATTGAAGGTCTACTTTGGGTCAGGCCAAGATTCAAAGAAGTATTATTCTATCCTGTATATTTCATTTCTCTTAGATTTATAAACTTCAAATGGAACTTCGTGCTCGAAATACTCGGTTCCATAGCACTGGTATCGACTTTCAATACATTCTGCCACATAAAGACACCTCTCGTTGTCTCACTCTATAGATCGGTCTTCTCGATTCTGCTTGGCTATATCGCTTATTATATCGTGAGGCGTTTGAGATGGTCCTGAATATCTACGATTCCAATTATTTAATTAGAGTGCGTAGGCTTCAAATAAAAAAGGATAATATCATTCACCTGATTGGAAAACTCAAGAGTTGGTCAAGGGAAGATGCACAAACCTTTATCGATAATCTGATAGGACCATTGAAAAGATCTTTGAAGGAAAGAAAATTGGATCTTTTACAAAACGGTCTTTTGAGATTTTTTGAAAAAGGCTTTCCATTAATCAAGAAATTGGAGAATCTATCCAAAGAATTTTCCGTACCAGCCTTTGAATGCCTTGAAATCCCGTTCTGGGTCAAACCATCTTTTTATCCACCTCCGACCGACGAGATGATTTCGTTGATCAAAGAAAATGATTTGATTTTGTTCATACAGAATGCACGAAAAATATTGAAAGAATCTATGCTTAAGGATTTCATCGAGTTACAGGCTGCGTTGATGACTACCGATGAAAGCGACATGGAATGGCTTGCCAGCGAAATCAACGATATAACTTTGCAAAACTGCTCAGAAATAGAATCATACAAAGAGCTTTATTTAGATTTGAATGTGGTCGAGCGTGCTGAGTTGATTTCAAAATTGAGATGTCATGCATACGTCAAAGCAGCATTGATACGTAAAGCTAAACAAGGTATAGTCCTTGATGGAAACAATATATTCATGTTCAGAAAGAGATTCTCAGATCTGGAATTTGTATTGGAAAAGATAGCGGAGAACGATCCATTTTACTATCCATTCTGGATAGTCTTTGACAAAAATATAATTCACCTTGTTGAAGAGAAAGATTATTCGACTTGGTTTGAGAGTCCATCGGTATTTTTGTATTCACCGGCAGATGAACTCATACTGCGGCTTGCTAAGGAGAAAGATGCCGTTGTTGTGAGCAGTGACAGGTTCAGACAATGGAACACGACAATACCAAGAATCGACCCAAGGAGGTTTTTCGAATGAAGTTATCAGATTTCGACTACGAATTACCTGAAGAATTGATAGCGCAAACACCCATTGAACCAAGAGATATGTCAAGATTGATGATCCTACACAGAAAGACTAAAACAATAGAACACCGAATTTTTCGGCAAATCATTGACTATTTGAGACCAAATGATCTTTTAGTACTCAACAACACGCGTGTCATACCAGCCAGATTGTTTGCAAAGAAAAATGAATCTGTTATAGAAGTTTTCTTGCTCAGGAAGATAAATGAATCTTTATGGGAATGTATGGTAAAGCCCGGTAAAAAAGTTAAACCCGGAGATGAGTTATTTTTTGATGATTTTATGGCAATTTGCATAGAAAAAACACAGCAAGGGACACGAATTCTCAAATTCAACGTGACAGACGAGAAAATTCTCAGCAAAGGTAACACACCGCTTCCACCGTATATTCACAGTAAGGTATCTCTTGACAGATATCAAACAGTATATGCGAAAGTAGATGGTGCCGTCGCGGCGCCAACGGCTGGACTTCATTTCACCGAGGAATTAATAAATCAAATAAAAAACCTCGGAATAAACATCGCAGAAATCACATTACATGTTGGAATTGGAACATTCAGACCAGTTAAAACACAAGATATAACTCAACACAAAATACATGCAGAAACTTATCACATACCCCCTCAAACTGTAGATTTGATAAAATATACTAAGCAAATGAAGGCAAGAGTAATAGCCGTTGGGACAACCGTGGTCCGTGCACTTGAGCAATATGCAATAGATGGCAATACCGATGGAGAAACGTCGTTATACATATATCCTCCTTTTGAATTCAAATTAATCGATGCTATGGTAACCAATTTTCATCTCCCAAAGTCGACTTTGTTGATGTTGGTGAGTGCATTCGCAGGACATGATTTCACAATGCAAGCTTATCGTGAAGCAATTAAGGAAAGATATCGTTTCTATTCTTTTGGTGACGCAATGCTGATACTTTAAAAAGGTGGTTTGATGAAACAGAATTTACGTTTAGAACCATCCATTAATTCTTACCGTAGAACTTTTTTTCGAGTCTTGGAGCTTCCAGTCTCGGCTTTACTGGAATATCTGAGGGAAAACCCCTTTGGTTTAAGTTTGAATGTAGAATTAAACGATGAAAGTGAGACAATGGCTGAATTGATTGCAAATGATGAAAAGAGTCTCTGTGAAGAGATTGTTGAAAATCTCGCTTTTGCCAGACTCGATGATGAGACTGAGAAGATAGCCGAGTATATAGCGTACAATTTAGATCAAAATGGACACATGAATGTCACAGTAAAAGAGATCTGTGAAAGATTCAAAGTCAACGCAGCTGTTGTCTATAAAGCCATGGAAGCCATCAAAGACGTCGGACCAGATGGAGTTCTGGAGGGTAAGGTAAAAGGTTATGGCGTGAGATCATCTTATATTGAACCAGATATAATAGTCAACCATGATCTAAGCATATCACTCAAAGAAATTCATTTATCGATCCCCAGAAGTGCAAATAAAATCGAGACGAAAATATACCTTTTCCTGAGTCAAGCAATCGATTGTAGAAGACAACTGCTCTTGTCTCTTGGTCAGATGTCTGTGAGAGAAAATACCTTGTTTCTTTCCAAGAAAATCAACTATCCTCAGAAAATCAAAATGATCGATGCGGCGAAATACCTTGGGGTAAGTGTTTCTACAATATCACGTGCTGTCTCAAGCAAATTCATAAAAACACCGATTGGTATCTTTCCATTCAGAATCTTTTTTGGCAGGAATGTAGAAAAAGAATATCTCGTGATAGAGATTGCCAAAATCCTTGACAAATCTCAAAACATAACCGATGCCGAGATCGTACAAAAATTGAAAATGCAGGGAATCTTTATCAGTCGTAGAACGGTGAATAAATACAGGCAACTCACCATGAAAATCTTGAAGGGGAATGATTCAATTGAGATCGATAATCTTTCTTAATGGTGATTATTCAAAACAAAGCCTTGAGCAATTCGAAAATGACGACTTAATAATTGCCGTAGACGGTGGAACAAAATACTTGCTCAGTAATGGAGTTATACCCGATATATTTGTTGGAGATGCCGATTCTATTGATAACGATGTGCTCAAAAAACTCGAAGTGTCAGGTTGTGAGCTCTTTGTTTACCCTGAAGATAAAGACAAAATCGATGCACAACTTGCAATTGAAAAAGCCATAGAACTCGGTGCGAATGAGATAGTAATACGAGGTTGGCAGGGAGAACGCATAGATATGATACTCGCCCTTATCTATTTGATGTGTAAATATCCAGATATCATTATTAATGCTAAAGATGATAACCTTCAAATGGGTGTAGTTCACTCACAAGTAGAACTCGATTCAATCTCAGGTGAAAAGTGGTCGATCTTGCCAATATGTGGTGATGCAAAGAATGTAACCTTGCAAGGGTTCAAATATGTATTAAAAGAGACTGACATGCCATGTCAAGAGCCATTTGGTGTCAGCAACATAGCTATGGCAGAAAAGGTGAGGATAGAAGTTAGAGAAGGGATGGTGGTCTATTTCAGATGGATAAAACAACCGTTGTGATACTTGGAATGACAGGATCAATAGGGGTTCAAGCGCTCGAAGTGATTCAAAAGATGCAAGATTTTGAAGTATTAGCGGGAACGTATCATTCTAATCAAGAGTTAGCCAAGGAATTATCTTTGAAATTCAAAGTAGTCAAGATAATAAGAACAAGTGATGGATATGATGACATCTTCAATGAACTCGAACAAACAAAGCCAGATATAACACTTGTTGCTGTACCAGGTTTTGTAAGTCTTCCACTCACTCTCAAAGCAATTGAAACATCCAAAAGAGTTCTTCTTGCCAGTAAAGAAGCGCTCGTCTGTGGTGGTTGGATGGTGAAAAGTGCACTGAAAAAGACATCAACTCAGTTATTACCTGTGGATAGCGAGCACAGCGCCTTGATGCAACTCTATGAAGACGGGATTGAAAAGATACTCCTTACATCTTCTGGAGGGGCATTGAGAGATTGGGATATAGAGAAATTAGATGAAGCAAAACCATGTGATGTTCTCAAGCATCCTGTTTGGCAAATGGGTAAAAGGATTACCATTGATTCTGCTACAATGGTGAATAAAGGCTTTGAGATTCTTGAAGCCTACGAGTTGTTCAATATCGATGTTTCAAAAATCGAAGTACTTCTGCATAGAGAAGGTCTTGTTCATGCGGTTGTATTTCTGAGAGATGGAACAGTGAAATTACACATGGGTTTTCCAGACATGAGAGTTCCCATAGCTTATGCCCTTACTTATCCAAAGAGAAATTATCAAAAGACTGAATGGCCAGATCTTTCTCAAAGTAGGTTGTCTTTCCATCCAGTTGACATGAAAAGATATCCTGCATTTTTCCTCGCATACGATATTGCCAACGATTATGCAAAAAGAACGGCTTACAATGCTTCGGATGAAGTGGCAGTTGAATATTTTTTGTCTGATAAAATCAAATTCACTGATATTAGTAAAGTGATTGAAAAGGTGGTACAAAAGATCGAAGGTAAACCAAGAGATCTAAGTGATCTTGTTGAAGTGGACAAGAAAGCAAGGCGCTTAGCGATAGAGGTGATCGAATGTCTATAGTTTATTTCATAATCATACTTGTTGGAATAATCAGTGTCCATGAATTTGGTCATTTCATTTTTGCCAGAATCTTTGGCGTAGATGTTCTTGAATTTGCAATTGGCTTTGGACCAAAATTGTATGAGAAGAAAGGAAAGAAAACAACATTCAGGGTAAATGCAATTCCCATCGGTGGATATGTAAAACTCGCCGGAGAAGATCCCACCGAGGAACAAAAAGAAGGAGTGATAGGTTTATACAGTAAACCAGCATGGCAGAGACTCCTCATATTCTTTGCTGGACCACTTTTTTCCATTCTCGCCGGTTATTTACTTTTCACCTTGATAGTTGCTTTTTGGGGTGTCCCTTCTGTTTCTATAGCGCTTGTTGAAAACAACACACCTGCCTTCGAGGCTGGTTTAATGCCAGATGATGTCATACTCTCCATCAACAACAAACGTGTGTATGATACTTACACAGTCAGTCAAATCATCAGGCAAGGCAAACCTGTTAAGATGTTAATTTCAAGAAATGGCAAAAGATTAACTGTTTTTGCCACTCCTCAACTTTTTAAAAGTAATCATTTCTTTGTACTGAGAGACGTATCTGGTGAATTGGGCAAGAAGATAGAATCCATTTCTGGTAAACCACTTGAAGCCAGTGTTATCAACTCAATGCTCAATCAATACATTTCCATAGAATTTGAGTCCACCTCTCTGAAAGGGCTTCTTAAGCAATATCAATACGATCAACCCAGATTCGCTTTGGGATTTTATTTTGCAAGTGTATCAAATGTCTTCAGAAAGGATGTAGGACCATTTTTGAAAAAAGATCGACTGATCTCGATCGGTGGACTACAGATCCAGAGTAATGTAGACCTTTCAAGGGTGTATCAGTTGATAATGGCTGGTGATGGTGGAATTTACATCGAAGTATCAGATGATCAGGTAGTTTGGTCTCATTCAGGTTTCTCAGATCAAGTTGAAGTCAGAATACAGAGAGATGGTCAGGAACTTTTTGTGAATGTGCAAAGCGCTCTAATCAAACAAATAATGGAAAGCGCAGGTGTATTTGAACCAAAAGTGAATAACATAAAATTCAACAATTTGTGGGAGATGATCTATGTCTCATTTGATAGGTGCAACAACTTACTTCTCATGATGTATAAATCATTACTTGGTATCTTCAAATCTACTGAGTCAGGCGGTGTAGTTGGACCGCTTGGATTAGTCGGATTGGTTGGAGAAGCAGCACAAGTTGGTCTTGAACAAGTTTTAACACTTGTCGCTTTTATCACAATGAGCATTGGTTTGTTCAACCTGCTACCACTACCAGCACTCGATGGCGGTAGGATCATCTTCTCGCTTTTGGAAATCATATTTAGAAAAAGGATAGACCCAAAAATAGAGAGCTTGATACATTTAATAGGCTTTGTTATACTAATCGTTTTAATGATTTTTGTGACTTTTTCCGATGTGGGTAGGTTGATATCCAAATGAGCAAGGTGGTAAAAGTTGGGAAGGTTTTGGTTGGTGGTGGCAACCCTGTAACTATACAATCCATGACTAATACAAAGACCGTTGATATAGAACAAACAGTTCAACAGATAAAGATGTTACAAGATGCCGGCTGTGATATTGTAAGGGTTGCAGTACCAGATTTCGAGAGTGCAAGAGCAATTAAATTGATCAAAGAACAGATAAACATACCACTCGTAGCTGATATCCACTTTGATCATCGTTTAGCAATCGAAGCGATCAAAAATGGTGCAGACAAAATCAGAATAAACCCAGGAAATATAGGAGAGGACTGGAAGATAGAAGAACTTTCAAAAGTGGCTAAGGAGTTTCAAATACCAATTCGAGTTGGCTCCAATGTTGGTTCATTGAGAAAAGAGTTCGAATCTAAGTACGATCGCGCAACAGCTCTGGCTGAATCAGCACTACATGAAGTCTATCTACTTGAAAAATTTGAGTTTTACGATATCGTTGTCTCAGTAAAAAGTAGTGATGTAATCGAAACAATTAAAGCAAATGAGTATATCGCCCAAAAAATTATCTATCCAATCCATATTGGTATCACCGAAGCAGGTACATATGACACATCCATCATAAAGTCATCGGTGGGTATAGGGCATCTCTTGCTGCGAAAGATTGGTGATACTATCAGAGTATCCATTGCAGGTGATCCAATAAAAGAGGTCTATGCCGCACGTAAGTTACTCGTATCTCTACATCTGAGAAAAGGTGGACAAGTTATAGCATGTCCAACTTGTGCAAGAACTGAGTTTGATGTTGAACAAGTAGCAAGGTCAATAGAGCCCATTGTTGAGGGGACAAATCTCGTCGTGGCTGTCATGGGATGCGTTGTAAATGGCATCGGGGAAGGAAGACATGCAGATATTGGTATAGCAGGTACAAAAGACGGAGCCGTTATCTTCGAAAAAGGACAGATAATAAAAACGGTAAAGAGAGAAAGTATATGTGAGGAATTACTGAATTTGATAAAAAAATCACATTTGTAAAATTAGAGTAATTGTGTCGGAATAAATAAATGCTACTATATTTTCGAGGTGATCATGATGGATGTTAAATTCTCTGTGGCTGCTAAAGCCGAAACCGAAACGAGAGTCATGGTGAAGGCCAGAAACTTCACAATGTATGTGGATGAACCACCGCAACTTGGTGGAGAAGACAAAGGCGCAAACCCCGTAGAGTATGTCCTTGCAGCTTTGGCAGGATGTTTGAATGTCGTTGGCCATCTTGTGGCAAAGGAAATGGGAATAGTTTTGCGCGAACTGTCTATAGAAATTCAAGGCATATTAAATCCAGCAAAATTTCAAGGAAAATCTCAGCAAGAAAGAGCTGGTTACAAACAAATCGACGTATTAATAAATGTCAAAACTGATGCAGACGAAAAAACTCTTGCTAAATGGTTAAAGACAGTTGAGGAAAGATGTCCTGTTTCAGACAATCTTGCAAATCCAACACCACTGAAGATCTCTTTCAAAAAAATATAAAACACAAGATGCCCCGAAAGGGGCATCTTATTTATCAACGAACGAAAACGAAACCAGGTATGCCATCGTTTTCATTGTAAAAAAAGAGGCCAACCTTGTTGTACCTGTTGACGAATATCAAACTCGGTGTATAGTGTTTCAACCTGAAGGTTTGTTTTGATGCTCTGTATTCTGGTTTTCCCCAACCATTGACTTCCCACTGCCAACAGGTGTTGTCAAAACCAAAGTGTGTTATCTCAACAGGATCAGAAGATATAGCTTCAATTGAAAAATCCGTTCGAACTGTAGTCAGAACACAAAGATCGGCGACTACATGTGTATTTTGCTGACCTCCGTACAGTGTGATAGCGCCCAATTTTCCATCATTCTCGTTTCCTATTATGAGTGCGATTTTGTCATATCGTCCGACCATCATCATAAACATCCCATAATGTGGTATGTCGTACTGCTTTGTCTTCGCAGTATAGCCAGCACTTGCCCATCCACCTACTTCGTCATGCATGTAACTACCCTTTGCCCACAGTCCAACTTCAACTGGTTGACCAAGTGATGCCACCGTGAACTTTGGCCCATCCCTTGTAACACGTACAACCGATGGAATCTCTAACGGTTTGAACGGTCCTCCTTGCAAAACTTTGTAAGAGATTTGTCCATCATTTTCTCTTATGACTACGAAATATATCTTTTCATAACGTGCGAGCATCAAAATACAAGTTCTATAGTGCGGTAAAGGCAAGTACTTTGGATTCTGTTGGAATTCTGGTGAGCCCCATCCACCAACCTCAGTTTGGAAGAAAGATGTTTTTTCCCATCCTTCGATGAAGTTGTTTCCTTTTACTTGAACTCCTATAGATGGTTCCGATGGTGTTCCACCTCCATCGAGTATCAAATAGGAAACTTCTACCGGCATATTGCGATTGAGTGCCTGGATTTCAAGAACATAGTCCGTTGCCCACCAGAGGTTGTGAGAAAAATTCTGAACAGCGGTGAGTTTGACAAAATCAGGATCGTTAATCAAAACCGTGTTTGCAAACAAACACGTTGCAACAAGTAATATTAAACCGGCTATCACCGAGATCCTCACAGTAATCCCCCCAATGGAAAATCTCACCGATATTTTTGATTACACCAACGAGATTAGAAAAATATTAAATGCGAGGACAATCCCTCGAGTTATATCGAATATCTTCCTTGTTGGTTTATAACTTTTTAGAAATTATAATGTTACACAATCTTAAATCATTTCTACAAAAATAGTGTTATATATAAGTAGAACACTATATTACTGGAGGTGTTATCGTGGAGTGGGTCAAAAACTCTAAATTTCTTCAGGTAGTACTGATCGTAGCGATTTTGGGAATCCTTGGTTGGTTTTTACCATTTGTCCCTTTGAAGATCATACTTGCTTTCATCGCCATTACAATCCTGGCACTTACGTTCAAAAATTACGTGAGACACATGGCTGGTTTCTTAGTACTGGCAATCATAATCTTCTTAATTCCAGTTGCAATTAGCAGTTATTCACACATTATCTTGCAAAGTTTTCCGAATGTCTTTCATTTTCCTTATATTGACATGTTAAAAGATGTTCCACCATCAAAAACAGTTGATCTCAAACCAAGGGTCGTCATCGATGGGTTAAATGTAGATATACACTTTGCCAACACAAACTCAATACGATTGGCAGATGAATTAGATGTGAGAATCATGGATGACGAGATCAGAATCTCAGGAGGTCAACCAAACAAAAGATATGTTATCGAACTTGGAACTATTGATCTGAGAGATTTAGAAATTGATGGTACTGCGGTATCGCTGAGTGGTGAATGCCAAACAGCCTTTATGAACATATATGGAACGGCAGTAAATGTCAAGGGAAAGATCATAGCAGATCGTTTTTCAATAAACGGGACAGGTATAAATGTCAACGGTGAGCTGACTGGTAAATCATTCTACGCAGATGGTACAGGAATAAATCTCAAAGGTGAATTTGGATTTGAAACCATCAAAATAAACGGAACTGGTATCTCGATCGATATGACACTTTCAAAATGCAGATCTTTCTTTATAGATGGAACGGGAATAAACGGAATCCTGGTTTATACTGGGGTAGATGAACTTTACATACGAGCCGACGGAACTGGTGGCAAAATTACACTGAGAAATAGATCAAGCGCGGATATTCGAGTCGAAAGCTCTGGCATCAAGATAGTAAGAGAGTGATTCATATGCTGAGAAAAATAGATAAGCACAGTGGTATACCCGCTTATCTTCAGATCATGAACCAAATCAAGTCCGAAATATTACTCGGAAATCTCAAAGCAGAATCACAATTACCACCTGTGAGAGAACTTGAAAGTATCTTCGATGTTAACGTGAACACGATACTGAAAGCTCTCGATAAATTGAAGAACGAAGGGTTTTTGGTTTCAGAGCAGGGTATAGGATATTTTGTGGCTAAGAATACTTCAATCGATCCACAAATCACAGACGAAATAAGAAAACTGGTAAGCGAGCTTAAGGTAAAAGGACTTGATCTGTATACTTCTTTGTTACTGTTTGAGGAGGTGTGGAAAAATGAAAAATTTTGATGTATATGTGAGAAAACAACTTCTTGAAAAATATTCAAGTATGCTCTTCTTTTTGGTTATAATGCTATTTCCCAGCTTCGGCGTGAAGGCGTTCGGTGCTTTTTTCATAATACTCTTTTCCCTCGCATCTGATATAAGACAAAAAAGACTTGATTTGATGACCTTTTTGCCTTTCACCAGAAAACAGCTGTTTTGGATGGAATATACATTCCTTCTGACGTTAGTTTCTGTGACATTCTTTGTTGGGTTACCTTTTGCCGATAGGTCTATAGATTCTTGGTTGATACTCATTAGGGCATTTATTTTCTTATCGACTTACTTTGGAGTAGTGATATCCGCTGTGAGTGTTGGGTTTGATCCTTACGGTGCTGCATTTTTGTTCTTGTTAGCAGATCTCGTACTTGGTGGTATCGGATCGAGCCGTCTTGGACCTACATTCAATCCATACAAATTGATTAGTCCAATATACCAAGCCAATATCTTTGCTTCACTTGCCTTTGCTTTTGTACTCATTTATGCTGCATATAAATTGTTCATACAAAGAGGTGGTGAAAGATGATTCGCGTAGAACATCTCAGAAAACAGTTAGGTAATAAACAAGTATTAAGTGATGTTTCATTCAACGTTGATCAAGGAAGTGTGTTTGCGTTGGTAGGACCTAATGGAGCGGGTAAGACAACAACGATAAGATGTCTAACTGGTGCACTAATGCCTGATGGAGGTTCGATAGAACTTTTTGGTGAAAGTTGCAATGGTTCGAATGAAATCCATTTGAAGGAAAAAATAGCGGTTGTTCCAGAAGAAAGAATTGTTTTTCGAAATTTCACAGCCAAGGATTACTTGATGATCTGGTCCAAGCTCTATCCAAAATGGGATGATGCGATATTTTCGAATTTTGTTGCAAGATACGGTTTTGATCTCTCCCAAAAAGTTGAATCATACTCAATTGGAATGAAGACTCTTTTCTTTGTCGGTCTTTGTGTAGCGAGTCAGGCTGAATTGTTAGTGCTCGATGAGCCAACACAACATCTTGATCCCACGGTAAGACTTGAAATAATGAATATGCTTAAAGAATACGCTAATTTAGGAAGGACGATATTGATTTCTTCACATGAGATATTTGAAATCGAAGAATACGCCACTCATTTTGGGATAATCAAAGAAGGAAGGGTTATCTATTCAGACTCGATAGACAACGCGAAAGAAACACACAGAATCGTCGAGAAGGGTGAAAATCTACAGGCAACAGATGTAATCGGTTTAGTCGGTTCCAGTATACTCGTGAAAACCAAATCCGATGTTGGAAGATTTCCCAAATTGAATGAGATCGTGATAGGCTACTTAACCGGTCATCGCGAAAGATCTCTATCATTAAAGTGAAAGCGGGAGATTCCCGCTTTCACTCTCTTAAGAATATCAAATACAAAATAAAGAGTATGGCAAGTATCCAAGTCAACCAATGAACCTGTTTTGCCTTCCCACTGAAAAGCTTGATAACAGGATAGGTTATAATTCCCAATGCTATACCATTTGCAATTGAGTACGTCAGTGGCATCATCAAGAGAGTCACAAAAGCTGGTACTGCCTCGCTGATATCATCCCAGTTGATCTTTTTGAGTGTCTTGATCATGAGAACACCAACAAAAACTAAGGCTGGCGCAGTTGCGGCAGACGGTACCGTCAAAGCAAGAGGAGAGAAGAAAAGCATCAAAAGCATTAAGATAGCTACTACAACTGCTGTTAAACCCGTTCTACCTCCTTCAGCAATACCTGCACTACTTTCTATGTATGTTGTGACGGTCGATGTACCAAACATTGCACCTACGGACGTCCCTACAGCGTCGGCGAGATATGCTCTGGATGCCCTTGGTAAATCTCCGTTCTTCATAAAACCCGCTGACTCTGCCAACCCCGTGAGTGTTCCAAGAGTATCGAAGAAATCGACAAAGAAGAAAGTGAAGACAACCATCCAGAATGTCGCAGTACCCAGGGCTTGGAGATTGAAATCCATCTTCATGAATGTAGGAGTAATATCTGGAATTCTACCAACTATACCTTGATAATTCGTGACTCCAAAAATAGGTAAGGCACCTATCAAGGTGCTGGCAAGTATTCCAATCATTATCGCTCCGGGTACCTTAAGGGCAAACAAAACAGCTATGATGAAAAATCCAATTATTGCAACTATCACATTTGGGTCATTCAGACGCCCCAAACTTACAAAAGTTGCAGGATCAGCTACAACAACCCCTGCCCCCTTTAACCCTATGAAGGCTATGAATAGACCTATACCTGCGCCTGTTGCCAGCTTCACTGAATCTGGTACGGCTTTCACAACAAAACCACGAGCACCGGTGATTGTCAAAAAGATGAATATAAGACCTTCTACGAAAACCGCGGCAAGAGCTACTCTCCAGTCGATACCCAACTTCAAACATACCGTGAAAGCAAAATATGCATTCAAACCCATTCCTGGTGCGAGAGCAAATGGATAATTTGCAAATAGTCCCATGATCAATGTTGCTGTCACAGAGCCAAGGATTGTTGCCACCATAAAGGCTCCAAAGAATTGAGTATAAAGAGCACTACCAGGTGTGGCACCAGGAATAACGTTGATGAGAATGGAAGGATTCACGAAAACGATGTAAGCCATAGTTAGGAATGTCGTGATTCCTGCAACGACTTCTCGACGCACAGTAGTACCATTTTCTTTCAAGCGAAAGAATCTGTCCACACTTCTCCCTCCCACGAAAAAATTAAAAAACACACAAAAATATTACACAACAAAGCTTTAAAACATCTACACCTTGCATGAAACAATTAGTTGAACAAAAAATACTATTAATCTATATTTGAACATTTAGCGGGTTGATAAAAAGATCGATCCATGGTTTTGAAATGGAAAATCTCGTATAGAATACGACTGACAAAATAAAGAGAACGATGATTATCACTTTGATCCATTTGGTCAACGAGATTCTTTCAGTATTCTTCTCTAAATGGCAAGCCATGATCGCCGAAAGAAAAGTAACTACAAACGCCCAAACGAGCTCAACAGTCAGTGACTCGACATGTCCGATGATAGCTGGTAACATGTACCATATTACGACTATAAACCAAGGAGCGAGTATCGCTGAAAAAATCCGTGAGTACCAAAAATTTTCTTGTCGAGCTTTCTTTTTGACAAGAAAGTATTCAATTACACTAACTATCAAATACGCCCAGAAACCCATTTTGAGATGTTCAAAAACAGATTCATCTGTACCACAAAATATAATTAATAAAGGCCATTTTAGTACTTCATAACCAAAATGAAGTACAGAAAAAACGATCAAATAGATTATGGCTTTCAATATTATTTTCATTTAAAACACCTCCAATTATATTTTGTACCATTTTCGCCTGATCTGTCAGTTAAGTAATCCCATTCCAAAAATCAAAATACCCACATCGAAAATATACGATCAAAGGCCTTTATGATATTCTCCAAAAAGTTAGCCTCAACAAAGTTCTGTTATAGCGATGAATAGCAAAATACATTGAGTTTTCTACACCAAAGTGTCATCAGAAAGGCAAAAACAAGAAATTGTTACAAACAAAAAATCGTATACTATATAATGGAAGGCGCCAACCAGGATCCTGGGAAAATACCCCATCGTATATTGCCATAGGTCTAATCTTTTATGGCAGAAGATTAAGTTCTGTAAGTTCTTTCCTTTGTGTTTTGAGTTAAACCAAATTGCAGCAAGAATATACAACAAGACCGTTGAAAAACAATAACACAAATCATAAGATCCATCAATGATTTTTCAGATAGATGATAGACATGACAACCTACAAAGCACAACTGTTTGGAATGAAAGTAAAGTTAGCAGCATACGGCATCCAGAATAATCCCAATGGACGAAACTACAAATGTAAAAACTGTGGATTTGAATACCATTGTATGGAATATTCACATCTCCGTGGAAAGCAACCTTAAGGAACTATCAAGAATTCTATCCCCTTTAAAAGAATATATCTATCAAAAAACAGGAGAGATAACTCTCCTGTTTTTTTATTTTGATTTGTCTTTGAAAGGGCAGTTAACTTGACATGAACAAATGTTCAGGTGCTATAATTATCTTCAAGATCTCACAAGGGGGTGTGTAGCATGAAAAAGTTCTTGGTACTTTTCTTCGTAGTGACTGTTGCTTTATGCTTTGGCGCTAAATATGGTGGGACCCTGAGATTTGTGATGGGCGCCGACGCAGCGAGTTTGTTACCTGCCAACCAAACCGACAACATAAGTGCTACTGTCTGTAGGCATGTCTTTGAAGGTCTTGTTGAATTCGATGAAAAACTCAATTTGATGCCTGCCTTGGCTGAAAACTGGGAAGTTTCTGCAGATGGGACTGCCTACACTTTCTACCTGAGAAAAGGCGTTAGATTTCATGACGGCACTGATTTCAATGCCCAAGCAGTTAAGAAGTATTACGATTATGTATTGAACAACAACTTAAGGAGAACGGGTTTGTTCAAGGGAATTATCAAGGAAATCCAAGTGCTGGATGAATACACAGTCAAGTTTGTATTGGAAAAACCATTTTCACCATTTTTGTATCGACTTGCGCACGAAGGTGCACTCATTGCATCGCCAAAGAGTATAGATGAACTTGGCTCTGATCCGGGTAAATTGGGAAGGACTGCCGTTGGAACAGGTCCATTTATGCTCAAAGAATGGAAGATAGGTGAGAGAATAGAGCTTGTGAAAAATCCAAATTATTGGAGACAAGGACAACCTTACCTTGATGGAATAATTTTCACGATAATACCTGAAGACGTCACTCGAGTGAACCAGTTAAGAGCCGGTGATGCAGATGTAATGTTCAACCCACCACCAGCTTTGGTACCGACATTGCAAAAAGACGATAGGCTCGTTGTCAGAGTCGAACCAAGTCTGAGGGTAATCTACATAGGTATGAACACCAGAAAAGCACCACTCAATGATGTACGTGTTAGACAAGCTCTCAATTATGCAATTGATAAGAGCAAACTTTGTTCTGCTATCATGAAAAACCTCGCTATCCCATCGGATTCTCCACTCTCAAGATACACTGTTGGTTATGTATCAACGGGCGGTTATCCACATGATCCACAAAAAGCCAAGCAACTCTTGAAGGAAGCGGGACAAGAAAATCTCAAATTGGAACTGATTACTCCAAAGGGTAGATATTTGAACGACTACGAAGTTGCCATTGCAGTTCAAGGTATGCTCAAAGAAATCGGTGTCACGGTAGATGTCAAGCCAATGGAATGGGCAACATATCTCAGCCGTCTATCGTCGGACAACCCAGACGATTGGAATTATGAGCTGTTCTTGCTTGGTTGGGCTCCATCAACCGGTGAAGGACATTGGGTACTTTACCCACTGTTCCATTCGGACAATATCAAACCAAATGGCACAAGAGACAACAACGCCATGTATAGCAATCCCACCGTTGACGATCTAATCACCAAGATAGGTTTTGAGCTCGATAAGAACAAATTAATGCAATACTATACACAAGTACAGAAATTGATAGTTCAAGATGCCCCGTGGATCTTTTTGTATAACATGGCTAATGTCGTCGCATTTAGAAAAGAACTCAAAGATGTTTGGGTGCTACCAACAGAGTTTGTAATCGTCAAATACGCTTGGTTTGATAAATAATCAATAGGTGTGGCTTTGCCACACCTATTATTTTTGTTCATATTTCCCCCCAATGTTTTTCTTCAATGCAATTTCTTGCCTCTTTAAAAGATGAATTAGCATTTATTTTAAATATACACACACAAACCTCCTTGACACAAGTTCTTGATCATGATAAAATCTCACCCAAATACATCACACAAAGGAGGTGAAAATCGGTGAGAAAGGTCCTATTAATTGCTTTATTGGTTTTTGTAGTCTCTCTTTTCGCGGCAAAGTACGGTGGAACCTTGAGGTTTCTAATTGGAGTGGACGCAACAACATTGCTCGGGCCAAACATTCCAGACTCAATAAGCAACATAGTTGCAAGTCATATTTTGGAAGGTTTAATCGATGTCGACGAAAACCTAAGGATCATACCGTGCCTCGCCGAGCAGTGGGAAATTCAAGAAGGTGGAACCGCCTACGTGTTTTATCTGAGAAAAGGTGTTAAGTTTCACGATGGAGAAGATTTCAACGCCTACGCAGTTAAGAAACATTTTGATTATGTTTTAAATTCATCTCTGAGAAATGTTGGTATGTTCAAAGGTATAGTCAAAGAAGTCCAAGTGCTCAATGATTACACAGTCAAATTTAAACTTTTCCAACCTTATACTCCCATACTGTACCGTTTGGCAACTTCGTCTGCAGCATGGATTCTCTCACCAAAGGCGATCGAAAAGTACGGCAACGATCCGGCTACTTTTGGAAGAAATCCAGTTGGAACCGGACCTTTTATCTTCAAAGAATGGAAGGTGGGCGAAAAAATTGAATTGGTTAAGAACCCAAATTACTGGCAACAAGGTCTGCCTTATCTCGATGGGATAACATTCTCTGTGGTATCAGAAGACGTCTCTCGTGTTACGCAGGTTAGAGCTGCCGATGCAGATATTATGTACAATCCACCTCCTGCCTTGATACCGGCTTTGGAGCAAGACTCACGACTTGTTGTAAAAACCATACCAACAGTGAGAGTTATCTACATAGGCATCAACAGCCGTACAACCCCATTGAATGATGTGAGAGTCAGACAAGCGCTCAATTATGCCATTGACAGGGAAAAACTGTGTAAAGTCATCATGAGGGATATGGCAAGACCATCTGACTCACCTTTGTCAAGTATTACTTATGGCTATGTTTCTACAGGTCTGTACCCATATGACCCCCAAAAGGCTAAACAACTATTGAAAGAAGCTGGGTACAACGGCTTAAAGCTTGAACTCATTACTCCAAAAGGTAGGTATCTGAACGATTATGAAACAGCCGTGGCATTGCAAGGAATGTTCAAAGAAATAGGAGTCACACTTGATGTCAAACCTATGGAGTGGGGAACTTATGTGGCAAAGATACTCTCAAATAAACCAGAGGACTGGGATTATCAATTGTTCCTGCTTGGTTGGGCTCCCGGTACCGCCGAAGGTCATTGGGTACTATTTCCTCTTTTCCATTCGATAAACCAAATGGGTAATCCACAGGGTACCGCGAGGTATAACAACTTCTTCTACAGCAACCCCAAGGTCGATGAACTCATAGATAAAATCGGTACAGAACTCGACGAAAAGCGATTGATGGATTATTACGCTCAAGCGCAAAAGATGATTCTTCAGGACGCTCCAGCATTATTTTTGTATGAAATGAAAATTGCCACAGTCATGCGAAAAGAAGTCAAAGATCTAAAGATATATCCTACTGAACGCTTTAACATGACGTATACTTGGATTGATAAGTAAGTTTTATGGGGTGTGTCGACACACCCCATGGTTTGTGGGGTGTTGTGAGTGATCAAATTCATTTCAAGGAGATTATTACTTCTAATCCCAGTGATAATTGGAGTTTCAATCATATCATTTTCAATAATGCACATGATACCAGGTGATCCTGCGCGCATAATTGCAGGTGAAGGCGCAACAAAACAAGATATAGAAGCGATACGCTCAAAATATGGGCTGGATAAACCTCTGATCGAACAGTATTTTAGATTCATGAAAGGGATTCTCACAAATGATCTCAGATCGATCAAAACCGAGAGACCTATCTTGAAAGAAATCTCCCCAAGATTTCTCAACACTGTCCAACTTGCTATGGTCAGTATACTGATTTCTTCGATCATAGGTATATCTCTTGGCATAATTTCCGCTGTGAAAAGAAATACTTGGGTCGATAATTTTGCTATGTTTTTCTCTTTAATAGGTGTTTCTATGCCAATTTTTTGGTTGGGAATTCTTCTGATCATTATTTTTGCAGTGATACTAAGCTGGTTGCCATCGGGTGGCAAAGGTGGTATCGAACACATAATCCTTCCTGCCATTACACTCGGTCTTGCGACATCAGCCATAATAGCGAGGATGACGCGTGCAAGCATGCTTGAAGTTCTCAGTCAAGATTATGTGAGAACAGCCAAAGCCTTTGGATTACCAAAGAGAAAAGTTGTATACAAATACGTTTTGAGAAATGCCTTGATTCCCATTGTAACAGTTATTGGATTGCAATTTGGCTATCTCCTTGGTGGAGCTGTGTTAACCGAGAGTGTATTCGGCTGGCCTGGGCTTGGAAGATACGTTGTGGACTCCATTTTCAATCGTGATTACATAGCCGTTCAAGTTGGAATAATGGTGATAGCCATGTCTTTCGTCTTAGTAAATCTGGTTGTAGATATTTTCTATGCGTTGATTGATCCAAGACTAAGGCGGGGTTAGATATGCCAAAAAAGAGTTCAACGACGATCATATTTAAACGAATAAGTAAAAACAAAGGTGCATTGATTGGTATGTTCATAGTGATTGCGATTGTGGTAATTGCTCTCACAGCCCCTTTAATTGCACCATATGATCCATACAAACAGGATCTACTCTCGAGTCTTGAGGGACCATCAAAAAATCATATCTTTGGTACCGACATCTTCGGAAGGGATGTTTTGAGCAGGGTTATCTATGGTGCAAGGACATCTGTATCCATTTCTTTTTTAGCTGTGATCATCGCAATTCTCATGGGTATAATAGCTGGAACAATTGCAGGTTACTTTGGTGGTGTTGTTGACGAAATTCTGATGAGGTTTTTGGATATACTAATGGCATTTCCGGACATATTATTGGCTATAGCGATTGTTGCAGCTTTGGGTCCCGGCAAATCAAACTTGATCATAGCCATTGCCATCTATTCATTTCCACAGTTCGCAAGAGTAATGAGAGCATCTGTTTTGACAATCAAAAATAATGAATACATCGAAGCAGCCAAAGCCATTGGTGAATCACACATATCTGTAATTGTCAGATATGTTGTGCCAAATGCATTAGCGCCAATAATAGTTCAAGCCACTCTCAGGATGGCTACAGCGATATTGACAATATCTGGCTTGAGTTTTCTTGGATTAGGGGTTAAGCCTCCAGAAGCAGAATGGGGAACAGATCTTGCAATGGCAAGAGTTTATTTAGAGATAGCACCTCACTTGGGTATATTCCCTGGCATTGCACTGTTTTTGACTGTGATGGGTTCCAATCTTTTCGGGGATGGTCTCAATGATGCCTTAAACCCAAGATTGAAGGATAGGTGAAATGAGAATATGGAAGATTTATTGAAAATAGAAAACCTGCGACTTTATTTTGATACTGAAGAAGGTACCGTAAAGGCTATAGAAGATGTCAATATAACAGTTGGAAAAGGTGAAATAGTCGGTATAGTTGGTGAAACAGGAAGTGGCAAATCTATTACAGCAATGAGTATACTCAAGTTGATACCGACACCACCTGCAAGGTATCTCAATGGAAAAATTTGGTTCGAAGGTCAAGAGATAAGTAAATTTTCAGAAGATGAGATGACCAGTATTCGTGGTAAAAAGATATCGATGATCTTTCAGGAGCCTATGACTTCGCTCAATCCTACATTTACAATTGGTGAGCAGATCTGTGATGTTATTATGACCCACACAGGTATCAGTAAACAAGAAGCGATTTCAAAGGCTATAGAGACATTCAAACTTGTGAGAATGCAAGACCCTGAGTCTCTTTTGACTAAGTACCCACATCAATTATCTGGAGGCATGAGACAAAGAGTGATGATCGCTATGGCACTGGTATGTAATCCGAAGTTATTGATTGCCGATGAAGCGACAACTGCACTCGATGTTACGATTCAAGCCCAGATTTTGAGTTTGTTGAAAAGAATGAACCAAGAGCTTGGTCTGAGTGTTTTGATCATCACACATAATTTCGGCGTTGTGGCACAGATCTGTGATAAGGTCGCAGTAATGTATGCAGGATATGTCATTGAATTTGCTGAAGTTAAAGAGATATTTCAAAGACCTCTACATCCATATACACGAGGTCTCTTAAATGCCATACCACCTGTTGATAGTAAAATAGAAAAACTCAGAGTAATCGAGGGTAGTGTACCAAATTTGATAGATCCTCCAAGTGGTTGCCGCTTTCATCCTCGTTGCGAAAGGTTCATAAAAGATCTATGTGATAAGAAAGTTCCAGAGCTTGTTGGTTCAAATCATAAAGTCGCTTGCTTCAATCCTTATAACGGTGGTGACCAAAGTTGGAAATCCTGAAAGTGAGAAAACTCGTGAAAACTTTCTGGGTTAAAAAAGGATTTTTTGGCAAACACTTCGTTATTAAACCTCTAAATGAAGTTTCGTTTGATTTGAATGAGGGTGAAACATTAGGTGTCGTTGGTGAGTCTGGTTGTGGCAAGACAACTCTGGGGCGAACCGTGATAAGATTGCAGCAACCCGATGGTGGTGAAATAAATTTCGATGGAATCAATATAACAAATATACCAGAAAAGGAATTCCGTCACTTTCGGCGTAATATGCAAATAGTCTTTCAAGATCCATTTTCTTCATTAAATCCGCGCATGACTGTTTACGATATCCTCGCACGACCGATACGAATCCACCAGAAATTTCCAAGATCCGAGGAAAGATCATTAATCATGAGCACTCTGGAAAGCGTCGGCTTAAAATCTGAGCATGTTGGTAGATTTCCGCATGAATTCTCAGGTGGACAGAGACAGAGAATAGCAATAGCTCGCGCTATAATAACAAAACCAAAATTCATTGTCCTTGATGAGCCAACATCGGCTCTCGATGTCTCAGTTCAAGCACAGATAATGAACCTACTGAAAAAGTTGAAACAAGAACTGAAACTCACCTATATGTTCATATCTCATGATCTGTCTGTGATTAAATTCTTGAGCGATAGAATAGCAGTTATGTACCTTGGACAGATAGTTGAGATGGGGAAAACAGATTCAGTAGTCACCGATATGCTTCATCCATATACACAGTTGTTATTTAGCTCTATACCCATACCAGATCCAACAAGAAAGATGAAGCTCATTATGGATGTAAGTGAGATCCCATCTTTAATTAACCTACCGGCAGGATGTCCATTTTTCGATCGCTGTCAATTCAGAATGATCGAATGTAAAGACACACGACCTGCCTTAATTGAAGTGAAGAAAGACCATCTTGTTGCCTGTTTCTTATACCACAACTCTGTTTATCAATAAACTGTATTTTGCGTTCAATCGTGAATTATTTTATCTGTGATTCAGAGAATCATAAGCCACTTTCATTCTTTCCATTATCTGCTCGAGAGTTTTTCTCGAGCATGCAATATTTAACCTCACTGAATTTGGGTCTCCAAAATCTGCGCCGTTGTTGAGATAAACTCTTGCGTTCTGCAAGAAAAACTTTTGGGGATTTTCTAATCTCAATTTGGAACAGTCCAACCACATCAGAAAAGTTCCTTCCGGAAGTGTCATATCTATCAAAGGCATGTTCTTTTTCACAAAATCATATACATAATCTCTGTTTGACTGTAGAAAATCTATCAACTCAGTTAGCCATTGTTCTCCTTGAGAATAGGCTGCACAAAGGGCAGTTATGCCGAATATGTTCCCTGTCGTCAATTCGAGTTTCTCAATGGCTTTGTTGTAAAAAGTTCTCAGCTCCTTGTCTGGTATTATTCCATATGAATTTGTCAAACCAGGTACATTGAAGGTCTTCCCCGGAGAGTTGAGCACAATAACATTTCTTTGGGCAACCTTGAGCAATGAAGTAAATTCATTGGGCTTGTAAATTATATCGGCATGAATTTCATCGCTGATGATTATCAAACCGTATTTCAAAGCGATGGAATAAAGTCTTTCAAGTTCTTGATAAGTCCATACTCTACCAACAGGATTGTGAGGATTCGATATGATCATCAATTTTGTCTTTTCATCGATCACTTTCTCTAAGTTCTCAAAATCCATTTGGTAAGAATTTTGTGTTCTTCTGAGCCTGTTCTCGACAATCGTTCTTTCGTTTTTCTCAATAGCCGCAAAAAACGGCGGATAAACAGGTGGCTGAATTATGACTTTATCACCTGGTTGTGTGAGTGTGTTGACCAAGATCGCAATCATTGGGACAACACCAGGACCATCGACAATCCACTCTGAATTGATTTTGCAGTTATGTCGCTTTTCATACCATTTCACTATCGCTTCGTAATAATTTTTGGAACGAAAGGTGTATCCAAAAACCCCATGTTCGATTCTTTTGACAAATGCCTCAAGTATCTTAGGAGCAGTTTTGAAATCCATGTCTGCTATCCAAGCTGGAATCACATCTTCACCATATTTGTTGATGATAGAATCATACTTCACACAATCTGTGTTCTTTCTATCGATACAATCCAAGATATCCTCACACCTTTCGATGAGATCAAATCTCTCTTCTGACATTTTATCAAAGAAACACTTGCTGTAGCAAATTATGTTATTATAGGCTCTAAAAAACAATAATGAATAGATTTGAATGATATGATGCTCTCATTTATTTTTTCTATAAATATTGTTGACAGCAGCAAAATAATATGATATAACATGTTATGACAAGTGGGGGATGATATGAAAAACAAACCCATGTACATGATCGTAAAAGAATATATCCTCTCGAGAATCAAAAAAGGTGAACTTTCCCCAGAAGATCGCATACCATCGGAGAAAGAATTGATGGATTTGTTCCAAGTCAGTAGAATTACGGTTAGAAAGGCTATAGATGAACTGGCTATTGAAGGTTATATTTACAGGCTCCAAGGAATCGGTACTTTTGTACAAAAACCACCACAAAAGGCACAAATAGTCTCCTCAAAATTAGTCGGAGTCTTTCTAACAACTGCTTCTGATATACTTAGCGTTGGAATTTTAAGAGGTTTAGAGGAATATTTATCCACGATTGGTTTCCACCCGGTAGTTCAATTTTCTGACAATGATGAAAATTCAGAAAAAGAGAAACTCGATAGATTACTTCAACTTCAAGTGGCAGGATTCATAATCCTTCCACATCTTTGTTCACTTTCAGATCAGACGCTTTTGGATCTGGTGAAGCAGAAAAAACCTGTGGTCTTTGTCGACAGAACAATCGAAGGTTTGGGATACCACAGTGTTCAATCTGATAATCAAAAAGGAGCTTATGATATAGCAAGGCATCTTTTAGAGATACATCATTACAAGAATATAGCTTTTGTTTCTTGGGAGAGCACAAAGGTAAGCAGCGTTAGAGAGAGATTTCACGGTGCCAAAAAGGCCTGTGATGAATTTGGGGGAACTATTCAACTCGTTCAAATAGAAAAGCCTCAAATAAAAGAACTACATCTGCTTACCAAAAAATTCGATGCGATATTTGCCTGCACGGATTTGCTCGCAGTTGAAATCATCTCACATTTACAGTCATACAACATAAGAATACCAGAAGATATAGCAGTCGTTGGCTTTGATGACAGACCATTCAGCGAGTTTATCCAACCGAAACTCACAACTGTGAGACAGTATCCTGAGAAGATTGGTGAAAAGGCAGCCGCTGTTCTTATCTCCTTACTGGCATGGAACAATGTCGACGAACAGGTACATTATGTCCCAACAAAGCTCGTTGTTAGAAATTCTTGTGGATGTAAATAAAACTTCATAGGGGGAGGTGTTTTTGTGAAAAGGTGGATCTGTTTACTAATTGTCCTTTTATTGGCTATTTTTGTAGTTGCTGAAAAAATATCGATCATCGCAAATGCCATTAAAGGTGGAAAGAACACACAAGTTGTTGAGTGGTTCGAGAAATTCCTTCCAGATATTGAAAAAGAACTGGGTATTCAAGTTGAACTAATTCAAACTGGTATCAAGGACGAAGACTTCAAAGCCAGAATTGTGCTTGATATCAAAGGTGGCGGAGGAGCAGACATACTTTGGATTGATGGTTTCTGGGTACCTGAATTCGCTGAAGCTGGGTATCTCAGGCCTATCGATGACATTTTGGAAACAGTCCCTGCCTGGAAATACTACTATGATTCGATGAAAGCCATGGGGAGCTACAAAGGAAAGACTTATCTTGTACCGGCTTCTACAGATGTGAGAATGATTTACTACAACAAAGAACTCTTCAAAAAGGCTGGGATACCACTTCCATGGCAACCAAAGAATTGGGAAGATATTATCAAAACAGCAAGAATCATCAAAGAAAAATTACCTGGTGTAATACCACTACAAATCAACGCAGGTACGGAAATGGGTGAAGCAACAACCATGCAGGGGTTTTTCATGGTCTTACTTGGAGCTGGTGGAAATCTCTATGATTGGGAGACTGGAAAGTGGATTGTAAATAGCAGCGCATTAAGAGACACTCTGAATTTCTACAAACAGATTTATGTCGATGAAAAATTAGGCGATGCAGAACTTCAGGTATCACCTGGTGCTCGAGAAAAGACATTTGATTTGTTCAGACAGGAAAAGATTGCAATGTATGTTGAAGGAACTTGGATGTATACATCTGTTCTAAACCCAAATAACCCATCTTGGGGCTTTCCAGACAGAGATGAGAGAATTGGCTGGGCTGCAATGCCTGGGAGAGGCAAACCTGGCGATCCAGAATTTGTTTCCATCTCCGGTGGAACAGGCTTTGCCGTAAATCCAAATACCAAAAATCCAAAACTTGTAGCGGAAGTCTTGAAAAGAATCCTTTATGTCGAACCACAACTCAGTTATTTTACGCTTAAACCATTCGTCTCTCCAAGATCTGATCTTGCAGACTCATGTTGGACTGTCAACAAAGATAGATTCATAGCCGAAACAAGTAGAGTACTGGTGAAATACACCACCTTCAGACCTGCATTTCCAGTTTATCCGGAGATCTCATTCCAAGCACAATTATTAACCGAAAGAGTCGTTACAAAACAAATGACCGTTGAACAAGCTCTTAAAGAATTTGCAACCGAAGTCACACACATAGTCGGAAAACAAAACGTTATTGAGAAACCATGAACAAAAGGGGGCGTTTTGCCCCCTCTTCTTGGGCGGTGAGTATTTTGCAAAAAAAGTATTTAATAGGCAAAAAAGCCGTTGTGTTGCTGTTAATTCCTGCTTTGATTCTTATATCGGTCTTTCTCATCTTTCCAGCTATTTGGGTTTTGAAGCTAGGTATGACGAATGAAACACTCACAGGTATTAAGGCAAGAGAGCCTGATTTTGTGGGTTTCGAAAATTTTTCAAGGGTTTTTTCTGATCGTTTTTTCTACAACGCTTTGAAGATAAGTCTTCTGTTTGTCTTTGGTTCCGCAATAGTTGGTCAAGCAGGACTTGGGATGATTCTGGCGTTACTCACTTATAGAAGAAGCCGCAGGTTAAAGACTATTGTTCAGTCCATCGTGATACTCGCATGGATCATCCCGGAAGTAGTCGTTGCATATCTTTGGATCGCATTCTTGGACAAAGATTTTGGAACACTAAATGTGACATTGTCTTGGCTTGGTTTTGAGAAAATCAACTGGTTTTACAACCATCCCATTTTGACTATTGTCTTATTCAATACTTGGAGAGGAACTGCTTATTCCATGTTGTTGTTTTCTGCGGCTCTTGAGACAATTCCACCTTCTTATCTTGAGACCGCCGACATAATAGGAACAACATCTTGGAGAAAATTCAAAGACATAGTTTTACCAAACATAAAGGGTTATATCTTCACTGATTTTATTCTAATAACACTTTGGACTTTCAATGTTTTCACGCCTTATCTTTTAACGGGAGGAGGACCTTCATTCAAAACAGAACTTCTACCAATCTATATATATAGGAATGCATTCAAATATTTCAAGATAGGCTATGGATCAGCAATATCAACAATTGTTTTGCTTATAAATCTTCTTTTGGCAATCTTTTACATAACACTGTCACGGAGGAAAAAAACATGAAGGACCCCAGAAGAATGAGTAAAATCACGAATTATATAATACTTACACCTATATTGGCTTTTTTCGTTGCGCCCATCTTATGGTTGTTAGTGACACCATTTAGCTCGAGGCCATCATTGTTCATATCGATCTCAACTCCAACATTGAATAATTTTGTAAGAGTCTTTCATAACAAGACAGCGATCAATGCATTCAAGAACAGTCTGATCATTTCCGTGGGTGTGGTATTACTCGTCACTGTATGTGCACTTTTTGCAGCTTATGTTCTCTCGAGGCATTATTTTAAAGGCAGAGATGTCTTGTTGTATGTTTTGGTTCTTTTTTCGAGCATAGTCACTGGTGTAGCAGCAATGGTTCCAATATTCATGCTGAATCTAAGACTTGGTTTGATAAACAAGGAGCTCGGAGTTATTCTGACAATCGCAGGTGGTATGTTACCAACGTCGATATTCATCCTGAGAGATTTTTTCGACTCGATCCCGAGGACCTTTGAAGAAGCAGCACTTGTCGATGGAAGCTCACCCTTACAAGTCATGTTTAAAATCTTTTTACCACTCTCAAGCAAGGGAATAATTGTAGTAGCTATGCTTGTTTTTGCTCAATCTTGGAGTAATTTTCTAATTCCTTTTGT